>JBPCLT010000233.1:0-3875 GCA_051003015.1 Rubrobacteraceae bacterium | reverse complement strand
CCCAGGGGCAGGCCCACGCTATGTAGAGATGGTAGCGGCCCGCCTCCGCCGGAAAATCCGTGCTGCCATTTGATGAGATCCAACCCCGAAAGCTAGTCGTGGACCGCATGAAACGGCCGTTCTCCCTCGGTATATCACCCTCGGTCTTCCACGCTCCATCGACCATCATGCCGGACAAGGAGCCTCCCTTCGGTCGGCGCTATCAGCCATCAGCTTCTCAGCCCACGGTGCTTTGTTCTCACGATAACCTAGTCTATCGGGTTGCGCGGTGATGCGAGGTATCGAAGTCACTACCAGATCTGGCCGTTGTGGGTTTTGGCTGATGGCTGACCGCTGAAAGCTGACCGCTACCTCTCCACGTCCCGGTGGCGGACGAAGAGGTCTACGCCGGTGTCTAGCTCGTCCAGTCGCCGGGCGAGTTCCTCGACGATGGCGACGGAGCGGTGGCGGCCTCCGGTGCAGCCGATGCCGAGCGTGAAGTAGGTCTTGCCCTCGGCGTCGTAGCGTGGGATCAGGAACGAGAGCATGTCGCACGCTTTTTCCAGGAACTGCTGGCAGTCTTCGGAGCCAAGGACCGCGTCCCTGACCGGCGCGTCGTGGCCCGTGAGCGGCCGAAGGTCCGGGTCGTAGTGGGGGTTTGGGAGAAAGCGGACGTCGAGGAGCGTGTCCACGTCCATGGGGGTTCCGTGTTTGAAGCCGAAGGAGATCAGGGACAAAGTCAGCCTGCTGGAGAACGATTCGGCGAGCTTCTTGAAGCGCAGCCTGGCGTCGAGCGCAGAGTACCCTGAGGTGTCCACGATCAGGTCGGCCATCTCCCGCAGCGTCGAGAGGTCCTGCCGCTCCCGCCGAATGGCCTCTAGCACGTCCCCGTTGCGCGCGGCCGGGTGGGGCCTGCGGCTCTCCTTGTACCGCCGGACGAGGCTCGGGTCGTCGGACTCGATGAACAGGATCCTGTGGTCCCAGCCCTTCTCCTGCTCGACCGCCTCCAGGCTCCGCTCCAGCTCCTCGCCGAAGTACCGCCGCCCCCGCGTGTCCATCACCGCGACCACGCCGTCCGGCCCACCGGCGCCCTCACCCGTGGCCTCCATCACGGCCGGCACCATGCGCGGCGGCAGGTTGTCCACGCAGTAGTACCCCGCGTCCTCGAAGGCCTGCAAAGCGTTCGACTTGCCAGCCCCCGAGAGCCCGGTGATGATGACGATCCGGCGCCTGCCGGCGGTCCCCTCGACCGTCGGTGCCTCCTCGCTCACGTGGCGCCGTTCCGTCTGTGCTGCGGTGAGTGATCCATGCTCTGTGGCCGGAAGGTAACATCAGTCCAAACAAGTTGCAACGAATGAGCGTATATTTAAGGTAGATTTAAAGGAATCCGTCAGCCATCAGCGGTTCTGCTATCAGCAAGGATGTCTCTGTCCGAGACCACCGCTCGAACACGAATCTCATCGGGTTCGTACAGGCAGCGAGGGCGAATTGTGAAGCAGGGATCGTCAGGGAACGACCAAAGCCAACGGTCAACAACTAAAGTTGCTTGGTGCCCGTTGAGCATGAACGGCGACACAGATCTGGTGTAGACTTTGTAGTAACGTTAAAGTCTACAAGAGGATATATGATGGAATTCGTCAGTTCACGGGAGATCCGGGTCAATCCCAAACCGATCTTCGAGCGGCTTGGGGAGGGAGAGGTTGTGATCACCTCCAGGGGCAAGCCGGTGGCGCTGATGCTGGGGGTCAGCGGTGAGGATTTGGAGGAAACAGTGCGGGCCGTGAGGCGCGCTAAAGCCGAGTTGGCCGTATCCGATATGCGCCGGACTGCCTCGGCAAGAGGCTTGAAGGCCGAGGGCGTGAATGCCGAGATAGCCGCGCACAGAGACGAGCGTTGATTTGGCCGGGAGGGTGGTGCTGGACACAAACGTCCTGGTCTCCGCCCTCATAAACGCCTTCGGAGCGCCGGGGAGGGTGTTGGATCTGGCGCTGAGAGGCGATCTGATCGTTGCCTATGATGACCGCATCCTTGCCGAATGGCGAGAAGTTCTCCGGCGCGAGAAGTTCGGGTTTACTCCCGCGAACGTGAACGCTTTGCTGGAGTTCATCGAACACGAGGGCGTCAAGGTCAACCCGCCCGTGCTAAACGCGGAGTTGCCTGACCCGGATGACCTCCCGTTTCTGGAGACGGCGGCAGCAGCGGACGCTAACCTCATGACCGGAAACCTCAAGCATTACCCGCCCGAATCGCGGCGCGGCGCCGAGGTCACGGGCCCGAAAACCTTCCTCGAAATCCTGACCGGCGACACTTCGTAAAGCCACGCAACAAAAAGAGCCGGGGCTGTCACGGCCCCGGCATGGTGGGATCTGCTTCGGAACCCATCTACGGAACCAGCGTCTGTACCCGGGCGAAGTCCACGTTCGAATCATTATCGAAGAGGATGGTTTCGACGTGGCCGCTGCCCGTTCCGCTCGCGTCGTCGTAGGAATTGCCCATTATGGTGGTTACGGAAGTCCTCGAAAGCGTAACCCGAAACGGGGTTCTCACCCCATTTTCAGTAGTTGCCGCCGGCTATGGTGTCGCCCGCCGCTCCTCCTATTACCTTCTCCATATAAGCAAACCACTCAAGGTCGTTGGTGCCAGAAGAAGCACTACCGGGATTCTGCGCGGGACATCCCCACCATTCGACCGTCTCCGTGTACGCCATGTCTATAGACAGCGCGGCGTTCCGAATTCCCCGACTCCGGAGAGCCGGCAATGAACGCGAACCCAAGACAATCCTGCAAGACCTGAGGCCTGATGCCTACCTGTGGACCCTCGCGTGGACCTCGCGGGCTACGCGGCCGGGGAGGCCCGGGACGGCTTCGAGGTCTCGGAGAGAGGCATTCAGGAAGGCGTCGGGGGTGCCGAAGTGGTCGAGGATCTGCTTTCGGCGCGCGGGGCCAATGCCCGGCAGGTCGTCTAGGACGGACTGGGTCATGGCCTTGCCGCGGACCTTGCGATGGTAGGAGTTGGCGAAACGGTGGGCCTCGTCGCGGATCCGCTGGAGCAGGTGCAACTCGGGGGAGTTGCGCTTCAGGAGGACGGGCCGGGGGCGGCCCGGCTCGAAGACCTCCTCGTCCCTCTTGGCGAGGGAGCGCAGGGGGATGTCAGGGAGGTCCTCGCCCACGTTCATCTCGTCGAAGACGGGGACGACGGCCGAGAGCTGGCCCTTGCCGCCGTCGAGCACTATCAGGTCCGGCGCGGGCAGGAACTTCTCGTCCTCCTCCTTGAGCCGTTCGAGGCGGCGCTTTATGACCTCGGCCATGCTGGCGAAGTCGTCGGCGCCCTCGACGGTCTTTATCTTGAAGCGCCGGTACTGATCCTTGGCCGGCTTACCGCCCTGGAAGACGACCATCGAGGCGACGGAGTTGGTGCCCATGGTGTTCGAGATGTCGTAGCACTCGATGCGCATCGGGAGCTTCGGCAAAGCCAGCTCCTCGCGCAGCGCGTCGAGCGTCGAGGCCACCTGGTTGCGGCGGGCCTCGTCGAGCATCTTCTCGTGGGAGAGCCCGAGCTCGGCGTTGCGCACGGCGTTCTCTAATACGCGGCGCTTGTCCCCGCGCTGCGGCCGACGCACGTCCACCTTCGTGCCGCGCACCTGCGAGAGGTGGTCGCGCAGCGGGGCCAGGGTCTCCTCGGCCCCCCCGGATTGGACCAGCACCTCGCGTGGGACGGGGGCGTTGTCGTAGTACTGGGGGACGAACTTCAGGGCGACGCTCTCGGCGGTCTCCTCACCGTAGTTGTCGAGGAGGAACGAGTCGCGGTTGACCACCTGGCCGTCGCGAACGGCGAAGACCTGGACGCAGGCCGAGCCGTTCTCGGCGTAGGAGCCGATGGCATCAAAGGAGTCCTCG
>JBPCLT010000232.1:0-5267 GCA_051003015.1 Rubrobacteraceae bacterium | reverse complement strand
TGAACGCCAGCAGCTCAAATGGTTCTTGTACGCCGCTGTGCCAGCAACTGTGTGCGTAAGCGTGGCCTTGATTGATGTGGTACTCCACCACTTAAATACTTACTTCCTCCTCTTCAAAAACTCACCGAACTACACGGGTCCATGGAACTGGGAGTTTCTCATTTTTATCAGTTATTTGGGCGTGTACGCTGCGCTCGCCGTTCCAGTTTTCACTTACATCGCTATCCTCAGATACCGACTCTACGACGTAGACCTCCTCATAAACCGCACCCTCGTCTACGGCTCTCTTAGCGCCTGCGTCGTCGGGATCTATGTTCTCGCGGTTGTAGCTCTGGGAGCCCTGTTCCAGGCTCAGGGCAACCTCGCCGTCTCGCTCTTGGCCACAGGGCTTGTGGCCATCCTGTTCCAGCCGCTACGGGGCAGACTCCAGCGCGGCGTCAATCGCCTGATTTACGGCGAGCGAGATGATCCTTACGCTGTGATCTCGCGCCTGGGGAAACGCCTCGAAGCTACCCTCGCCCCCGAGAGCGTGCTGCCCACGATCGCCGAGACGATCGCCCAGGCTCTGAAGCTACCCTACGCGGCTATCCTCCTTAAAGAGGGCGGGGGGTTCAGGACCGCCGCCGCCTACGGCTCACCTAGAGGTGAGCCGGAAACGCTTCCGCTGGTCTACCAAAGAGAAGAAATAGGACGCCTGGTACTCTCTCCCAGGGCACCTGGTGAAGGCTTCTCAAATGCCGACCGCAGCTTGCTTGAGGACCTCGCCCGACAAGCTGAGGTTGCTGTCCATGCCGTGAGGCTCTCCACGGACCTGCAGCACTCACGCGAGCGGCTGGTAGCAACCAGGGAGGAGGAGCGGAGACGTCTCAGGCGTGACCTGCACGACGGCCTGGGCGCACAACTTGCCGGGTTGAACATCCAGGCTGGGGCTGTCCTTCGCCTCATCCCGCGTGACCCTGAGGCTGCCGAGGAGGTTGTAGTAGAGTTGCGCGAGGAGCTCCGTGATGCCATCGCCGACATCCGACGCCTGGTCTACGACCTTAGACCACCGGCCCTAGACGACCTGGGGCTCGTAGAGGCACTACGCCGACTCGCCGAGCGCTACGGCTCAGAGGGTGGACAACTGCGCGTGACGGTTGAGGCCCTTGAAGACCTTCCCGACCTCCCCGCAGCCGTCGAGGTGGCCGTCTACCGCATCGCCCAGGAGGCCCTGACGAACGTAGTCCGCCACGCCTGCGCGAAGACCTGCGTCGTGCTGCTCGGCGTGAAGGAGGATGTGGCGATGGAGATCTTTGACGATGGCGTCGGCATCCCCGCAGAGCGTGGCGCGGGCATTGGCCTCTCCTCGATGCGCGAGCGAGCGTCCGAGCTGGGCGGGAGTTGCGTCGTTGAGTCTGCCCACGAGGGCGGCACCCTGGTGCTGGTCCGTCTACCGCTGGAGAAGGAGTGAGAAGGTTGGAGACCTTACGTATCCTCATCGCCGAAGACCATCCCCTCTTCCGCAAGGGCATGATCTCCCTGCTCTCAACGGTGCCCGAGTTCGAGGTCGTCGGCGAGGCGGCGACGGGCGAGGAGGCCGTCGTGTGTGCCACCGATCTGCAGCCCGACGTGGTCTTGATGGACCTACAGATGCCGGAGGTAAACGGCATAGAGGCCACACGAAGGATCCTGCGGGAGAGCCCGAGCGTCCGCATCCTGATAGTGACGCTCTTCGAGGACGACGACTCGGTGTTCATGGCCTTGAGGGCCGGCGCGCGCGGGTACGTCCTGAAGGACGCCGACGAGGAAGAGATGGTGCTCTCGATCCGGGCGGTGGGCAAAGGCGAGGCGATCTTCAGCCCGGTGATCGCAACCCGGGTTCTCGCCTACTTCGCAGCCCCCCAGCCCGCCGCGCCGCCACAGGTCTTTCCGACGCTCACCGACCGCGAGCGTGAGGTCCTGAACCTCATCGCCCAGGGGCATCCCAATCCCTCTATCGCCAGGCAACTGTCGTTGAGCACCAAGACTATCGGCAACTACGTCTCGAATATCTTCACCAAGCTGCAAGTTGCGGATCGGGCCCAGGCCATCATCCGCGCCAGGGAAGCGGGCCTCGGATAGAGCATGGGGCTGGAACCTACAACTGGGAGCGGCTGGCTCTGTACCAGCCTACCGCAAGCTCCCCCAAAAAGGAGCCAGAGCTTCGCGGCTCTGTTCAACGGGCCTCGCGGTCCCCGAGTACTCCCATCCGGGGGGCGAACCCCGCTCCGCGCCCTCGATGGTGGCGGCGACACTTTCGGTCAGTGCCTGGAGTTCGTAGCCGCCTTCCAGAACGAACACAGGAGGTGGAGCTCCGATCTCCTGCACGAGCGACACGAGCACCGCCGCGAAGCGTCCGAAACTCTCCGTTTCCAGACTCATGCCGCCGAGAAGGTCATCGGCGTGGGAATCGAAACCAGCCGATACGATGAGCAATTCCGGCCCGAACTGTCGCAAGACAGGCAGGAACACGCCCGCGAAGACCGCCGCGTACGCATCTTCATCCGAACCAGCGGTCAGCGGTACGTTAACCGTGAAACCCTGACCGTCGCCCTCCCCCACTTCCTGGGACGCTCCGGTGCCCGGATAGAACGGGCTCTGGTGCGCGGACAAGTAGAGAACCCTATCGTCCGCATAGAAGATGTCCTGGGTGCCGTTGCCGTGGTGGACGTCCCAGTCGAGAATGGCGACCCTTTGCGCTCCGAGGGAGCGCGCGTGGGTGGCGGCGACCGCGGCGTGGTTCAGCAGGCAGAAGCCCATCCCGTAGTCCCTTCCCGCGTGGTGGCCGGGAGGGCGGGCGATGGAGAAGGCCATCTCGCCCGAGAGCGCTCTCTCGACGGCGGAGCAGGCGGCTCCGCTCGCCAGGGTGGCTGATTCTAAGGAGTACGGGTTGATCCCCGTGTCCGGGCTGAGGAAACCCCCACCCGAGCGGGAGAGTCTTCTCAGGATCTGCAAATAGGAAGTATCGTGGACCGCGCTCAGTGCGGCTTCGGGGGCAGGCTCGCAGGAAAGGTACTCGACCGGCAGTCCGGCCTTCTCCGCCGCCGCGGCGCCGGCCATCGCCGCTGGGAACCGCTCCGGGGCTTCCACCGGAGCCAGGGCATTGACGTGGCATTCGGAGGCGGGATCGCTGTATACGCGCAACGCCTACTCCTCGTCCTCGCCCACGTCCTCGGTGACCCTCTCGCCCTCCTCGACGGTCTCATCTGGATAGACGCCCACGCCGGATGTGACGGTCGCATCCTCCTCGATCTCCGCCCCGTCCCCGAGCGCGCTGCCTTCCAGGAGCCGCGCCCGAGGCCCGACGATGCAGTCCTTCATGATCAAAGTCCCGTCCAGCTCCGCCTCCTCCCCGATCACCGTTCGCTCGTCCACGGTGCTGCGCGCCACCGAAGCCCCTGCCCCTATCCGCACGTTCGAGGCTATGACCGAGTGCGGCCCGACGCGAGCGCCCGCCGCGATCTCAACGTCCTCGCCGAGGACCACGGGGGCTTCGACCTGGCTTTCATCTATCCGCGTGCCGCGCCCCACGTACACGCCTTCCCGCAACTTCTCGCCGGGTATGCAAAGACCCCGGATGCCGCCATCCAGCGCGGCCTTCTGGGCGTCGAGATACTGCTCGATGTTGCCGATATCCTCCCAGTAACCATCAGTGACGTAGCCGTATATGGGACGCTCGGCCTCCAGAAGCTTCGGGAAGAGATCTTTGGCGAAGTCGTGTTCCTCGCCGGCGGGGATTTCGTCCAGAATGCCCGGCTCCAGGACGTAGATGCCGGTGTTGGCAGTGTACGAGAAGACCTCATCGGGGTCAGGTTTCTCAAAGAAACGGGAGACGCGACCGTCGTCATCGAGAACCACGATCCCGAACTCCGAAGGGTCATCCACCTCCTTCAGGACCAGCGTCGCCTCGGCCCCACGCTCCTCGTGAAACGCTACGACCGCCGAGAGATCCACGTCCGTCAGGGCGTCGCCGCTCACTATTACGAACCTCTCGTTCAGCCTATCCTGCGTGAACTTCACCGAGCCGGCCGTCCCGAGAGGCTCTTCCTCCACGGAGTACGACAGCTTCACGCCCCAGGCCGAGTCGTCCCCGAAGTAGTCCTGGATCTCCTCGGAGAGGAACTCCACCGTGACCACGATGTCCTCGAAGCCGTGGTGTTTCAGGAGGTTGATGATATGTTCCATGCAGGGTTTGTTTGCTATGGAGATCATGGGTTTCGGCTGGTTGCTTGTAAGCGGCCGGAGCCTGGTCCCTTTTCCTCCGGCCATGATCACCGCTTTCATACGCCCGATCTCCCCTTACCATCCGACGGCATTTCGACCGGACCATCTTATACGGAAGTCGAAGAGAAGGGATTCGACCCCTAGCTCTCCCGAACAGCAAGGGACGCGAAACGTTCGCCCATATTCCGTGGTCTGGGGTCCCGTATAATCCTGGGTCATGTCCGAGCTGGTCTTCAACTCCTTCATCACGCTGCTCGTAGTCGTTGACCCTCTGGGTCTCGCCCCGATTTTCGCGGCGCTGACTCGCGGCTACCCGGAGAGCCGCCGCCGCGCAACGGCCATCCGGGGAGCGGTCCTCGGCTCCATCATCCTCCTCGCCTTCGCGCTCGCCGGCGACGTGCTTCTAAACTCCCTGGGCATCACGCTTCCCGCGTTCCGCATAGCGGGCGGTTTGCTGCTCTTTCTCGTGGCGCTGGATATGATCTTCGCCCGTCCCTCCGGGATGCGTTCCCGAACCGTGCGCGAACAAGAAGAAGATTCATACGAGGGCGACGTCTCCGTGTTCCCGCTGGCGATACCCCTCCTCGCCGGTCCCGGCGCGATCACCACGGTGTTGCTCTACACCGGGGGACGCAGCGCCCCCGAAGTCGCCGTGTTCACCCTCGTGCTCCTGGCGGTACTCCTCGCGACGCTCGTCTCGTTGCTACTCGCCTCCCGCATCATGGGCCTGTTCGGAGAGACCGGCGCGAACGTCCTCGCCCGCGTGCTCGGCGTCCTCCTCGCCGCCCTGGCCGTCCAGTTCGTCCTCGACGGCGTGCAGGCGAACCTGGCGTAAGGATGGCTGGCGCGGGCATATATACTCATCGCATGGTCGCTGAACCCATAGTCGTGGTCGGTGGAGCTACCTGGTGGCCCCGGAGCTACCGGGAGTTCGCCGGAATTCTTCGGGAGCTGTCAGGCTCGGAGGTCCACATAGCCCGGATCACGCCTCTCGACTGGGCCCTGGGCGCCCTCAGAGGCTACGG
>JBPCLT010000231.1:0-8174 GCA_051003015.1 Rubrobacteraceae bacterium | reverse complement strand
CCGGCGGAGTCGCCGGAAAACCGCCGGTCAGTGTCACACTTAGGCCCGCAAGCAAGAAGTACATCCCGAGCGTCGCGATGAGCGAAGAGACGCCGAGGTAGACCGTGATCACACCGTTTATCAGCCCGACGAGCGCCACCGCAAGCAGCCCCACGAGGACCGCGAGCGGCAACTCCAGGAAGAGCTTGTCGTAGGCCAGGTACATAACGATGGGCGCGAACGCGAACGACTGGCCGACCGAGAGGTCTATCTCGCCGCAGATGAGCAGCAAACACAAAGCCGCCGCGATCACCACGTACGGCACGGCGAACCGGGCGATCGAGAGGATGTTCTGCTGCGAGAGGAAGGCGGAGTTTGCGCTCTGGAAATACACCGCCATCCCTACCGCCACCAGCAGGACGCTCGTCTCGCGCACCTGGACCAGGGCGCCCAGTATCCGGCGGGCGGGACCGGGCTCCCTGGTCCCCGTCGTCTCCCGCGTGGCGGTCTCTCCGGTTTTCTCGCTCAAGTCTCCTCCCGGCCTACGCGGGGGACTTCACTATCTTCTGTACCTCGGAATCACCCTCGAAGCGCGACTCCGTCTGGAGGTAGCGGTCCACGATCTCGGGCGTCACGAAGATGAGGCCCGTGTTGGTCTCCGCAGGCCCCGTGACCCCGCCGGAGAGCTTGTAGAGGTAGAGTTGCATGACCGGCAGGAACCCCTGCAAATAGGGCTGCTGGTCTATGGTGAAGTCTATGTGCCCGTCTTTCATTAACGTGAGGATCTCCGGCAGGAGGTCGTAGCCGCCGGCCTTGACCCCCTTCTCGGCGAGCCCGAACTGCTCCATGATCTGAGCGATGCCCTGGGTGCTCCCGGCGTCCACGGCGAACATCCCGGTCGCGTCCTTGTGGCCGTTGTACCATGCCTCGATCCTGGAGCGCTCCTCGGTCACCTCCGCGCCCGTGGTGACCTGTTGGATCTCGATGTTCGCCCCGGAGTCCTCTATCGCCTGCCTGGCCCCGTCTATGCGCGGCTGGATGTTGAGCTGGCCCGGCGTCGCGATGAACAACGCCACCAACCCCTCGTCCACGATCTCCACGATCCTGTTGCCCATCTCCACGCCGGACTGGAAAAGGTCCTGCCCCACGTAGGCGAGCGCCGGGTTCGTCCCCGGCCCCTCGCCGTTGGCGTTGTAGGCGATCACGGGTATGTCCTGATCCAAAGCACTCTGGATCGGGTCGTTGAAAGCCTCGGGGTCTACCACCGACACGGCGATCCCATCCGCGTTCCCCGAGATGGCGGTCTCCATTGCGCCCACCATCTGGCTGACGACCGACTCCTCCGAGCCCGTCCACTGCGACGTCGTCCCGAGCAGCGCCTGCGCGTCCTCGATGCCGTACTGCGTCGGCACGAAGAACGGGTTCGTGGTTACGTGGTTGATGAACACGAAATTGTACTCGGGCGTATCAGGGAAGATGCCGCCGGAACCGCCTGATCCGCTGCCACCCTGACTCGCCTGCTGCGCCGCCTCTTGCCGGCATCCACTCAACAACAAACCCGCGCTCGCTAAAGCGCCCGCCGCCAGAAACTGCCGGCGCCCGAGCCTGCGGTCCATAAACCGGCTCACGTCCATCCCGCTACCCCCTGTCTCCCTTGTCCCCGCGGAAACCCTTTCCCAAAGATCCCTGCACTCTTCCCCGGCATTGTCATACCAATTTGTATCCGTGTCAAGGATTCATCTGACGGGATCTAGCCCGATACTTCTTCCCACCACAGGCCCATCCTCGCGGTGGTGCCGCCATCCACGTAGAGGATCTGTCCGGTGATGAAGCCGGCGGCGTCGGAGGCGAGGAAGGCGACGGCGGGTCCCACGTCTTTCGGGTATCCGACTCTTCCGGCGGGGACCAGGCTGTTGCCGAACTCGGTGGTGTAGCCCGGTGTGTCGAAGTAGCGAGGGACCTCGATGATGCCGGGGCCGACGGCGTTTACTCGGACCTTCCGATCCGCCAACTCCACCGCCAGTTCGCGGGTGAAGGAGTTGATGGCGCCCTTCGTCGCCGCGTAGGCCGCGTGGCGGGGGAAGCCCGCGTGGCCGTGGATCGAGGTTATGTTCACTATGCTCCCGCCACCCGACTCCAGCATGAACGGCACGGCCCGCCGCGCAAGGAAGAAGTAGCCCTTGATGTTCAGGTCGAAGACCGAGTCGTAGGTCTCCTCGTCCGTCTCCAGAAAAGGCAGCGCCTTCGTAACGCCCGCGTTGTTGACGAGGATGTCCAGCCCGCCGAGGGCCTCCGCAGCTTCGTCAACCGTCCGTTCGCACTCCGAAACCTTGCTGAGGTCGCCCTGCACCGTCGCGGCCTTGCCGCCGAGCTTCTCTATCTCCGCTGCCGTCTCGTCCGGTTCGGTGTGGGCATAGTGGACAGCGACGGCGGCGCCCCCGCGCGCCAGCTCCACGGCGATACCCTGGCCGATACCCATGCCCGCGCCCGTTACCAGCGCCCGCTTGCCCGACAGGTCAGCCACTACTCCGCCGGTCCCCGCTCGCCGCGGCGTTCCCAGCCTTCCGAGAAGAGGTTGAAGTGGACGTCCTGTTTGGGGTGGGCTTGTACCGTCTCTTCGTTCAATTCGACGCCGAGGCCGGGGCCTTTCGGGAGATCGAAGTACCCGTCCACCACCTCGGGGAGGCCCGTGGCCGTCTCCTTCACCCACGGATCGGCGAAGTCGTTGAAGTACTCCTGGATGCGGAAGTTCGTCGTCGTGGCGGCGAGGTGGAGGGCAGCGGCGGTGTTGATCTGACCCCCCACGTTGTGCGGGGCGACCGTCACGTAATACGCATCCGCCCACGCGGCGAGCTTCTTGGTCTCCAGCAGCCCCCCGATGTGGCTGATGTCCGGCTGTATAACGTCAGCCGCCTGCAGCTCGAAGACCTCCCGGTACTCAAGGCGCTGGTGGATGCGCTCTCCCGTCGCCACGGTCGCGTTTATGCCGTCCGAGGCTTTCTTGAGCGCCTTCAGGTTCACGGGCGGCACCGGCTCCTCGACCCATCCCAGGCCGTATGGTTCGAGCATCCGGGCCATCTCGATGGCGGTCGCCGGGGAGAAGCGGCCGTGCATCTCGAGCAGGATCTCCGTCTCCGGCCCGATGGCGTCCCGCACCGCCTCGACGAGCGAGACAGCCTTTATCTTCTCGTCGCGCTCCATCTCGTAGTGACCCGGCCCGAACGGGTCGAGCTTCAGTGCCTTGTAACCGCGCTCCACCACCTTCTTCGCGGCGGCGTGGAACTCTTCGGGCTCGCGCTCGACACGGTACCAGCCGTTGGCGTAGGCTTTCACTTTCTCGCGCACAGGTCCGCCGAGGAGGTTGTAGACCGGCTGTCCCAGCGCCTTGCCGACGATATCCCAGCACGCCGTCTCGAACATCGCAATACCGCTGCTCATCACCTCGCCGGCCCGCGAGAAATCGTCGCGGCCCATCTTCCTCACCAGCTCCTCGATGCGGAATGGGTCGTGGCCGACGGCGTGACGCGGGGTGGCCTCTTTCAAATAACCGACGAGGGCGTCGGTGTGGTTCACCATCCGGGCCTCGCCCAGGCCGGTGAGGCCCTCGTCGGTGCGCAGACGCACGATGGTCAGGTTGCGCCAGTCCGTGCCGACGACGAAGGTCTCTACGTCCGTGATCTTCATGCTCTCTCCTTCGCGCACTCGACGGGGATGCCGGGAAACTTGGAACCCGCCGCAGTCGTCTCGGCATCGGGGAAATACCGTTCCAGCAGCGAAAGCCCGATCTCCGCCCGCCGCACCCGCTCCCGCCCGAGCGCGACCGCCGTCGCCTCAAGATGCGTCCCACTCGGATAGATGTTCGGCGCGTTGCGAAGCCCGAACTTCACGAACACCGGCGCGGCGACCCGCACAAGCTCAGGCGTCTCGTAGTGACGCACAAACCCGCCGAAGTCGTCGGGCGCCTCCACGTAAACGTCGAGCGGAATGTCCACCACGGCCCGGATCGCCGCGAGTTGCGGAAGGCTGAGGTCCGTCGGCACGTTGTACGTATCGGCCCCGAGATCTTCCATCGCCTGTATCGCGGCGGCGTTCGCGGCAGCGAGTTGCACGGAGACCTTTACGACGAGGTCTGCCGGAAGATCGCCGCTCTTCTTCAGGTCGCGCAGCACCCAGAGGAGGCCCGCGTCGGCGACGAGCACCCCGCGCAGCCCGAGGCTCACGCCGCGCAACACGTCTTCTAGGGCGTAGGCGAGTTGGTCCTGGCCGCGATGTTGCGCCCCCAGGGTCTTGCCGGCGCCGGAGATGACGGTCGCCCCCGTCTCCCACGAGGCTCGCGGGCCGACGAACAGCGAGAGTTCCAGGTTCGACTCGCGGGCCATCGCGCACATCTCCAGGATCTCTACGTCCGTCTGGAGCATGATCCCCGACCCCTGCGAGATCCGATGTAGCTGGACGCCACGCTTCTCCGCCTCGTCGAGCACCGCCTCTAGAACGCGAGGACCTTCGACGCTTGGGATCTCGACCCGATACCGCGCCCCATCCGGGAAACGCTTCCCCGAGTCCGGTAGCTCCGCCAAGTCGCGGCCAGGCAACCCGAGGCTCGTCAGCAATTCGTTGGCTTTCATATCCTCTCCTTCTCCGGATCTTGCGCACCTTCGAGCGTTCCTTCCCGGAGCGCCGCCTCGATGTCCTCAGCCGTGTTCGCCAGATGCTGGCGCATCTCGCGCCGCGCTCCATCGGCGTCGCCCTCCTCGACGCGGCGCAGGATCTCTTCGTGTTCGCGGAGAGCCCGCCGTGCGCTGCCGGGCCGGGATGCGCTCACCTCGCGGCTGGCCCGCAGCAGATCCACGACGGGCTCCAGCATCGTAAGTAGCACCCCGTTGCGTGCAGCCCGCGCGAGCAGCGCGTGGAACTCCACGTCCGCGTCCACGTACCCCTCCGGCGTGTCTATGAGTGCGCGCATCCGGTCGAGCTGCGCCCGCATCGCCGCCACGTCCTCATCTCCGGCCCGTTCGGCGGCGAAGCCGGAGATCTCCACCTCCAACACCCGCCGCATCTCCAGGAGCGCCCACAGATTCTCCCCCCGCACCCGCAGCAAGAACCCCAGAGCATCACGTACCGCGCCGGCGCTCCCTCCTCTCATCACCGCGCCACGCCCATGCTCGATGCTGATGACCCCGCGTGCCTCTAATAAGTTCAGCGCCTCCCGCACCACCGTGCGGCTCACGCCCAACCGCTGGACGAGCTCGCGCTCGGGCGGAAGACGATCCCCTGGCCTCAAGCCACCCGAGACGGCCATGTCCAGAAGCTGCTCCGCCGCCCGGTCCCTCAGCCTGGTCCGTGGCGCCCGATCCCTCACCAGTGGATATTGTCATACCAATCGGAGGGGCTTGTCAACCGGGATGGGATGCTTCGCTCCATCGGTTGGTAACATTGTCCGGTACGCTTTGGAGAAATCTTTCCGGGAAGGAGCGGGGCATGGCGGGGATGGTAGAGGAGGTCTTCATCACGTCGGAGGGCAGCGCGGCGATGGAGCGGGTGGAGGAGGCGCGGGCGCTCGAAGGTTGCGGGTTGGAGGGAGACCGGTATTGTAGAGGGACCGGATACTGGACGCGCTTCGGGGACGTGTGCGAGGTCACCCTCATAGAAGCCGAAGACCTCGAGGAGATCCGGAACGAAGGTTTGAAGATCGAGAACGGCGAGCACCGGCGCAACATCATCACCTGCGGCGTGCGGCTGGAGGATCTACGCGGAACGCGCTTCCGGGTCGGGGAGGTCACCCTGGAATACGACAGGCCACGTCCGCCGTGCGGGCATGTCCAAAAATTGACGGAACCGGGCATGACGCGGGCGTTGAGAAAGCGTGGCGGCATCTGCGCCAGGGTCGTGGCGGGCGGGCGCATCCGGCCCCGAGACGAGATAGAGCCGCTCGAAGCGCCGGCGCGTCTCCCGTGAGCGCGGAGTAGCGTTGTTCCGGCTCCTGTTCATAGGCGATGTAGTAGGGGATTCCGGGTGCGCGGCGGTTCGGGATTTCGTCCCGGGACTGAGGCGGGACCTCGCGCTCGACGCCGTGATAGCCAACGGCGAGAACTCGGCGCCGGGCGGACGCGGCATAACATCCAAGAGCGGCAGGGATTTACTCGAGTCGGTGGACTTCCTCACTTTAGGCAGCCATGCCTTCGACGCCGACGACGGGACGTTCCTCGAAGCGGAGCCGCGCATCGTGCGTCCGGCCAACCTGAAACAGAACGTGCAGGGGCGTGGCTGGGGCGTCTTCGAGGCGGACGGCGCGCGCGTCGGGGTGGTCAACGTGCAGGGGCGGGTGTTCCTGGACGATGGGTTGCGCTCGCCCTTCGCGGCTGTGGATCTGGCAATGGTGGATCTGGAATCTTCGGGCGCTGACGTGATACTGGTGGACGTTCACGCCGAGGCCACGAGCGAGAAGCAGGCGCTGGGGCGTCATTTGGCGGGGCGGGCGCGGGCCGTGGTCGGGACTCACACCCACGTCCCGACCGCCGACCTCGGCGTGCTGTCCGGCGGGACAGCCTATGCGACGGACGTGGGCATGACCGGCGACCCCACGGGTGTCATAGGCTTCGATGGGGATCAGTTTCTCGACCTCTTCCTGGGAAAGAGGACGTCCGGCCTCGCGGTGGCGAAAGGTCCGGCCGAGTTGAACGCCGTCATGATCGAGATAGACGTGGAGAACCGGCGGGCGCACGGCATCGAGCGCGTGTACCGGGGGCGCGAGTAAACGCACGTTAATAGAGAAGCGCCACGCATCTCGCGTCTCACCGTTCTCAGCGTGCGGGCAGGCTTTCAGAAGAAAACCGCATCCTCTTTCCTCGATTCATCGCGGATTCATCGCCCCGTGCAGTCATGTACTGGATCGTGGTGACCTGATTGCCCTCCGAATGGGGGGGCTGAGGAGGTGACGCTTTGCCGACTGCAACCAAACTCGAGCAGAACGAAAAGAAGGCGTGGGATTACCTGAACAATATCCTCGGGACCCGCTACACCTGGTGGAAGAGCGGCATCGTCCCGGCGCGGGGACCCGCCTGGGGCACGAACGGGCCTCCGCCGTCGCCCGCCGAGATCAAAGCCGAAGGCTGTTTCTGCGCCGGGGTCGCTACCCTCGCCCGCAGGGCCGTGGGGTTGCCGGTGCCGACACTGGGCAACGCGAACTACGATGGCGGCGTGGTCGCCTACTTCGGGGCCACCAACGCTGCTCCGCCGGACTTCCCCAGGCAAGGCTATTTCGAGAAGCACGGCAAGCAGCGCCCATTCGACCTCGAAAAGGCGCGGCGGCCCTGGACCCTCATCGGGCGCAAGTACCGGAACGTCAAAGACCAGGGGCACGTGGCGATAGTGATCCCCGGCGGCAAAGTCTTGCAGAGCTATGACGATGCCGGCGGAAGACCAGGGGTCAACGATGACGTCACCCTGGAGAAATCTCACGAGGGTTGGTACTACGAGGTCATGGTCTACGCGGAAGACTGGTTGCTCCCCTTCGGCGAAGGCGGCAAAGAGCCCCGAGACGACCGCGAAGGCCCTAGAAAGGACCATCCGAAACCGAAAGAACCGAAGTCGAAACGACCGAAACCAGAGCAACCAAAGCAACCAGACGAGCAGCCGGAGACGGATCGCCCGGAGACGGATCGTCCGGAACGGGAAGTCCCGCTCTTTACCGCCAGACAACTCATCGAGATATCCGGGAACCCGAACCTGAAACCGGCGGACGCCGAGACGTACCGGGAGGCGCTCATCCCCGAGATGCGCAAGGCCGGCATAACGACGGCCCTGCGCATGTCCGCCTTCTTGGGCAACGTCATGGTGGAGACCGACCGGCTGAACACCCTGGAAGAGTACGGCGACGAGGCGTATTTCCGCTACGGTTCCAAGGGGGGCGACGGATTATACCTCGGCGACCAGTGGCGCTACCACGGCCGGGGTTTCCTCATGAACACCTGGCGGGACGCCTACGCCAACCTCTCGAAGGTGCTCGACGCCGACCTCGTGGCGCGGCCGGACCTGCTGGAACGCCCTGACTACGCGGCCAAAGCCGCCGTGTGGTTCTGGAAGCGGCACAGCCTCAACGCATACGCCGACCGCAGGGAATTCAAGAAAGTCTGCGCCATCATCAATACCGGCTCCGAGCATGGAGAGCCCAACCATTTGGCCGAGCGCACGCGCTT
>JBPCLT010000230.1:0-28682 GCA_051003015.1 Rubrobacteraceae bacterium | reverse complement strand
CCTTCGGGCGTGTCTACGCGGCCTATGGTGGTGTCTTCATCGCGCTCGCGCTCATCTGGGGCGTTCTGGTAGAGGGATGGCACCCCGACAGGTACGATGTTTTGGGCGCCCTGATCGCCGTCCTTGGTGTCGTGGTGATGGTCGCCTCTCCCCGCGGCTGACAACCCTCGAAAGGAGAAATACATGAGAAAGATAGCAGGACGCGAAAGGGACTCTCCACCAGTGGCATGCAGCCTGTCCGCGCCTGACCTCGAGAAGCGGCGAGAACTGATAAATAGCGTCTTCAGCGGCACGTTGAGAGTGGACGATCTGGAAGACGGTTACGCCTTCACCTTTCCGGGTAGCACCGAGTGGGCCGAGAAGCTCGTCGGGATGATCAGTGCCGAGAGAGCGTGCTGCCCATTCCTGACCTTCGAGGTCCTCTTCGAGCCGGACGGGGGCCAGATCTCACTGCGGGTGACGGGACCGGAGGGCGCGAAGACGTTCATCGAGATGGAGCTAATGGCTCCCCCTTCTGCATGAAGGACGATTGGTCTTCGGCGCGACGCGAGTAAAATAGAGTCATGACTCATTCGCACGCGGGACATTCTCATGCCGGACACTCGCACGCGGGCCACGGGGCCGGTGACCCGGATCGGCGGGCGCTCGCGATCGTCTTCGGGCTGACAACGGCTTTCCTCGTCGCGGAGGTGGTGGGAGGGCTGCTGACCGGCTCGCTGGCGTTGCTCGCCGACGCAGGGCACATGGCCTCCGACTCGGCCTCCATCGGGCTGGCGCTCTTCGCGTTCTGGCTCTCGCGGAGGCCCGCGACACCAAACCGGAGCTTCGGCTACCGGCGGGCTGAGATACTGGCCGCGCTATTCAACGGCATGACGCTGGTGGCGATCTCGATCTGGATCTTCATCGAAGCATACCAGCGCTTCTCCGACCCCCCCGAGGTCCTCGGCGGCTGGATGCTGGCCGTGGCCGCAGTGGGGCTTGCGGTCAACCTGACAGGAGCCGCGGTACTGTCGCGCTCAGGGGGCGAGAGCCTGAATTTACAGGGCGCTTTGCGGCATGTGATCGCCGACGTGCTTGGCTCGGTCGGCGCGATAGCGGCTTCGCTGGTCATCATCCTCACGGGCTGGGTGTACGCCGACCCGATCATCAGCGCCCTCATCGGGATACTCGTTTTGGCTAGCTCCTGGACGCTGCTACGCGATTCCGTGAACATCCTTCTGGAACAGACTCCCCGTCGCCTCGACGCCGAAGAGATCGGCCGCAAGATGGTCGAAGTCGAAGGCGTGGAGGAGGTCCACGACCTGCACGTCTGGGAGATCACGAGCGGATTCCCTGCCCTCTCCGCCCACGTCCTCGTCGGCCGGGACCACGACTGTCACGAGCGGCGCCGCGAACTGGAGAGGGTCCTGTACCGGGATTTCGCCATCGAGCATACCACCCTCCAGATGGACCACGCGGGCCACCACGCTTCGGAAGAGGGGGAACGCCTGGCGTTCCTCCCGCGCATCGGACGCCGCCACGATGGAGGATCAGCCCCCGGCTAACCCACGGACCTCTTGCGGGCGGCCTCCAGTTTTTCTTGCCATCCCTCGCCCCAACGCGCTTCGGCGGCGCGGGAGACACGCTCTCCGGGGAGTTCCCCTGACACGAGCGCTGCCCCGTAGCCGTTCAGGTAGCCCAGGCGCGCGTCCCGGAGGACGTAAGGAGCTTCCCACGCCGGCAGGTCGAGCCCCCTCCACAGCGCGACCATCTCCGCCGCCGGCCGGAATACGCCCCGTACCGCGTCCTCCCGACCCAGCCCCTCCCCCGCCTCCCGACACGCGGCGCGCAACTCGTCCGGGACGAACCCTTCCCCTGCGGCGTGGCGGGCCAACGCGGGCGGCAGAGGATATCCTCTGGTTGCCGAATCCTCGCTCGACGCTGTCGGATCCCCCCTCACCAGCCGATGTTAGCAGGAGAGCCGTCGGAACGACTACGGGATGATCCCCAAGAGTTTGTTAAATTTTTGTTTCGAGTATTGCTTTTTCGTTCACACTCATTTACATTGGGGTGGCTTCGGCGCCAAAGGCGCCCCCTGGCATGATGTTTCGTATGGAGAGGACCGTCAGACATGGGCCGTAGACAGAGATTTTCCAAAGGGCAGCGCCGGATGCTACTGGGTCTGTTGGCGGCTGTGTGCCTGGTGTTCGGCGCGGTCGCGGTCGGGATGTCCGTATTGGGCAAGGAGAGCGAGCCGGTGCGGGGAGCCAACGCCCCTGAAGTAGCCGCTGCTCCGGAGGTGGCGGATGGATCGCTGATCGAAGCGCAGGCGCGCGCGGCCGGTCTGGCCGCCAGAAGCGCGGCCGAAAAAGAAGCCGCCAGGCAGGAAGCCGCCGCTGAACAGGCTGCCGCTGAACAGGCTGCCGCTGAACAGGCTGCCGCTGAACAAGCCGCTGCGGAGCAAGCCGCTGCGGAGCAAGCCGCCGCAGAGCAGGCCGCTGCTGAACGGCGAGCGGAACGTCAGGAAAGTCGGGCGGCCGAGCAGACGGCGACGGCGATTCCCACGGACACCACCATGTACCTGACCGTGCCCAAGATCGGTCTCCAAGACATCCCGGTGGTGGAGGGCACCACGGAGTCAAGCCTCTCTGCGGGCACCGGTCACCTTTCCGGTAGCGGCTACCCGTGGGTCGAGGGTTCCAACACCTACATAGCGGGTCACCGCATCGGTTATCCGGGCACCATGAGCGACCGCGTCTTCTACAGCCTGCCCAACCTGGCGGCTGGGGATGAGATCCTGCTGACCGACTCCAACGGACAGACCTACACCTACGCGGTGAGCGAGATACTCGAGGTGCCGATAACCGACCTCTCGGTGACGTACCCGGTTCCCGGCAGGGACGTGGTCTCCCTGCAAACCTGCATCGAGGACTTCGGCGACTACTGGACGGAAGGCCCCAACTGGCTCGTCCGCTACGTCGTCCGCGCCGACCGGGTAAGTTAGCCCAAAACCCCCGCTAAGTTCTTCCACGAGGCGCGGTAGACGGGTCCGTCTACCGCGCCTCGTACATGGCGATGACGTTCTCGCGCCACTCGATAAGAGGCTCCGCCAATAGGCGAGTAGCTAATGTATCAATCGACAGTGGAGGTGCGGTTTGATCGTACAGAAAGTCTCCAAGTGCGAAAAGTTGCCAGCCTATTGGCGGAAGCTCTAAGCGATCGGCGCCGCTCGTCCAGTCCCTGACCGGGAGCGTCGCCGGCGAGATTGTTCTCTTCGAGGGGATCTGCGCGCAAGTCGAAGAGTTCTTCGGGATATTCGCCGTAGTGGTAGATGTATTTATCGTCGTCCCGGATGCTTGCCAGGCACCGCTCGTTGTACCAGCAACTGGCCCGGATCTCACGGTTCTCGGGCAGATCAGTGAGCGGGTATCCGGGATAACGTCCTCCCACCACCTCGTATCCGAGCAGCGCGGTCGTGGTCGGGAGGATATCTAGCTGGTTCGATAGTTCCTCGACGCGCTCGCCCGGTTTCCGGCGCGGGTAATGGACTATGAGGGGGATGCGCAGGCCCTCGTTCCAGATCACGTTGTCGTGCTGGAGACGGCCGTGCTCCCCGAACGCCTCGCCGTGGTCGCCGTATATCACGAATATAGTGTCCTCGTATAACCCGAGTTCCTTGTACTGCCGGAAGAGATCCCTCATGAAGAAGTCCACGTAGCGGACGCTGTTGAGGTAGCGGTCGAGCGGGGCGTTGCCGGTGAAGTCCACCCTGCCGTAACGGCGCGCAGGGGCGAGATACTGATTGTGGGGCGTGCCCGTCTTGTACGTCGCCAGGAAAGGCTTATCCCCATTCTCTTCGAGCCAGACGCGGCTGGGACGCAACATCACGGCCTCCTCGTAGCCGAAGTAGTTGGACCGCTGGAAATCGTCGGTCTTCATGGTCCCCACGGGATAGAACTCGTCGTAGCCGAAGTTTTCGACCATCTGCCCGCGGTTCTCCCGGCGGTCGGCGCCGCTCTGAAACCAGACGGTCGAGTAGCCTTCTTCGCCGAGCAGATCGGCCAGACATCGGGCCGGGATGCTGCCCTGCTCATCCTCGATGATCTCACGTTCCAGCTTCGGCCAGATGCCGCACTCCGTCGCCACGAGCGCCTTGTTGGTGTGGGGCACGACCGCGTAAGCCCGTTCGGCGAGGATACTCTCGCCGGCGAGCCGATCGAGGAATGGCGTGGTCGGCACTTCCTCGTTGTACGGGGTTACGGACCTGGCGCGGGTGGACTCGAGCACGATCTGCACGACGTTGCGCCGCTCCGTCTCTGGCGTCTCCCGCAAGCTAGTGTTTACGGGCGGACTGCCCATCACGCCAGGCAGGCTTTCGGCCTCCGGCTTCCCAATGCCGTCCCTGGAACCGTCGGGCTCCGCATCGCTACTTCCACACCCGATAGCGAACGCGCCGAGCGCGAAGGCGAGGATCACGAACGCGGCGGGCGCGCGTTTCGGGAACAGTCCCGCCACCGAGGCCGTTGGCAAACGCTTTCCCCCTCTCGGTACGCAGGACCGCCGGAGCGTACCATATACGGTTCCTTGCTTCCGGCGCGATTTGCTACAGTTGCGCGATGGGAGGCTACGAGGATATCTGGGAAGAGTTCGTCGCCGAGAGGCGCATGGAGTTCGGGGGGCACATGGACCCCGGCTGGCAGGATGGGCACGCGCTCTCGGCATCGCTCATGGTCCCTGTGGAGACCGGTCACCTGCGCGGTCGCCTCGACCCTTTGCGGGAAGCTTTGCGGCCCTTTCCGTTCGTGTCGCTGCATCCGGATCACTTCATGCACATCACTCTGCTCCTCCTGGGATTCCTCGTCCCCGAGCCTGCGGACGCCGGCGAGATATCGTCCGAGCGGCTCACGGACATAGAGGTCCGCGCCAGGCGGACGCTGGCGGATGTTCCCGCCTTCGGCGTGGAGCTTGCGAACCTCAATGCCTTCCCCGGAGCAGCGTTCATCGAGGCTCACGATGGAGGCATGATCAAACGCCTCCGCGACGCCCTTTGCAGCGGGTGCAACCTGAAGATGCCTTCCGGGCCGCCACACATGACCCTGGCGTACTTCCAGGCCCTGGACGGCACGAGATCCCCGGAGGAGCTCGTCTCCACCATCGAACGCTACAGGGATTGGTCCGTCGGGGAAGTCCGGGTGAAAGTGGTCGAGCTAACTCTTCTGGACCTGAGCAGAGACTACCCGGAACCGGAGTGCCTGGCGAAGATGTCGCTGGCTTGAGAGGTTTCAGGCATCAGGTTTCAGTTGGGGTCACGGTTCGGGCAGATAGCTAGCCTGTCAGGGAACGTAGGATCTTCGGCGTCAGCAACCAGCGTAGCTCGCCGGCGCCTGGCTCCGGGCGGCCATCGAAGCGAATACACAGGGCGCCGCCTTTTTTTATCGTGATCCCCACTTCCTGGTCTCCCGTCAGGAACCAGGATGCAAGCTGGTGGAGGTTGGGACGATGACCCACGAGGGCCGTGGGGCCGTCTGCGTCCCGGATCAGGTCTTCGAGCACCAGGGCCACTTTTTCGGTGGGGATGTCAGGCTCCAGCGCGGGCATGTATTCCGGCTCGGGCCCTCCCGCGGCCTCGCACAACACCTCGGCGGTCCTCCAAGCGCGTTCGTAGGGGCTGCTGAAGAGCCTCGACGGCGCGAACTTCGCGAGCTGCCGGGAGATTCCGCGAAAACCCTCTTCCCCTTCCGGGGTCAGCGGGCGCTTCGAGTCGTCGGGCCATCTCTCGTGGTCCCTGTCGTAGGCTATCGCGTGGCGCACCAGATAGAGGTCCACGTCTCAGGCTGTTCCTTCGGGCGGGCGCATCCCGTCCATCTTTTTACGGAGCTGCTTCCAGGGCTTGCCCTTGACCTTCGAATACGAGTCAGGGAAGAGCTTGCGAAGCTCCGCGGCCCGCAGTTCGTAGCGGTGGACGATGCCGCCCATGACGAGCAGGCTGCGGGGCGAGAGACCGGCACGGCGCCGCCTACCATCGGCGGGAGGAGCGAGTTCCCTGAGCTGGGCGATGGCTACCTCGGCGTCCTGGTGGTCGCCGAGCACGTCTTGAAGGGATTTGAGGCTCTTCGCGAGGTCCTGCTCGGGCTTGCCGTAGATTTCCGAGTGGAATTCCAGCGCGTACCGCAGCCGCTTGCCTTTCTTGCGAAGCTCGTGGTATTCCTCGGGCGTGGAGTCCTTCGAGATCCGGTCCCCCGCCTTCTTCACCTTGTGGTGGCGTCTGCCGAGGATCTCCGGCCCGGCGTCCAGCACGGGCCTCCTGGCCGCTTTCGAGCGGCGGGACGGGCCGCGCTGGAGGAACTCCGAGCACGAATTCACGAACCTCTCGTACCGGCGCGAGTCCAGGGCGCGCAGCATGGACTTCCGGGCCTTCTCCCGCTTCCTTTCCAGCACACCGCGAAGCTCACCGAGCGGCTCCCGGTCTTCGGGGGAGGATTCGGAGAGCCAGTCCTCCAGTTGCTCGAGTTGCACGTCGAGGTCGCGCACCTCTCCGAGGACGCCCGCGATCCACTTGAGTTCATCGCGTAGCTTGCGGGACCGTACCGGCAAGGCATCTTTGAAAATCTGCATCGCCGCCCGCATCCTCCTCGACGCCACGCGCATGTCGTGGAGCGCCTCCGAGTCTTCCCCGAGCCGCGTGCCGGGCTCGTGGGCGAGGAAGGTCCCGAACTGTTCGCGCATGACGGCGAACGCGACTTCACCGATCGCGAGCGAGGCATCTACCCCGGTCGGCCCGAAATCGGGCGGTTCGGGCGGGGTGAGACCGCGGGCGAAGAGCGCCGCTTCGTACTTGGAGGCAGTGGCGGGCCACAGGCGGCAACTCTCGCGAAGTTCTTGGACGAAGGAGTCGAGGGTGTCGAGCGCGCCGGGGTCCAGCTCGACCTCGACGCGGCGGAGCCGGGCTGGTTCCTCGCCGTTCTCAAGCGGTATCTCCGTGTCGTCGAGCGCAACCTCGCCGACGTTGTTCCCTTCGAGAGAGATCTCGTATGCGCCGCGCCGCGTGCGGACCTCGAAGATGGACTCTAGCTTCCTGGAACCGGCGAGGGCCCGAAGACGCTCGCCGATGGGTCCGGGGGCTGCCGTGAGATCGTCCACGCTTTCGATCTGCTCGGAGATCTCGCGGCGGCGGCGGAGTCCCGGCGCTCCGTCCGGGGAGGCCAGGAGCTTCATGGTGGCCTCCCGCTTGCGCGCGCTCCCTTTCCGGCGGACGCGCAAGCTGTAACCGGCGCGATAGATGCGCCAGTCGCCGGTGTCGAAGTAGGTGTCGGTGATCTCCCGCGTCTCGCCCTCGCCCACGCGAGGATCCTCGTCGGAGGAACGATTCCCCAGCCAGTCGCGCACGGGTCTCGTATCGAGGGCGTCGAACTGCCACTCGACTTCTTGCTGGTCCGAAGTCAGGTTTTGCATGAGCCTCGCCGACCTCCTCCGCTGATCCCCAAGAAGGAACGGGAAATAGTAACATTTGCCTCTGATGCGTTCAATTCCATGTAGAGAGGTTGCCCATTGTATGTGCGCTGGTTCTCTACTATATATTCCGGCAATAGGGGAGCGTCGGGACCGTGGCCGTTCGTGGGGCGTTCCTTGTCAATGGGAGGTCGTGGGTGTCAGAGTTGATCATCTCCGAAGTCGAGATCGTGGTCCGGTTGCTGGTGACGGTGGCGTTGTGCGGGGCCATCGGCTTCGAGCGCGAGACGCGCGACCAGTCAGCCGGCTTCAGGACGCACATACTACTCGGGCTGGGGGCCGCGCTGTTCACGCTCGTCTCGGCCTACGGATTCACGGCGTTCACCGAAGCGGCGCTCCAAAGCAATGGGCGCGGTATCCAGTTCGACCCGACGAGGATAGTCGCCCAGGTCGCAACGGGCGTCGGCTTTCTGGGGGCGGGGGCGATCATCCGCCAGGGCACGGACATCCGGGGGCTCACCACCGCCGCGAGCCTGTGGGCCGCGGCGGCGATAGGGGTGGCCGTCGGCGCGGGGTTCCTCTTCGGGGCCGCCTCCACGACCGTCGTGGTGCTGCTCTCCCTCTACCTGCTGCGCAAGGTGCGGAGCCTCATCATCCCCCATCTCCGCACGGACTACGGCATCATGAACCTCACCTTCGAAGGCGCCGGGAGCAACATCTCGGCTGTGACCGCGCTGCTCGACCGTCATGACATAGGCGTCCGCGGCCTCGACGCGGAGCTGGAGGACGGGCAATCACACTACAGCATCCGCGTGCGCATCCCACCGTCGCGCAACGCGCAAGACGTCCTGGAGGAGATCACCGCCCTCCCCGGCGTGAAGCGCGTGAGCGTCAGCGGGCTGCGCGACCTCGACTGAGGTCTTCGCTAGCCGGGGTCTTCGAGCAGGATGGCCTGGCTGTCGAAGGGTTCCTCGCCGTCCGGGGGGCTGAGGCGTTTGAAGGAGCCGTCAGGGCGGAGTTCCCAGGAGTTGGCGGTGTCGGCGAGCTGGAGGTCGAGGATGCGGCGTATCCTCTTGCGGTGGCGTTCCTCGCGCAGCGGGAAGACATTCTCCACCCGCCGGTCGAGGTTGCGCTGCATCAGATCGGCGGAGCCGAGGTAGATCCTCTCGTCATCCCCTTCCCCGAAGGCGAAGACGCGCGCATGCTCCAGGAAGCGTCCCACCAGAGAGACCACCCGGATGTTCTCGCTGATCCCTTCGAGACCGGGACGGAGGCAGCAGATCCCACGGATTATGAGGTCCACCTTCACCCCGGCCTGGGATGCCTCGTAGAGATCCTCGATGATCCGTGGGTCCGTCAGCGAGTTCGTCTTGCAAGTAATGCGGGCCGGCTCTTCCCTCTCGGCCTTCTCGGTCTCCTCGTCTATCAAGCGCTTGAGCCCCGCGCGCAGGTTGAGGGGGGCGACGAGCAGCTCGTGATATTCCTCCTGCTCGGAGTAGCCGGTCAGGTAGTTGAAGACGTCGGATCCATCCTCGACCAGGTTTGGGTCGTCCGTGAAGTACGAGAAGTCCGTGTACACCCGAGCCGTGGAGGGGTTGTAGTTGCCGGTGCCCATGTGGACGTAGCGCCGCAGGCCGGCCCCCTCGCGCCGGACGACCAGGCAGATCTTGGCGTGCGTCTTGAGGCCTACGATGCCGTAGGCGACGTGGACGCCCCGGGCCTCCAGCCGTCTGGCCCAGACGATGTTCGGCTCTTCGTCGAAGCGGGCCTTCAACTCCACCAGCACGGCGACCTGCGTCTGCTCGTCGCGGGCCTCAGAGAGCGCCTCGACGATGGGAGAGTTCGATCCGACCCGGTAGAGGGTCTGCTTGATGGCGAGCACCCCAGGGTCCGAGGCGGAGGCCCGGACGAAGTCCACCACGGGTGCGAAGGAATCATACGGATGGTAGAGAAGGACGTCTCCTTGCCGGATCGCCTGCGTGATCGAACGCGCCGACCGGATCTCTTGCGGCACCCGTGGCGTGACCGGCGGATACAGGAGGTCCCCGCGATCCAGGTGCGTCAGTTCTTCGAGGTCCGCGAGGCCAAGCGGCTCGGGGACGGCGTAGACCGTCTCCTCGCTCATCCGGAGGTTGGTCGCCAGCCAGTCCCGTAGATCCTCGGGCATCTCCTCGGTCACCACGAGCCTCACGCTCTGCCCGAACCACCGGCCCTCCAGTTCGTCCTCTATCGCCTGCAAGAGGTCCGACGCCTCGTCCTCCTCGATCACGAAGTCCGCGTTGCGCGTGACCTGGAAGGCATAGCTCGCCACGATCTCCTTGCCGGGGAACAGTTCGTCGAGGTTGGCCGAGATCACCTCCTCCACCCGCACGAAGCGCATCTCGGGGCGCTCCCCATCGGGGCCGGGCTTCTCCGCGATCCGCATGAAACGGTCTATCGTGGTCGGCACCTTGACCCGGGCCATCACCCTGCGGCCCTCGTCGCCGATCACGACCAGAAGGTTCAGCGAAAGGTTGGAGATGTGCGGGAACGGGTGCGCCGGGTCTATCGCAAGCGGCGTGAGGATGGGCAGGATGTCCCTCCCGAACCGCTCTCTCAGTTCCTCCCGCTCGGCCTTTCGCAGTCTCTTGTGAGGCACGACCTTGATGCCTTCCCCAGCGAGATCCGGCAGCAGTTCGTCGTTCAGCGCGGCGCGTTGCTCGGCGAAGAACTCCTCCGTATCCTTCTTTATGCGGGAGAGTTGCTCCTCGGGGGTCATCCCATCGGGGACCGGGTTCGGCAGCTCGGCGGCGACCTGCTGCTGAAGCCCGGAGACCCGGATCATGAAGAACTCGTCCAGGTTGGTCTCCGAGATCGCCAGGAAGCGCATCCGCTCCAGCAGGGGATGCCGTTCGTCTCTAGCCTGCGCCAGCACCCGGTCGTTGAATGCGAGCCAGGATAGCTCCCGATTGATGTACAGCGACGGGTCCGAGAGGCTCGGACGGCGTGCCACGTCGGTCATATCTCCTCCCCACCAGCGAACGCCCCGGCGAGCGTGAGCACCGTGCCCTCCCTCAATCCCCCGCGCGCCACAGTCAACTCATCCCTTCCGAAATGCTCCAGTACCGCCGCGAGCGTCGTGATCGCCGCCGGCAACACCCGCGCCCGCTCCGGCGCGAGCCCGTGCTCCCGCGCCAACATCGCCGACGGACGCTCCGAAACCTCCACCGCGAGCTTCCGCAACCGCTCCACCGTCAGCCCATCGCGCGTGATCTTCAAGATAGCCCGCGCAGATCCACCGACCGCCACGACCCGCACCCGCGACGAAAGCCCCCATCCCGGCATCATCTTTTTTACGTGCTCGTCGAGTGCCCGCAACTCTTTCTTCTTCGCCGGGTCCTTGCCCACGAACCGCTCGGTGGTGCGGTTGGAACCGAGCGGCAACGATACCTGCATGAGCGGCCCACCCGACGCCTCTCCCACTATAAGCTGCGCCGATCCACCACCCAGGTCAACCACCAGCGCAGGCCCGTCCCAGGACTTGCCCAGCGCCGAGAGCGCCCCCCGGAAACCGAGCGTAGCCTCCTCCTCACCAGAGATGAGGCGCATCTTCAAACCTGTCGCCTCCCGCACCCTCTCCACGAGTTCCGGGCCATTCTCAGCGTCCCTGACGGCGCTCGTGGCGAGGATCTCGGGCTCCGGCGCCCCGTTGAGACCGGATATCCTGGCGAACAAGTCTATGGCCTCCGCCGCGAGCACGAGCCGCTCCTCCTCTATCCGACCCGTCTTCTCCACCCCGGAACCGAGCCGCGCCGAGACCTTCTCCCCCGTGACGGGCAACACCTCTCCCCCATCCACATCCGCCACGAGAAGATGTATGGTGTTGCTCCCCACGTCTACGACCGAGTGCCGGCTCATCCCGCCTGTCGTCCTCCGATCCAATAAAACTCAACGCGAACACCTTCATCACGCCCGCTTGCTTCATGATACCGTCCCAGCCCCGCGCATGGTATATTGCCGCTATCGGGAATGGTTCTCAATTACTCATGGAATCTCGGCGTCGGTCTGGAAACGGGGTAAGTCATCGCCAGGAAGAACAAGAAGGATCGCGGAAAGTCAGGCGGGATAATATCAGTCCTGGATCGCAAGAAGCCGGACGCGAAGGTCCGGGACTACGAGGCCCAGGTGTTCGTCTGCAAGGGCGGCGACTGCAAGAAGCGCGGCTCGAAGGAGGTCCGCAAGGCGCTCAAGGATGAGTTGCGGTCAGCTGGGATGAACGGTGACGTCCGGGTGGACTCGGTCGAGTGCCTCGGCCTGTGCAAGCACGGTCCCAACGCCGTCGTGTACCCTGGCGGGGCCTGGTACCTCGGTCTGATCGAAGATGATGTGCCGGAGATCGTGGAGAGCCATATAAAAGGCGGCGAGCCGGTCGAGCGCCTCGCCGCCGAGTTCAGGCCCCGCAAGAAGCGGAAAAAGTAGGCCGGGTCTTCGCGGACCCAGCCTATCGTCTACGTATGTGGAAGGTTAGTCCACGCTCTTGAGTTCGGCCTGGACGATCATGCGCTCCGAGTAGTCTGGCAGGGTGCAAGTCTGGAGGCTGACGATGTTCTTGCCCTTCTCGGGCTTCAGCACGGACACGTCCGAGGGGCCGGTGATGAACTCCTTGAAGACCTCGTAGGTGTACTTCGTGCCGTCTGCGTCGGTCAGGATCACCTCGTCGCCGTCCTCCAGTTTGTCGAGGTCCCAGAAAACCCGGTCGCTCTTGGTCCCCGGATAACCGAGGCGGTGGCCGGCGATGTACACGTTGGCCTCATCCTGCCACGGGAACCCCGTGCCCTTGACGTGGACCGTCCCGTCATGCAGGGCCTTCTCGTAGCCCTTCGGGGCCGTGTTGTAGACGGGAACATTCTCGACGCGCTCCATCTCGGGGACGGTGAGCTTCATCCCAGGGTCCTTGGGAGCCTCGGCGCGCGGAGCCTGGAACTGCTCCGAGATGCTCGTGAAGATCTTCTCCGGGATGCTACGCGGGATGGTTCGGGTAGCCTTGTCAGGCGTCTCGGCCGAGGCCGGCTCGCTCCCGCCGAACAGCGAGTAACCCAGGAGGCCGAACCCCGCAACGGCGAAGGTCAGGGCGATGGCGCCCGCCGTCAACATCCTCTTCGTCTGTCCGGTGCGTATCCTCTTCATCGTCCTCGACCCCCTTTCCGGGTACGGTTCTGTCTGTCTACAAAAGTAGATTACCCGTGAAATGTGACATACAGATTACAAAGTGGGTTTCTATTGGTAACGGTTGGTGAAAGCGGGATCTCATTCTCCCGGCTATAATCCCCGGCGTGAAGGTAGGTGTTCCCAGGGAGGTAACGGAAGGGGAGCGGCGGGTCGGGCTTGTGCCCGAGACTGTCGCACGTCTCATCAAGGATGGCTTCGATGTACTCATCGAGGCCGGCGCGGGCCGCGACTACAACCTCGACGGCGACTACGAAGAAGCCGGGGCCACGGTCGTCGAAGACGCCGAAAAACTCTACAGCGAGGCGGATGTCGTCGTAAAAGCGGCTAGTCCCACCGAAGACGAAGCAGGAGAGATGCGCGAGGGGCAGACGCTCGTGTGTTTCTTGAACGGGCCGCAGCAGCCGGAGCTGGTCGAGAAGCTCGCGGAGAGAGGCGTCACCGTTTTCTCCAACGAGCAGATACCGCGCACGAGCGTGGCGCAGAGCATGGATGCCCTCTCTTCGATGGGGTCCATCGCCGGCTACAAGTGCGCCCTGATAGCCGCCGACACTCTGGGCAAGTACGTCCCCATGCTCTCGACCGCCGCCGGCACCACAAAGGCGGCGAACGTGCTGGTCCTCGGGGTGGCGGTCGCCGGGTTGCAGGCCATTGCGATCATGAACCGGCTCGGGGCCGAGGTGTTCGCCTACGACATCAGGCCCGAGACCAAGGAGCAGGCGCAGTCGCTTGGCGCATCCTTCATAGACTCCGAAGACGAGAAGGAGAGCGGCGAGGACGAGTACGAGTACGAGGAATACCAGCCTCAAGGTTTCGGGAAGCTGATGACCTCTCTCGGGTTCCACTCGTTCGCCGAACCGCCGCGGGATGCGTACATCGTGGAAGGCGAGGAGGAGCCGGAGGAGGAGGAAGGCGAGGAAGAATGGTCTTCGGAGAAACTGGAGGAGGACCAGAAGCTGTTGCGGGAGCGCATGAAGGAAATGGATATCGTCATCACGACGGCGCTCGTGCCTGGCAGAAAAGCCCCGACCCTCGTGGACAAGGACATGGTCGAGAGCATGAAGCCGGGGTCGGTGATCGTTGACCTCGCGGCGGAGAGCGGGGGCAACTGCGAGCTGTCGGAGGCCGGGGAGACCGTCGAGCACCAGCAGGTCAAGATCATAGGTCCGGTCAATTTGCCGAGCGCGATGCCCATTCATGCCAGCCAGCTCCTCTCGCGCAACATGTACAACCTGATCGGGCACCTCACCCGGGATGCGTCCGAGGACAAAGACGAGAAGAAGCCGGAGTTGAACCTGGACTTCGAGGATGAGATCGTCTCGTCCACCTGCATAGCCCACGGCGGCGAGATCCGCCACGAAGCCACCCGCGAGGCGCTGGAGAAGTCCCGCAGCGAAACCGAAAGCGAGGACGGATAGCGTGCAGGAGTTGTTGGCGCAGTTTGCGATCTTCGTGATAGCGGCGTTCCTGGGATACGAGTTGATCTCCCGTGTCCCGAACCTGCTGCACACGCCGCTGATGAGCGCGACCAACGCCATCCACGGCGTCATCCTGGTGGGGGGCATGATCACGCTGGCTACGGATGGCGGTGCCCTCATCAAGGCGGTTGGCTTCATCGCGGTGTTCTTCGGGGCGTTGAACGTGGTCGGCGGTTTCTGGGTGACGAACCGGATGCTCGGGATGTTCCGTCCCCCCGTGAGAAGGGTCAAGAAAAGGGAAGAGGGCTAACCCGTGCAGGCTGCGACGTTCCTGGCATACCTCGCGGCGGCGGCGCTGTTCGTGCTCGGCATCCGCCGGCTGCGGCGGCCTGAGACCGCCCGCTCCGGAAACACCCTCGCCGCCTTCGGCATGGTGATAGCCCTCATAGCGACACTCTTCGTCATCGAGTTCCAGGGCCTGCTCTTGATCTCAGCCGCGACGCTTCTCGGGGCCGTCGTCGGGGCGGTCTCGGCGCAGCGGGTACAGATGACGGCGATGCCCCAGATGGTCGCCGCATACAACGGCGTCGGCGGCGGGGCTGCCGCGCTCATAGCGTATTCGGAGTTCTACCACCTCCAGATACGCGGCGACGAGAGCCTGGTCGCCGCCATCACGGTGCCGCTCACCGTACTCATCGGGTCGGTGAGCTTCGCTGGGAGCGTCGTGGCCTTCCTGAAGCTACAGGAACTCGCCTTCACCGGCTCCGTCACATTCCCGTTGCAACAGGTGGTTAACGCGCTGCTTTTCGCGGGCATCCTCGTGCTTGGGGCGAACGCCGCTCTGGACGCGGTGATACTGCCGTTCCTCCCGCCGGTGGGCTCCCTGACCGCCGTGCTCGTGGCGTCGCTCGTGCTCGGCGTGCTGCTCGTCATCCCGATAGGCGGCGCGGACATGCCCATCGTGATCTCACTTCTCAACGCCTTCACGGGGCTGGCGGCGGCAGCGTCGGGGTTCGTGCTGGGGAACTACATCCTGATTATCGGCGGCACCATCGTCGGGGCCTCCGGCACCATCCTCACCCGCCTGATGTCGAGCGCGCTTGGACGGCCACTACGCAAGATCATCTTCGCCGGCATCTCCGCCTCGGGCGGAGGAAAGAGCGAGGACCAGGAGGAGCGGCCGGTCAACGACGCTAGCGCCGGGACGGTGGGCGAATACCTGAAGGACGAGGCCCAGAAGATCGTGATCGTACCCGGCTACGGCCTCGCGGTAGCCCAGGCGCAGACCGCGATGCGCGAGCTCGTGGACGCCCTGGAAGCAGAGGGCAAGGAAGTCCTCTTCGGCATACATCCGGTCGCGGGCCGCATGCCGGGGCACATGAACGTGCTCCTCACCGAGGCTGGCGTCCCCTACGATAAGCTCTACGACCTGGAGGACATAAACCCCGAGTTCGAAGACACGGACGCTGTGATCATCGTCGGCGCCAACGACGTAGTGAACCCGGCGGCCAACGACCCCGAACAGGACACCCCCATCTCCGGCATGCCCATACTCGAAGTCGAGAAGGCGGAGCGGGTCATCTTCGTCAAACGCTCCCTCAGCCCCGGCTTCGCGGGAATTGACAACCCCCTCTTCTACGACACCGACAAGACCATGATGCTCTTCTCCGACGCCAAGCAGGGTTTGCAAGAGGTCGTCGAAGCCGTGAAGAGTTCTTAGCCGTCAGCTTTCGCAACCAACGACTCAACACGAACGCAAGCGTTACGGCGTCTACCGTAGTCCAACGGCAGCGGCTAATGTCAGGACGTGAGACAATGTCTTGTATGTCATGCAACAAAAAGATAAATATGCTCCTCAACTTGTTGGCGGTGCTGCTTGCATTAACGCTGATCGCGGGATGCGAGGGTGGCTCTTCTCAGGCCGCCGGCAACGCCGATGCCGCGAAAGGCAAGGCTCAGAAAAGTCCAACTCAAGTGTACGAGGATCCTCCCGTAGAAGTCGTTGTAACCGAGGACGATACCTCGCTACCGTCTGGCTGTAGACCGTGGCCGGTAGCCGGTCTCATAACTACCTTCTTCGAGGCTTTTAACGAAGGCGATCGAGACCGGCTGCCGCAGTTCTTCGTGCCGAACTTCAAGACGCCCGGCCTTTATGGCCTGTCGGAAGGAAAGGGAGAATACGGAAGCTTCTACACTCACGATCGAGACGAGCTTCTGCGGTACTTCGAGAAGCGGCACGAGCACGGAGAGAAGCTGCGCCTACTGGAGGTAGCCGTTAGCGAGAGAAAGAACGCCGTGGACATCGCTTACACCCTCACCCGGCGCGCCGACGATCTCAAACCGGGGCTCGGAGGCCCGGACCGCATAGCTTTTGGTAAGGGTGCGATCGACTGCGAAAAGCAGAGAATCTTTGTCTGGAATATGGCGATGGAGATGACGGAGCAAGACGAACAAGCTTATCTAGCCATTAACGAATCCTGCAAGAAACCCGATGCCTGGAAGCCGGGCGATGCGGTGGTAGCTTGCCTACAATAGTAGGGAGGCTCGAACAGACCATCCGCTAACGGGCTACGCCTTCCTGCGCCGTCTCGAAACGTACCTCATGAGACCGTCCACCAGAGCCCCGTAGTCGCCGGCGAGGTCGTAATGCTTGTAGTCTTCGGGTCCGGCGCCTTCGGCGAGCATCTCGGCGTCGCCTTTGGCGCCCAGTTCCTCGGCGATCTCATCCCGATCCGCGCCCTGGTCCATGTGCCCCTCGACGAAGAGCAGCCAATCCTGCAACCGCTGCTCAAGCTCCGATAGGTGACGCTCAACGTCATCATAGTTGCCGAAGTGGGTGGGCCATATGCTCTCGGGTCCCACCTGCCGCACGGCCTCGATGCTCCGCAGCCAGGCGTCCACATCCACCTCGGGAGGCGGCGTCGGCGGTCGAACGTACGACTGGCCCGGAAGCCGGATGCCAGCCACGTCCCCGGCGAACATCGCGCCTGAGCCGGGATCGAGGTACGCCAAATGATGGTAGGCGTGGCCCGGCGTGTCGTAAGCCCGCAGGACACCGCCTGCCGCCCCGATCTCCTCTCCGTTCCCCAGCACCACGAGCCGGTCCTCCGGGACGGGTCGCGCCTCGCCCCACAGTTCATCCATCCGGTCCCCGTAGATGCGCGTCGCGCTCTTCATCAGCTTCGATGGGTCAACCAGGTGCGGATGGCCGATCTCGTGTACGTGGAAGATCGCGTTCGGCAATAGCTCCGCCAGGTGTCCCGAGGCTCCGGCGTGATCCAGGTGAATGTGCGTCAGGAAGACCCCATGCACGTCCTCCGGGGAGACGCCATGTTCATCGAGCCCCCTCATGAGACGGTCCAGGCACGTCATTGGGCCGGTCTCCACGATGGCCGCCGAGCCTCCGCCCTCGTCCATCAGCAGGAACGAGGCTATGACGTGTTCCGATCCCAGGAAATTCAGGTCTATGGTTTCGATCTTCATCTATCTCCCGCCCTCTCAGCGTGATTTAGCCACCCACGCAGCGTAGCAGAAGACGGGTAGATGGAAGAGCTAACCGTCCGGGATCGAGAAGTGCGGGTTCTCTATGACGCCGAGCACGTTGCCCTCCGGGTCAAGGACGGTCGCCAGGCGGATGCCTTCTCCCACGTCCTGAACATCGCCGTGTTCTATTGCCCCGAGACCGAGGAGCCGTTCCAGCGCCGCGTCAGCGTCTTCCACGCCCCAGTAGGCGACACCGCCGGTGTCGTGGCGGGGAGCGCCGGCATCGTCCGGCAGTAGCCCGAGCTCGAAGCCGCCGACGTCGAAGCCAACGTAGAAAGGCTCGTCGAAGTATGGTCCGAATCCCAGCACGGAGCCGTACCATTCCTTCGCCCGGTCGAGGTCTCTCACGCGATAAATTACCGTCCTCAAGCCCTGAAGCATCGTCTCTCCTCTCCCTTTCGGGGCGCGGGTCCATCCAACCAACTATACGCGCCGCTGTTCCGCTTCCAAAGGCGCGGTTTCCTGTCCGTTTGATAGACTGCCGGGACCGAGGAGAAGGCCGCCGGGGTTGGTCCCGGCCCGAGCAGGGAGGCGCTGTTTTGGATCTCGACCTCATGCGCGAGCTGTCCGTCAAGACCGAATCGAAGATCGTGCTTCTCGTCCTCGACGGCCTCGGCGGCCTCCCGATGGAGACCGGCGGAGAGACCGAACTGGAGGCCGCATCCACCCCGAACCTCGACGCCCTGGCCGCTGCCTCGGACCTCGGCCTCAGCCGGCCCGTGGCCGCCGGCGTGAGCCCCGGAAGCGGCCCCGGTCACCTCGGCCTCTTCGGCTACGACCCGTTGGAGTACGTGGTCGGGCGCGGCGTGCTCTCCGCACTCGGCGTCGGCTTCGAGCTCGGGGATAACGACCTCGCCGCCCGCGTGAACTTCGCCACCCTGGACGACTCGGGCAGGATCTCCGACCGGAGAGCAGGCCGCATACCCTCCGAGAAGGGCGAGGAACTGGTGCGGATGCTGAACGAGAACGTGGACCTCGACGGCGTCGAGACCTTCATCATGCACGAGAAGGAGTACAGGGCCGTCGTGGTGTTCCGGGGCGAGGGCCTCTCAGGCGCCCTCGCGGACTCCGATCCCCAGCGCACCGGCCTCGAGCCGCTCCCCGTGAAACCGGTGGAGGACTCCCCGGAAGCCGAGAAGAGCGCCCAGGTAGCCAACGCCTTCGTCGAGCAGGCCAATGGGATCCTCGCCGGCCAGCATCCGGCCAACACCGTCCTCGCGCGCGGCTTCGGGATGCACCCGGCGCTGCCGTCCTTCGACGAAGCCTACAAGCTCGACGCCGCCGCGATAGCGAGCTACCCGATGTACAAGGGCCTGGCCCGACTGGCTGGCATGGAACTAAAGAAAGAAGGCCAGGGAATCGCCGGGGAGTTCGAGACACTCAAACAGAGCTGGGGCGGCCACGACTTCTTCTTCGTCCACGTCAAGCCGACCGACGCCGCCGGGGAGGATGGGGACTTCGAGCGCAAGGCGCGGGTCATAGAAGAGGTGGACGCGCTCATCCCTGACCTCCTCGGCCTGGGGCCGGACGCGCTCGCCATCACGGGCGACCACGCGACGCCAGCCCGTCTCAAGAGCCACTCCTGGCATGGGGTGCCCTTGCTGCTCCACTCTCCGTACACTTTGCCGACGGCGGAGGTCTTCGGGGAGCGGGCGTGCGCGGGCGGCAGCCTGGGGACGTTTCCGGCGGAGGAGATCCTGGGCCTCCTCATGGGCCACGCCCTCAAGCTCAACCGCTTCGGCGCATAGCGAAAAGGACTGCCATAGCGTCCGAAGAACGTCCCGGTGCGCTGGCCGCGCTCGAAAAAGAAGTCATCTCCTGCCGCCGCTGCCCGCGCCTGGTGGAGTGGCGCGAGAAGGTCGCCAGGGAGAAGCGGGCCGCCTACCGCGACGATACCTACTGGGGCCGTCCCGTGCCTGGCTTCGGGGACCCGGAGGCGAAGATCATGGTCCTCGGCCTCGCCCCGGCGGCCCACGGGGCGAACCGGACGGGGCGCTTCTTCACCGGCGACCGGTCTGGCGATTTCCTCTTCGCGGGGTTGTACCGCGCGGGCCTCTCGAACAGCGCCGTCTCGCGTCGCAAGGACGACGGGCTCCGGCTTTCCGGAGTCTGGATCTCCGCCGCCGTCCGCTGCGCACCGCCGGAGAACAAACCAACCGTCGAAGAGCGCGACGCCTGCCTGCCGTTCACCGCCCACGAGTTGGATCTCCTGGAGGCAAGGGTGATCGTCTGCCTCGGCGCCTTTGCCTGGGACGCGGCCCTGCGTATGCAAGGGATACGCCCAAAGTCGAAGTTCGCCCACGGGGCCGAACACGCAGTGGACGGGGAATTCAGCGTCACCCTCCTCGGCAGCTACCACGTCTCCCAGCAGAACACCTTCACCGGCGTCCTGAAACCCGAAATGCTCGACGCCGTGCTGCTGCGGGCGCGGGAGATAGCGGAGCATGATCCCCATGGACGGAAAAGCGTCCCGCGTACATAGCTATAGAATGCGTCCGGTGTGGGAAGAATGATCTTCGACGTGAAGAAGGTCCTCACAGCCACGCTGCTCATCGCCGTGTCGCTCGTGGCGGGCTGCTCGAATGGGATCACCGAAGTGAGTTCAGGCGGTTCCACTGGCGCAACTTCCGAGCCCACGCCGAGCGCCTCGGCCTCCTCTTCCACCGGGCCTGAGACGACGGTGGACACCGGGACGCTGGACAGCGCCCCCGGCGCGGAGCCGGAGGTCGTGCTCCGGGTGGAGGGAGATTCGGGCGTCACCTTCTCCGGTCTCTGCAAAGTCGGGGAAGAGGATACTGTACTCGGCGGCGGCCCGGTGGTCCCCAAACGCTACGGTTTCGACCCCGGTGGAGAGCGACTCTCGTGCAGCATCCAGAAACAAGATTCCAGCGACGGCGACCTGAAAGTCACGCTCCTCGCCGGCGACAGCACCCATTCCGTGCAGCAGACCAACTCCCCCGATGGCACCATAAACGTCTCCTACACCGGCGAATAAACGACCCGCCCGGAAACTCTGGAATCTTTTGGTTTCGGAGTCGAGGTCTCGTTTCAACCTGATTTCGTATCGCGGGTACAATGTCCGTTCGTCATCGAAGACTTATGGAAGGAGCCGTCGAGCCCATTGGACTCTTTGAACCGTGAGGAATCCTGGAATCTGCTCTGCGAGTGGACACAGAGCGAGTCGCTAAGGAAGCACATGCTCGCCGTGGAGGCCGCCATGCGCGCCTACGCCGCGAGGTTCGGCGAGGATGAAGAGAAGTGGGGCGTGACCGGCCTGCTGCACGACATGGACTACGAGAAGCACCCTACCCCGGCCGAGCACCCGACGGTCGGCGTCGGGGAGTTGGAGAAGCGAGGCTACCCGGAGGACGTGCGCGCAGCCATACTGAGCCATGCGGACTACCTCGACGTGCCCCGCGACACCCCCATGTCGAAGACCCTCTACGCCGTGGACGAGCTCTCCGGCTTCATAACCGCCGTGGCCCTCATGCGCCCCGAGGGGCTGGAGGGTCTCCGAGCGAAGAGCGTGCGCAAGAAGATGAAGCAGAAGTCCTTCGCCGCCAGCGTGAACCGCGAGGACATCACGCGCGGCGCGGAGGAGCTAGGCGTTGACCTCAACGAGCACATAGAGTTCGTGGCCGCCGCGATGCGGGAGCGCGCCGACCTCCTGGGCCTCGTCCCGAAGCAGCCTTAGAAAGCCCGGCCCGCCCTTTGCTACGATGGGCGGGCTGAAAGCGAGAGCAGCCGGAGGGAGCGCGGTGGTCCGGGTCATGGTCGTGTTTGGGGGGCGGAGCGGGGAGCACGAGGTCTCCCTCGCCTCCGCCCGCGCCATCATGGACACCCTGCGCGGGAGCGGGCGCTACGACGTGGTCCCCGTCGGCATAACGCGCTCGGGGCGTTGGATCTCCTCGGGCAACCCGATGCGAGAGCTGTCATCCGTCCACAAAGAACTACCAGACGGTTCCACCCTCGAATCTTCCGCCTCTCCGGCCACCACGGACGAGAAGTTGCCGACCGGACTCGGCGAAGTAGACGTGGTATTCCCGGTGTTGCACGGTCCTTACGGTGAGGACGGCACCATCCAGGGCATGCTGGAACTCGCGGGTGTCCCCTACGTGGGAAGCGGGATGCTGGCGAGCGCGGTGGGGATGGACAAGATCACCATGAAGAAAATCTTCGCCCACCACAATCTCCCGCAAGTCGAATGGACCGGCCTCACCCGCAAAGAGTGGCGGAAGGACCGGAGTTCGTGGGCATGGGAGATCGAAGACACGCTGGGCTTTCCGTGCTTCGTCAAGCCCGCGAACCTCGGGTCCAGCGTCGGCATAAGCAAGGCGGAGGACGCCGCCGGACTGAAGCCAGCCCTCGACGCGGCGGCGGAGTTGGACCGGCGCATCATAGTGGAGAAGGGCGTGGATGCTCGGGAGATAGAAGTCGCGGCGCTCGGCAACGAAGACCCCGAGGTCTCCGTCCCGGGCGAAATCTTCGTCACCGCCAACCAGTTCTACGACTACGAAGCCAAGTACGTCGAGGGGGGGATGGATCTCATCATCCCCGCGGAATTGCCCGGCGATACAGCGGAAGAGATACGGCGCATCGCCCGCGCCGCGTACACGTCCATAGACGCCGCGGGCATGGCCCGGGTGGACTTCTTCGTGGAGCGCGGGACGGATAGGCTACTCCTCAACGAGATCAACACTATCCCCGGCTTCACGCCCACCAGCGTCTACGCACGTCTGTGGGACGCCAGCGGCCTCCCCTACGAGGAGCTACTGGACCACCTCATCGAGTTGGCGCTGGAGCGGCACGGTTCTAGAAATGAGTAGCGAAGACAGAGACGACCTGCTACCCGTAAGACCTGAAAGCCCTACGCCACACCGCGATAAACTGCGCGAGCTTCTGAACAATCACAAGCTGCCGAAGGGGGATGGGGAAAGCGTCCAGCGCGCAATCGAATGTTACGACCGCTGGATCGAGGCTATGGACAGCATCTCTCTTGAAGGCGACAATAAGGTAAAGACCCTGGTTGACAGCGTCAACGAGTACAAGAAGTTCGTGGGGCTCGAAGTTATCTGGGACAGTGAGGCCGACTTCCTCTTTCGCCAGAGAGGCCAGTTAAAGCTCGACAATTCGATCATCGAAGAGTTCCTGCCGCGGTTGGTAGATCCAGCGATCATCCCAGCTCTGGAGGGGAAGACATACGTTACCGGCCCGCGAACCACGTTTTCGGCAGCCTACTTCACTACAGTCCTGTCGGCACCATCGAAGGGTACGGGACTGCAACTACGGCAAAAAGATCAAGATTTCACCGTAAGCCGGGTTGCCCATCTCCAAGCCTCCTTCGATGAACGGTTCCCACCAGAAGACACGGTAGCGCACAAAATACATCTGGCCTTCGTGGCCGCCGAATGCAAGACGAACCTCGACAAAACCATGTTTCAGGAAGCCATAGCCACCGCTCACGATCTGAAGCTGGCGGTTCCTGGTTCTCGTTACTATGTGCTCTGTGAATGGCTGGACATGACCCCCATCAGCACGACACCCACGGACATAGACGAGGTGATCATCCTCCGAGGAAGAAGAATCCCCGCCAACCGTCGCTCCAGGTTCGCAGGCAGCGAATCCAGAAGGGAACAGCGCGAGTGGTACGAGAGCTTTCTTGCCGATAATCCCATCAGGTCGAGCAGCGTCTTGCGGTTCGTAGAACACTTGAGAATTCTCTTCGATTCAACCCAACTGGGAGAAGATGATGTACTCGGAAGAGGATACTTTTAATCCATGAACTCGCCAGACGAACTGATGCAGGTGGTTTCGTCCTTCCCGATAGACAGACATTTCGTGCTACAAGAAAAGCTGGACATTAGGGCGAGGGAGCGGACAAGCCTCTACCCGTGGCGCGGGCAGTTCTCGCCCGGACTGGTGGACCTCTTTCTCGACATCTACGCCAAAGAAGGCACGGTCGTCTTGGACCCGTTCGCCGGTAGCGGCACGACGCTCTTCGAGGCGACTCGACGTGGACATGAATGCTACGGTGCGGAGATCAATCCGGCAGCGGTGCAACTGGCAAGCATGGTCAGGTTCACCAACCTTGATGAAAAGGCACGAAGGGAGATTTTCGATCTTGCCGAGCAGCTTCTCGAAAAGTATATTGGCGGCTTCCTTCCTCCTACCTTATTCACGGCGCACGTCGAGGATACGATCGGGACTTCGATAAACGCGGCAGTCGAACAAATGTTGAACGAAGCCGCCGGCGGCTTTACATACGAGTTACTCGCATCGTCCGTAATGCTCGCAATGGGAGATGGCGCGACCCTGGAAGCCGAAACCTTGCTCAAGGCTTACGCCAGGAGCAAGTCCATTGTATCGAAGCTCTGGTTTAGTCCGCACGCCTGCAATGTTTTTCTGGCCGACGCTCGCAATCTATCTCTGCCAAAAAGTAGCGTTGACCTGGTAATTACTTCGCCACCGTACATCAACGTTTTTAATTACCATCAGAATTACCGCAAGGCTATGGAGTTGATGGGATGGCGTTTACTCGAGGTAGCGCCTTCGGAGATAGGCTCCAACCGCAAGCACCGTGGCAACCGTTTCATGACAGTCGTTCAATACTGTATGGACATGGTCCAAACACTCACGGAAATCGAGCGAATACTCAGACCGGAAGGCATTTTTATCTCCGTAATCGGTAGAGAGTCCAGAGTGCGTGGCATACCTTTCCACAACGGCCAGCTCTTGGCCCTATGTGCCATCGGGGGTTCAGGATTCAACTTGGAGAGATGGCAAGAGCGTAGGTTTACTAACCGATTCGGGAAAATTATCTACGAAGACGTGCTCACGTTGAGGCCGAATTGCGGAACGGCAAACGGAGAGGAGTTTGGTCGTCGGGTAGGAGTGATGGCACTCGAAAATGCTCTTCACACTGCGGAAGGAGAAATTCGTGTCGACATCGAGCAAGCCATCATGCACAGCGAAGCAATACAGCCATCACGACGACTCGTGGCCTCACTCCTGAAAGCGAACAGCACGGGAATCCTCCGCGCATGAATCGTCAAGAACCTCGCAAATCCAATCCGAGGCACACCCTTAAACGACACGCCCCGAAGCGATGATCCTCCCCATCTCTGTTCTCCAGAACGGCTCCGGCGAGGAGACGACCGGCATACTCGACCAGGCGCAGGACGCCGGCAAAGAGGCTGCCGGAGATTCCTTCGAAATCCTGAAGTTCATCAACGAGTTCTTCGCGGACGCTTACGGGTACCTGATCAGCACGCAGTTCATCAGCAACGTCCTGGCGTCGTTGCTGGTCGTGGTCCTCGGGGTGCTTGCGTACCGTATCTTGACACATGGCGTGCCGCGCGTGCTGCGGTGGCGCCGGGGCAGGGAGCAGGTCTTCGACGCGGAGGCCGTGGCCCGCATCAAGCGCCAGGACACGGCGATAACCCTGATCCGCAACGCCCTTCGCTACGTGGTCTTCGCGGTCGTCGCGCTCTTCGTGCTCTCGATCTTCATCCGTAACCCGCTCCCGGCGACGGCGGGGGCAACCATCCTGGCGGCGGTTATCGGCTTCGGGGCACAGAGCTTTTTGCGAGATGTGATCGCCGGGTTCTCCGTCGTGTTCGAAGGTCAGTACAGCGTCGGGGACTTCATCGAGGTTGAGCCCATTAAGGCGGCGGGGGTCGTCGAGGAGTTCGGGCTGAGGACCACCAAGATCCGGGCTCTCTCCGGCGAGACCATCTTCGTCCCCAACGGCGCCATGCAGGGCGTCCGCAACTACGTATCGGGCCAGCAGCGCTTCACGGTGGAGGTGCAGCTATCGGATGCCGAGGCTGTCCCGAAGGTGCTGGAATCGCTAAATGAGGCCGCAGACCTCTATCTCGTGCCTCCGCGCCTGGTCGGCAGGGAGGAGACGAACGGGCGGATCCGGCTTCGCATCCTGGCCGGGGTCCTGCCCTCGATGGGATGGCTGGTGGAGGAGAACCTCACCGAGCGCATCAAGGCCGCCGCCGGGGAGGACGCCCTTGCCTCGGAACCCCTGATCTACAAAGTGGACCAGGCAAGCCTCCGCAGGATAAGAGACCTCATCCCCGAGGAAGGGGAGCGGAAGGGCTAGGAGCCTTCTTCCTCTTTCTTCTCCCCCGGCGTCCAGTCCTCGCGCACCCGCCCGTTGGTCTGGGCGACTTCACGGGATTTACGCTCGCGCTCCAGCCGGTCGGCCGCCGCCGAGAGCAGATCCCTGACCTTCTCCAGGCGCTCCCGCTCCGTGAGAAGCTCCAGGATCTGCTGGCGGGTCTCCACGTCGAACTCTATGCGCCCGGCGATGGCGAAGGAGAGGTTGCGGTAAGGCGGCTCTATCTCTATGCCGACGGAGCCTTCGGTCGCCGCCTCGACGACCCGCTCCAGGAGCCCGATGTTCTCCTCGGCCAGAGAAGACACATCCTCCTCCGTCTCGTCTTCGAGGTACTCGACCTCGCCGACGTAGTACGGCTTACCGGTCATGATGTTGTTGAGCCGGAAGCGGCGTGAGCCTTCGACCAGGATCACCAGCCTACCGTCCTCGTAACGCTCGACGAGTTCCACGATCCTGGCCGTGCAACCCACCTCCCGCGTGCCGGACTCGTCGGCGAGCACCATGCCGAACTCGCTCTCCTCCTCCAGGCACTTGTTGACCATCTGCTTGTAACGGTCCTCGAAGATGTGCAGCGGCAGCGGCGCTCCCGGCATCAGGACCACGTTGAGCGGGAAAAGGGGTATGTCTGACAAACTTATCTCTCCTCCTGGTGTCTTGCTGATGGATTTTATCTCAAGGCCGGCCCACGATCCCGCCATACTACCGCTATCATGTGGGCGTGGATGAGAGAGTACACAAAGACCGGGTGGCGTTCGTGACCGGCGGCGGCCGGGGCATAGGCGCGGCCGCCGCGGAACTCCTCGCCCGCGAGGGCGCGGCCGTGGCCGTCGCGTCCCGCACGAAGGATGAGGTAGCCTACGTGGCGGAGGGGATCTCCGGCTCCGGCGGCCGGGCTATCCCGCTGGTCGTGGACGTGACCGACGAGCGATCAGTCGCCGCCGGCTTCGAGCGTTGCCGGGAGGAATTGGGTCCGGTAACCATCCTCGTGAACAACGCTGGCACGCCCGGCGTCCCCCTCCCCGTGGCTGCGATGGAGCCCGCCACCTGGCGCGGCGTCTTCGAGGCGAACGTCACAGGCGCTTTCCTCTGTGCCCGCGAGGCGCTGCCGATGATGGTCTCAAGGAACTGGGGACGCATCATAAACGTCTCCAGCGCCGCCGCCCGCCACCCTTTGGCCGGCATGGCCGCATACAGCGCCTCGAAGGCGGCCCTCGACCAACTCACCCGAGTCCTCGCCCTGGAAGGCGAACCGTACAACATCGCCGCCATCGGGGTGTACCCTGGCGTGGTGGACACCCGGATGCAGGAAGAATCCCGCAGCTTTGGCCCGAAGCTCATCGGGGAGCAACTCCACCGCATGTTCCGAAACTACCGCGACTTCGGCATGCTGCGCCGGCCGGAGGAGCCCGCGGACCTCATAAGCTACCTCTGCACCCCCGCCGCCGGCCGCCTGAACGGCCACGTCGTCCGCCTCGAACAACTCGCCGCGCTAAGAGAAGAGACATGACAAACTCGCAGGCGAACCCTCTCGCCGGTAAGACCGCCATCGTGACCGGCGCCTCCTCCGGTATCGGGGCGGCCACGGCGCGACGGCTCGCGGAGAGCGGATGCAACGTCGCACTCGCCGCCCGCCGGGAGTGCCGTCTGAATGCGCTGACCACGGAGCTCGGAGAGAAAGCCCTCGCCGTCCCGACGGACATAACGAACCCCGCGGCCGCCGGCGCGCTCGTAGCACGGACGGTCGAGAGGTTCGGAGCCGTTGACGTCCTCGTCAACAACGCCGGTATTGGCCTCTACGCCCCCATCGCCGAAGGGGACCCGGCTAACTGGCGCAGGATGTTCGACGTGAACGTGCTGGGCGCACTCTACGTCACCCGCGCCGCCGTTCGCCACATGCTGGAGCGGGGTTCCGGCGATATCGTCTTCATCTCAAGCGCCGCCGGACGCCGGGTGCCGCACGGACACGGCGTGGTCTACGCCGCCACCAAGCACGCCATCACCGCCATCGCCGAAGGCTTGCGCATGGACCTGCACGATAAGGGCATCCGGGTCATAAACGTCGAGCCGGGCCTGGTTCGCACCGAGTTCCCGGAGAATTCCTACGCCAGCGCGGACGATTACTACGCGGGCAAGGAGTACGCCCCACTCGAAGCCAGAGACATCGCGGAGGCCGTCTTCTACGCCATCCGTCAGCCCTCCCGCGTCAGCGTCAACGAGATCCTGGTTCGCCCGACGGAGCAACCAAAATAGCTGTCAGCTTTTAGCCCTCAGCAGTCAGCAATTACGCGAAAACAGCCGCCCTCCGATTAGGAAGATGCTTTTCTGAAGGCATTTCGCTCACGGATAGGACCGAGGCCATCAGGCGAGAAGCTGATGGCTGATTGCTGATTGCTGATTGCTTCTTTACTCGTCCTTGCTGATCCAGTACGTAAAAGACCACGCGCCGATGTAGATAGTCATTATCATGAAGAACGCGGCGAAGAACCGGAAGATGCCGACGGCGGTCGGGTTCCCGGTAGTTCCCTCCTGGAGGAGCAGCAACGCCAGATCCGTCATTCCGGCACCTTCTCTCCAGAGATAGTATTGACACCATTATGGACTGCTGGACAGTTCTTCGAGACGATCTGCTGGTCGAGGGTGACGCACTGGTAGATCAGGTATCCGGGGTCGTTGTCCACCCTACGCGCCGTCTCGCGAGTGTAGCCCATCGTGACCATCGTGAACACCACCGTCACCGTGCAGGTCATCAGCGCGAACTGGCTCCAGCGGCTTGCCCGCCCGTAGTGGAAGCCGGTAGCCGTCGCCCGCAGGTAAAGCGCGATCACGAAGAACCCGACGAGCATCATCCCGATCAGGCCGATGTACTTCCACGGGTACATCCCCCCGAGCGGTATCAGGGTGTCGTCACCTTCGAGGAACACCAGCCCGATCTGGGGTATCAGCGAGGCGTCGGAAGGGAT
>JBPCLT010000229.1:0-5057 GCA_051003015.1 Rubrobacteraceae bacterium | reverse complement strand
TCCGCGGCGCGCGGGAAGTGGCCAGGAGGGCAGTCGAGGGGGGTGCCCGCGCCGCAAGACCGGCGCTCGTGGACGGCGCCGTGGGGGTCGTCGTGGCGCCACGCGGACGGCTCCTTATGGTGCTTCGCTTTAGGGTCAGAGACGGAAAGATCGTCGAAATAGACGCGATCGCCGACCCGGCGCGCCTGCGTCAGCTCGACCTGACGGTGCTCGACGACTGACGCTCGGCGCCTCGGCCACGCCGCGCGACGCGGTCCCGTAGTCCCACCCATACTCGTCACCTGGCTTCATCTCGGCCACGCCGCGCGACGCACGCCCTGATCCTGAGTGTGAGGAGAAGAGTCCGTCCGATCTTACTGCCACTCCATCGTCACCCGCTCCACTGGCGAATCAGAATACGGACGGGATGGGGCCTGTGCTATAACCTCCGGGCATGATCCGGAGGAGGGTGTCTTGATCTTCTACGCCGCAACGCTGCTTTTTCTGGCGAACTTCGCGCTGGGCGTGCTGGTGCAACTAGGGGTCGTGGACACGAAACCGTTCCGGTGGCTGCACCACGCTCTCTTCTTCGCGGTCTTCGCCTCGGCGGCTCTGGCCGTGGTCGTGGGATTCTGGCAAGGAGCGCCGTACCGCTGGTTCTTGTTGCCGGTCCTCGGGCTCTATCTCGTGTTGCCACGGGTGCGGGCCGGGACGCCGGGGCACGCGATGCTCGCGCTGGCGGCCATGACCTTCTATGCCACAGGTCTCGTACGGACGCTTCAGGAGGCTTAGGCGATGGAGTTCCTCGAAGTCCTCAAAAGACGGCGGACGACCAACGGGCCTTTCCTTCCGGACCCGGTGAGCGGGGAACATCAGCGTCTGCTGGTCGAGGCGGCGGCGATGGCGCCTTCGCACTTCAACAGCCAGCCCTGGCGCTTCGTGCTCGTGGACGACCGCGAGAAGATCGAAGAGGTCGCCAGCATAAGTGGCGAGAGCATGACGCGCCTGATGGAAGAGGGTACTTTCTGGAAGCGTTACCGGCCTTACTTCCGGTTCTCGGAGAAGGAGATGGAGGAGCGGCGCGACGGCATCTTCATAGACCAGATGCCCCCCGTGCTCAAGCCTTTCAGGAAGCAGATCTTCTCTAACACCGGCCAGACCATAATGAACCGCTTCGGCGTCCCGAAGACCCTGGGCGAAGATAACCGCAAGCTGGTCGCTGGCTCACCGTTGCTCCTCGCTGTCCTCCTGGACAAGACCGAATACCGGCCCGGAGAGTTGTCCGGGTTCTACTCCGTGTTCGGGATGGGAGCGGCGGTCGAGAACATCTGGCTGACGACGGCGGAGATCGGCATGGGCATCCAGTTCGTCTCGACCCCGATGGAGATCCCGGAGAACTGGCAGAGGATATGCAACCTCCTCGAAGTCCCCAAAGACCTTGAGTTGATGGCGGTCTACCGGCTCGGGTACGTGCCGGAGGGGCAGCGCCGCCCGACCATAGACTGGTCCAGCCGCCAGCGCAAGCGCTTCTCGCAGTACGTGTTCCGCAACGCCTGCTCCACCCCGGAACGGGATCCGGAGGACCGTTGACGAACCCGAAGGTCCTCTCCGTGGCGACCGCTCTGCCGCCGTATCGGATCGGGCAGGCGGACGTCAAGGAGTTCGCGCGGGGCATGTTCTCCGGGGCGTTCCCTGACCTGGACCGGCTGACCCCGATCTTCGACAACGTACACGTCGAGAGCCGCTACTTCTGCGTCCCGCTGGAGTGGTTCTCGGAGGACCATACTTTCCCCGAGAAGAACGGCCTCTACGTCGAGCACGCGCTGAACCTATCCGAGAAAGCGGCGCGTCGGGCGATGGACCGGGCCGGCGCCGATCCGGGGGACGTGGGTGCGATCTTCTTCGTCTCGACCACTGGACTCGCCACGCCGTCGCTTGACTCGAAGCTCCTCTTCCGCCTCGGCCTCTCGGAGCACACGCGCCGCGTCCCCATCTGGGGCCTCGGTTGCGCGGCCGGGGCGGCTGGCCTCGCCCGCGCCTCGGAGTACGCCAGGCTGTATCCGGGTCAACTCGTCCTCCTCGTCGGCGTGGAGCTATCCGGCCTCACCTTTCAGCGCGGCGACCGCTCAAAGAGCAACCTCGTCTCCACCAGCCTCTTCGCCGATGGCGCCGCCGCCATGCTCCTCGGCCAGACTGCGGATAGCGGCCCCGAGATCCTCGGCAGCCACAGCACGACCTGGCCTGACACCGGGGACGTGATGGGGTGGGAGATCGTCGAGACCGGCCTCAAGGTCCAGCTCTCGAAGTCCGTGCCGGCAATCGTGCGCGAGCGGCTGCGCGACGACCTCACTTTGGCTTGCGATTCTCTGGACCTGGACTTCGAGGAGCTTTGTCATTTCGTGCTGCACCCCGGTGGCGCGAAGGTGCTCGACGCCTTCGAGGAGGTGCTCGGCCTGGAGAGCGGGGGCCTCGCGTTCTCCCGAGGCGTGCTGCGCGATTGCGGCAACATGTCCAGCGTAACGGCGCTCTTCATCCTGGAGCGGTTCCTGGAGAGCGGGGAATACGCGCCAGGTGACCTCGGCGTGCTCTCGGCGATGGGGCCAGGCTTCTCCGCCGAGCATGTGTTTTTCCGATGCTGAAGGCCCGCAGCCGGCAGCATCGGAGCGGTCAGCTTTCAGCCATCAGCGGTCAGCTTTTTTCGTTGGCGGCTCGCCGGGACCCCGATTGAGCTTTGCTGTTCTCGTTGGCGGTGTTGCTCTCGTTGGCGTTCAGCGGCTTTTGGAGTTGCGGTACTCGCGCAGGAACGAGCGCCGGCTGCGCGCTAAAGGCGCGGTGGAACGGGGCGTAGGGCACTATCCGTCCATGGTTGCTATCCACACCCTATGGCTGATCTCGACGCTCGTGGAAGGGTTGCTGCGGGGTCCGTTATTCCCTTCCTGGTGGGCGGTCCCGCTGGCCCTCTTTCTGATCCTCCAGCCGCTGCGGTACTGGGCGATCTTCTCTTTGGGCGAGAACTGGAACGTGAGGGTGCTCGTCGTGCCTGGAAGGAAGCTCGTTCGACGTGGCCCGTACCGGTACTTCCCGCACCCGAACTACGTGGTTGTAGCCGTGGAGGTGCTTGCCTTGCCGTTGATCTTCGGCGCCTGGGTCACGGCCCTCGTCTTCACCGCGCTCGATGCGGCGTTCCTCTACGTCCGCATCCGCGCTGAGAATCGAGCATTACGGGAGCTTGCAGGCTAAGATAGTCGTTAGTTTGCGGCTTTCGGCGCTTTGCTGAAAGCTGATGGCTGAAAGCTGAAAGCTGTTGATCGAAGGGAAGCATCTTGCTAGATCTGAAATACATCCGCGAGAACGCCGAAGCCGTTCAGGAGAACTGCAAGAACCGGGGCGTCGAGGCCGACGTGGGGCTCGTCGTGGAACTGGCCGACCGGCGCTCGGCCCTGATCCAGGAGCTGAACGACCTCCGCCAGGAGCAGAACCGGATGGCGAAGAGCATCGGCCAGGAACGCGACCCGGAGGCCCGGCAGAAACTTATAGAGGGGTCGCGGGGGATGAAAGACCGCATCCCGGATCTGGAGGCGGAGCTTCGGGAGACCGAGGAGCGGCTGCGCGACGAGCAACTCAAGATCCCCAATGTCACCCACCCGGACTCTCCCATCGGCAAGGACGACACCGAGAACGTGGAGATCCGTCGCTGGGGTGACATCCCGGCTTTCGACTTCGAGCCGAAGGACCACGTCGAGCTTGGCGAGCATCTCGGCATCCTGGATTTCGATGCTGGAGCGAAGGTGACGGGGAGCAAGTTCTACTTCCTGCGCGGCGACGCGGTGCTTTTGGAGATGGCTCTCACGCGCTACGTGCTTGATGTCATCATGGAGCGCGGGTACCAGCCGACGATCACGCCGGATTTGGCGCGGGACGAGGCACTGGTCGGGACGGGCTTCATCCCGAGGGGGCCGGAGACCCAGATCTACTCGGTCGAAGACTCGGACCTGTCTTTGATCGCGACCGCCGAGATCACACTGGCCGGCCAACTCGCAGACGAGATCGTGGACACGGACGACTTGCCACTGCGATACGCCGGGATCTCGCACTGCTTCCGCACGGAGGCGGGCTCTCATGGACGCGCCAGCCGCGGGCTGTACCGGGTTCACCAGTTCACGAAGGTCGAGATGTTTGCTTTCACGACCCCGGAGCAGTCGGAGGAGGTCCACGACGAGATGGTCGGGATCGAGGAGCGCATCTTCCAGGGTCTCGGCCTGCCGTACCGCGTCGTGGACATCTGCACCGGCGACCTCGGCGGCGCCGCCTACCGCAAGTACGACCTGGAAGCCTGGATGCCAGGCCGCGGCGAGAACGGTGAGTTCGGCGAGGTCACCAGTACCTCCAACACCACCGACTACCAGGCCCGCAGGCTCAGGATCCGCTACCGGCAAGACGGAGGCCGCCCCCAACTCCTCCACACCCTCAACGGCACCGCCCTCGCCATGAGCCGCGCCCTCATCGCACTCCTTGAGGTCTACCAGCAACAAGACGGCTCCGTGCGGCTCCCCGAAGCCCTCGTCCCCTACGTCGGCAAGGAAGTGCTGGAGCCCGCGAAGTAGAGAACTCCTCTTGACATCGACCTCTCCGTGCGGCAATATATCGTCCACGGATATATCGACAACGGACTGTTGAGGGAGAGAATGCCGGTATGGTCGAGGAGAGACGAGGGCCGCGGGACATGTTGCCGCTGACCCCGGCTGTGCTGCACATACTGCTGGCGCTCGCGGACGAGGAGCGGCACGGGTACGGGATCATGCGGGAGGTCGAGGAGCGGACCGGTGGGGAGACGAGGTTGGGACCCGGTACGTTGTACGGCTCGATCAAGCGCATGCTCGCCGACGGCCTCATCGAGGAGTCCGACGAGCGTCCCGACCCCGCCATGGACGACCAGCGCCGCCGGTACTATCGCATAACGGATTTCGGTAGAAGGGTTGCAGGCGCCGAAGCCGAGCGTTTGCAGAGCCTGGTAAGCGCGGCGCGGGCCAAGAAGATCTCCTTCGGTGTCCGTCCGCTGCCTGGAGGATCGTAATGTC
>JBPCLT010000228.1:0-5088 GCA_051003015.1 Rubrobacteraceae bacterium | reverse complement strand
CAAGATCCCGATGGTCATGGAAAGCGACCGCGACGCCATGGAGGCCGCCATCCGCTGCAACTGGGGCGTAGTATCCGAGGACACCCGCTTCGTTCGCATCCCGAATACCCTCCACCTCCGCCACATCCACCTATCCGAGAACCTGGTGGACGAGGCGCTCGAAAACGGCAACGTCGAGGTTGTCGGGGAGGCTTCGGAGATGGAGTTCGACGAGCACGGAAACTTCGCTTCTTTCGACGTGGACGGAAGCTGGGACTTCACCCGGTAAGCGGAGCGGTCGAGGGGGTAACGATGGGGCTATGGGGACGTGTGTTTGGCGGGTCCGGGGATGATGCTTCCGGCGGTGTATATGAGTATTGCGGCTGGTGTGGGCGGGGGATCCATTACGGAGACACGGCTGCCACCGTCAACCTGAACACGGAGCGGTCCGGCGAGACGTTCGTGGAGGTGCTCGATAGCGAGGTACTGCTGATCCTGTGCGCGGGGTGCGCCACTCGCCTGGACGCCGGAACGATTCGGCAAATTCTCGGGGATAGCCGCCCGCCGGAATAGGGCAGCTACTCCGGTGCCGTTAGCGGGTTTTCTCGCGCCTGGCCCCGAACTCCGCCGCGTACATCCTGGAACCTGCGTAGACGTTGCCGTCCCTGGTCTCGAAGTCGCCCTGGCTCATGCCGATGCCGATCTGGCGGAAGTCCTCGTCCAGGATGTTGTGCCGGTGGCCGTCGCTGTCCATCCAGGCTTCGAAGATGTTGTCGGGCGCACCCAATTCACCCGAGCCCCAGGCGATGTTCTCGCCAACCGTCCAGTATGAGAACTCGCGGGTAATGTAGTCTGCTCTCTCCAGACGATCCGAGGGGGTTTCGCCTTCGGGGGAGTCATGGGCGAAGTAGTCGCGGTCGATCATGTCCCGCGCGTGGTCGCGGGCGGCCTCGGTCAGGAGTGTATTCACGCAGAAGGGCTTGAGGTCCTTCGCCTTGCGCTTGGCGTTGTGAAGGTCCAGGCTCTTCTTCTCTTCGGCTTTCAGCTCGATGCTCTTCCCGCCGCAGGTTTCGACGGTGAGGGCGTCCTTTTGCGCCAAGCCCCCCAGCGCCGCTGGCTTCTCGTCCGCGATGGCGGACGAACCGACGGCGGCCATCGTAGCCACGACCGCCGCCGCGAACACGGTGAAAGCGTACTTTGAGATCATGCAGTTCCTTTCGGCTCTGAAGGCTCGAGATTTGGTCTTCCCGTTTATCGGTCCTTCGATAGGAAACTTTAGCGTACCCTGCCACCCCGCGCTCCGCCGGAAGCGGGCTATGGTAGCGTAACGGAGAGATATTTTCGTCGGACGAGGTGTGAGGATGCAACTTTTCGAGAAGCTCATAGACTACCCGGATGCCGAGAGGCTGGTGCTGGAGAACGTACCCCGGCTGCGGGAAGAGAGCCTGCCGCTGTCGGAAGCGCGGGGGCTCGCCCTGGCGCGGGACCTCGCGGCCCGGTTCGACTCTCCTCCGTTCGATAACTCGGCGGTTGACGGGTACGCCGTGCGGAGTGAGGACGCCGAAGCCGGACGCGCCTTCACCGTCGTGGACGAGGCTCCGGCCGGGCGTCCGGCCGCCAAAAGCGTCGGTGCTGGCGAGGCCATCAAGATCTTCACGGGCGGCGTAATTCCCGGCGGCGCCGACGCGGTCGTCATGGTCGAGAACACCTCAGGCTGGGGCGAGGTGTTCGATCTGAAGAAAACCGCAGTCACCGGACAGAACATCCGCGGGCGCGGCGGCGACGTGCGGGAGGGAGACACCATATTACGCTCCGGCGTGGAGATCGGGGCCCCCGAGATTGCCCTCGCCGCGACGCAGGGCTACGGGGAGCTTCCCGTGTACCGGCGTCCGAAGGTCGTCGTCCTCTCGACGGGGACGGAGCTCGTGACCCCCGGAGAGCGGGAGTTGTCGCCGGGTGAGATCTACGACTCCAACTCCTTCGCCACGATGGCCCAGGCGTGCGAAGCTGGCGCTGAGGCCCGCCGCCTGCATGCCGCCTCCGATGACGCGGATGTCCTGCGTGAGGCCTTGCGGGAGGCGCTGGAGACTGCGGATGTGGTCGTCACGAGCGGTGGTGTCTCTGTGGGGGAGAAGGATCTCGTGAAGAGCACGCTCCTGGAACTCGGTGTGGAGCAGGTCTTCTGGGGCGTGAAGTTCAAGCCAGGCAAGCCGCTCTTCTTCGGGAAGCGTGACGACGTACGATTCTTCGGCCTGCCAGGCAACCCCGTCTCGGCGATGGTGTGCTTCGAACTCTTCGTCCGCCCGGCCTTGATGCGGATGATGGGCCGCCAGGACAAACGCCGTCCCCACATAGACGTGTACTTCGACGGGGACGTGGAGAACCGCTTCGGCCGGATGCACGCGATGCGCGTGACACTGGAGAAGACGGATAGAGGTTGGAAGGCTGAGTCCGTGGGGGCGCAGGGTTCGGGGCTCGTCAGTTCGCTCACGAAAGCGGACGCCCTGGCGCTCATCGGGCCTGAGTCCGAGGGCGTGAAGGCCGGGAACCCGGTCGAGGCGATTGTGTTGCGCGAGGAGATTCTGCTATAGCCTGGGGCTGGAGATGCGGTAAAATCCATCTCCTATGTTTGAGTCAGACCTCGAAGACAATACGTTCCGCCGCCGCCTGATGAAGGAGGTAGCGCCGGGGATTCCGGTGCATTTCTCCTTCTATTCACCTTCGGTCAAGGTACAGGTGATGTATCCGGCGGAGCATCTGCCCGGCGCGAACGGCCGCTACGTCGGCAACGGGGTGACCATCGAGTTCGTGCCGGAGGATGCGGCGGCGGTCGAGCGGGTGCGCGAGTATGTGTGGCAGTGGGAGGAGCACAACGAGTTCACGGCGGTGCGCAGGATCAACCACCTCAGGCGCGGCGTCTGCCCGGAGGGCGTGGAGGGGATGCTGGAGCGTGTCCGGGGCGTTGACCGGAGGGCCGCCGCCAAAGCCGCCGAAGCCATGGACCCGGCTGACCTGCGCGCCCTGATAGACGGCGCGGACGTGAAGGCTCTGGCGCGTCTGCCCGGCATAGGCGGCGAGAAGCGCGCCCGGGCCATAGTGGATTTCCATGAGAACGAGAAGAGTGGACGGTTTTTCCTCCACGCCGCCAATCGCAACGACCGGTTTCGCGGGGCGCCGGTGCAAACCGAGTTGAACCTCGATGACGACCTCGAGGAGCAGGTCTGGGAGCACGCTTCGCGGGCGCGGCGTCTCGGCGACCCTGACCCGCTGGGCGGGAACGAGCCGCCGGGGCACACGACGGTGCGCGACGCCAATTTCCTTTACCCTCTTCCGATGACACCTTCTCTCATGGGACGCGGCGTCTACTATCCGGAGCAAGTCGAGCTCTTCGCCGAGACTTTGAAGCGCGTGCTCGTCAACGGCGAGCGGCTCGCCGGGGTCGGTGACCTCCGCATCCAGCGCGGCAAGGTCTTCCACACCACCAGGATGTCCGGCGTCGGGATGAAGACCCGAGCCAGGGTGCTGGCGAGCGGCCTACTCGACGACGAGTACACTTACGAGAACCTCGCCGGCATCCCCGGCGTTAGGGAGGCTCAGGCCCGGACCATCGCCGAAGCGTCGAGGGAGGCCAGGGCCGAGGCCCGCGCCGCGAGGACGGAGGTCCGTGTCTCCTAGCCTCTATGGCTTCGTCCAGCATCATGGGCCGGTGAGCCCCGAACTCGTCGCCACCGAACTCCTCTCCCTCTCGCACCTGAATGGTAATGCTCGGGGGCACATCGAGAAGCTGGTCGGCGAGGATCCACGCTTCGCGTGGGACGGCGATGCCTTGAGAACGGTCGAGGCGGCCTCGCTGGCGCTGGAGGTTGCTCCGTACGCCGTCTTCGACCTGGAGACTACGGGATCCTCCGCCGGCAAGGGCGGCATCACGGAGATCGGGGCGATCAAGGTGGTTGGCGGGGAGGTGGTTGATCGGTTCTCCTCGTTCATCAACCCGGAGCGGACCATAGACCTGTTCGTGGTTCGCCTCACCGGCATCACGGACGCAATGGTCGCCGATGCCCCGCTCGCCGCCGAGGTCATGCCCCGGTTCGAGGAGTTCGTGGAGGGAGCGGTCCTCGTCGCGCACAATGCCAGCTTCGATTGCTCGTTCGTGGCGGCGGCGCGGGAGGAAGAGGGGATGGACCCGCTCCCGAACCCGGTCCTCGATACCTTGAAGCTCGCCCGATTCCTGGTGCCGGGTCTGCCGCGCTACCGGCTCGCCTCGCTCGCGGCCCATTTCGGGGTGCGCCAGGTGCCGAACCACCGCGCCCTCTCCGATGCGGCGGCGACCGCCGAGGTCTTCGTAAGGTTGCTGAAGCTGCTGCGCTCTGCGGGGGTGCGAAGTGTCGGGGAGGCGGCCACGCTCCGGAGCGGCGCACGGAGGAGGGTCAAACCGCAGAAGCAGCACCTGGCGGACGGCATCCCGAACACGCCCGGCGTCTACTACTTCGTGGACAAGCACGGCGCCATCCTGTACGTGGGAAAGGCGAAGGACCTCAAGGCCAGGGTGCGCACGTACTTCAACGGTGGTGACGGGCGGCGCAAGATCGGCCGCCTCGTCGCGGAGGCCGCCGAGGTGCGCGTCCGGGAGACGCAGAGCGAGTTGCACGCCCTCGTGCTCGAGGCCAGGGAGATAAAGCGCCTGCTCCCGCGCTACAACTCCGCCGGCCGCGACGACAAGGCTAGCTGGTTCATAAAGCTCGACACCAACGAACCATATCCGGTCCCCGAGCGGACGCCAGGCAACGAGCCGGAGGACGGCATCGTGTACCTGGGTCCATACCGGAGCGCCGGCTCCCTCGACACCTGCATCGAAGCACTCGGCAGGATCTTCCCCCTCAGGCGCTGCGATGGGGAACGCGACGGAGTCTGTTTCTACGGCCAGATGGGCCGCTGCGCCCCGTGTCTCGGGATGGGCGAAGACGAGTACCGGCGCGAGGTCGTGGGGGAGATGGAAGCCCTCCTGCGCGGCGAGGGTGGCGAGGAGCACCTGGCGGCCCTCGTCACCGAGAGGCAGCGTCTCGCCGGGGAGCTCGAGTTCGAGGCGGCTGCCCGGCTGCGGGACCTCAT
>JBPCLT010000227.1:0-10632 GCA_051003015.1 Rubrobacteraceae bacterium | reverse complement strand
ATGTAGAGCTGGTCGCGCACGTAGTCGGGGAGGTGTTCTTCCTCACCCTCCACGGACACCTCGTACTCGACGCCGTCGGGGACGCTGATCCTCATCAGGTTCTCGATCGCGATCCTCAAACCGTCGGAGGTCTCCGATAGCCTGAGCTCCTTGGAGAACTCGCGCATCAAATCCAGCGACTCTGCGGCCGACTCCCGGGCCATGGTCAGCCTTCTCTCCGCCCGCTCGGCGTCGCTTTCCCTGTAGGCCCCGAAGAGGTCCAGGCTCTGGGTGACGACCGTCATCTCGTGGGCCAGGCGGTCGTGCAGCTCGCGGGAGAAGCGCCTCCTCTCCTCGCCTTGCGTCTCCTTGACCTTGGTGAGCAGGTAGTCCACGTAGGAGGCCATCACCATCCTTGAGATCCTGTCCATCACGATCTCCTGGACGGCTAGCGAGATCCCCGCGACCTTTTCCGGGGCCGTTCCCGGCACGAGGTTCTTCACCACGACCGTTACCGCCGCCTTGCACAAAGCCACCCCGGCCCTGAAGGACTCGTCGGGGTGCGGGTTTAAGGGCTCGTCGGAACTCTCGATGTTGCGGTAGATCTCCTCCTCCACGGCGAGCAGCGAGCGTTCCTCGCCCTTGAGAACCTTCGCGGCGCGTTCGAGCACGCTTTTGGCGTTGGTTTCGAGCTGCTCGGTCGTGGTACCGTCGCCGACGACGAGGAGGCTGCCGGCCTCGGCCAGCGTGCGCTCGTAGTCTTCGAAGATCTCCTCGAAACGCTCCTCGAGTACGCGCGCCGCTGCCGGGTACTTGGTGCGATCTGCCGTAGCTCCCAATGGTCCGCCTCGCCTATCTCTCTCGTCTCTCAGTCTTGCCAGGTGACCATTATGCACCCGCGAAGGCGCCGGATAAATCCTCCGCTCCCGCGAGGGTCTTTATAGGACGCGAACCGGCGCTCCGGCTGACGCCGCCAACACCCATTTCCGGGTGTTTTCAGCGTCACCCACCACGGGCCGTCTCCCGGTCTGCACCCCCCGGTCCGAAAGCCTACACCCTTCGATACATCTTCGACAAAAAGCGCCGAAAACGGTTTTGAAACCGCGGCAGAAAGGACACGTTCACCGTAGTGATCCGGCGCCCCCTCCTCCTTTCCAGTTTCTCACCCTCGGGCGCCGGGCCTCTCCTACGAGGGGCCTGACGTGCGGGGATCGGCGTGACTTACGCCGGTTGGAACGGAGGGGCCTGACGCACGGATCGCAGAGTAGAAGAGACGAACAAAAGGAGAGTTTCGTGACGGATTACGAGCAGCGTAGCGACGGGTACACGGCCATCGAGGACCAGTACTCGGGCTACACCGTGATGGACGAGAGCGGGACGAAGATCGGCAAGGTCGACGACCTGTTCCTCGACGAGAACGACCAGCCGGAGTACTTCGGCGTCAAGATGGGCTTTTTGGGGACCAGCTCCACCCTCATCCCGGCGGACATCGCCACGGTGAACAACGAGCAGGGCTTCATCGAGATCTCCCAGACCAAGGACTCGGTCAAGAACGGCCCCGCCTTCGACGACGACCGTGAGATCACGCCCGAGTACGAGAACGAGGTCCGCTCCTACTACGGCCTGGGCGCCGCGAACGGCACCGCGGACCGCGGCTCCTACGGCGACTACGAGGGCTCGGAGACGGGCGAGCACTCCGGTGCCGGCACCACCGGCTCCACCTCCGCCGGCACCGTCGGTTCGGGCATGAGCATGGGCGACACCGAGTCCGGCGAGTTCCGCGAGCACGACAGCGCCGACGAGGGCGTCTCCCAGAGCCAGGGCGACGACCTGGCCGACGAGGACGAGCTCAGGGTGCAGAGGAGCGAGGAGGAGCTCCGTGCTGGAACCCGCGAGCGCGAGGCTGGCTCGATGAAGGTCCGCAAGCGCGTCCGCACCGACCGCGAGCGCATCGAGGTTCCGACCAAGCACGAGGAAGTCTCGGTCGAGCGGGTGCCCGTCAGCGGCGAGGCCACCGAGGCCCAGATCGGCGAGGACGAGGTCAACGTGCCGGTCACCGAGGAAGAGGTCGTCACGGACAAGCGCGCCGTGGCGAAGGAAGAGATCCGGCTGCGCAAGGACGTGGCCGAGGACACCGAGGTCGTCGAGGACGATGTCCGCCGCGAAGAGGTAGACGTCGAAGACGCCACCGAGCGGGGCCGCGGCACCGACCGATAAAGACGAACTTTGGGGGATGCGCCGTACAAACCGGCGTATTCCCTTCGTTTTGGACGTTCGGAGCGGAGGCTCCCAGCCCAGAAAGGTCCAGTTTGACTTACGAGGGACGCGACGAACGGCCTCCGAACGGTGGTGACCCGGAGGAAGATTTGAGGGTCCAGCGCTCCGAGGAGGAGTTGCGGGCCGGCGTCAGGCAGCGCGAGGCCGGCTCCATGAACGTCAAGAAGAGCGTGCGCACCGAGCGCGAAGAGGTGCGGGTCCCCAGGAGGCGTGAGGAGGTCGACGTCGAGCGCGTGCCGGTAAACCGGGAGGTCGCGGAGGCCGAGTTCGGCGACGAGGAGGTGGTCGTGCAGGTCTTCGAGGAGGAGGTCGTGGTCTCCAAGCGGGTGGTGTTGAAAGAGGAGATCCGGCTCCGCAAGAGGGTCGTCGAGGACGAGGAGGTCGTCGAGGTGGACCTCCGCAAGGAAGAGGTAGAGATAGACGACAGGACAGAGCGGGGAGGCCGGCAGGGACCTCTATCGCAGGAGAGGGGGTAGACGGATGGCCCAGGAAAAAAGTATAGGCAAGCGGTTCGAGGGATACCAGATTTACGACCAGCACTACGAGAAGGTCGGCAAGGTCGACGACCTCTTCGTGGACGAGAACGACCAGCCCGAGTACATCGGGTTGAAGACCGGGCTCTTCGGTGGCCCGTCCGCCCTGATCCCCATGGACATCGTGCGGGTGAACGACGGACGGCAACTCGTCGAGGTCGCCTCCGACAAAGAGACCATCAAGAACGCCCCGAGCTTCGGGGACGACGCGGAGATAACCGCCGAGTTCGAGGACAAAGTCTACGCGCACTTCGGGGCGACGCGCGAGGCCCCTCCAACGGACAAGGCCGGATACGGCGTCTACCACGGCGGGAACTCCGACGTGGACCTGGCGTACGGAGAGCGTTCCCAGGCGTCGGAATCCGGCGCGGCTCCGCCGGCCCCGATGGAGCACGAGTACCCGACGGGGGACCGTGAGTCTCTCGATGCCGATGCCGGGTACGCGTCGATCTCCACCGGCGAGGAACGAGGTTACGTGGATGAGAGGCCGGACGCGGAGCAACGAGGAGAGGAGCGCGCGGATGCGGAGCCGGTAGCGGAGCCGCGAGAGGCAGAGGCCGGCCGCGTGTACGAGTGGGACGTCGGAACGGAGCGCCGGGAGACGGGCGGCGAGCACTCCGGCGCCGGGACGACCGACTCCACCTCCGCCGGCACCGTAGGCTCCGGCATGAGCATGGGCGACACCGAGTCTGGCGAGTTCCGCGAGCACGACCGCAACCAGGAGGGCGTCAGCCAGCCCGGTTCCGACCTCGAAGACGAGGACGAACTTCGGGTCCAGCGTTCGGAAGAAGAACTGAGGGCCGGTACCAGGGAGCGGGAGGCCGGCAGCGTCAACGTCCGCAAGCGCGTGCGTACCGACCGCGAGCGCATCGACGTCCCTACTCGTCGAGAGGAGGTCAGCGTGGAGCGGGTACCCGTCTCCGATGAGGCCTCGGAAACCCAGATCGGCGAGGACGAGGTCTCCGTGCCGGTGGTCGAGGACGAGGTCGTGGTCCAGAAGAGGCCGGTGGCGAAGGAGGAGATCCGGGTCCGCAAGGACGTCGTCCGGGAGGAGCGGATCGTCGAGGAGGACGTGCGGCGCGAAGAGGTGGAGATAGAGGACGACACCACACGACGCGGGCAGTAGTAAACAGTTCGGGCAGAACACCAGATGGTTCCGCCCCACGAAAACAGGAGGCGAAGCGATGGATATAGGCGGCTTCAACCCCCAGGACGCGCAGCAGTACCTGCAGGGCGTCAACTGGCCGGCGGACAAGCAAGAGGTGGTCGACAAGGCCGAGGGCAACGGCGCCCCCCAGGGGATGCTCGAACAGCTCAAGAACCTCGGCGGCGGCCAGTTCTCCGGTCCGCAGGACGTGATCGGCAAGCTTCAAGGCGGCGGGTAGTCTCCGCCGGGAAGAACCCGTAGATAGCAGAGGCGGATCTTTATGGTCCGCCTCGACCAGAGAGGAGCTTCATGGCCGAATACACGGAGAAGATCCAGGTCCGGCAGATAACGGACCTTCACTCGAACTGGAGCGAGCAGGAGGGCGGCGCCCCCGGCAAGTTCTCCTTCCAGCTCGTCCTGGACAACGGGGCCGAGGAGCGTGTGATCCGTCCGACGGCGGAGGACGCGGACGTTCTCATGGACATGTTCGCGGCGAGTGACAACCTCTACTTCGACCTGGGACGCGGCGTCCTCCTCTTCAGGGACGTCTCCAAGTGAAAAGCGACGAAACGGGAGGAGCCTGACCGATGACGGACAGCGCACAAAGCATCAAGGTACGGCAGGTAACCAACGTCCACACCAACTGGAGCGAGCAGGGCAGCGGGGAACCGGGCAAGCTCGCGTTCCAGTTGATCCTGGACGACGGCGCGGAGGAGCACGTCATCCGCCCGACCGCATCCGACGCCAAGGTCCTGCTCAAGCTGGTCCAGGCGAGCGGGAGCATGTACTTCGACACCGAACGCCGGGTCCTGATCCCCAGCTCGCTGAAGTAAGAGAGCGGGCCGGGGACGCCACCAAAGACCGGACAATCACTGGACCTCGAAGGAGACGGCCTACAATAGGATCTGAGCCCGGAGTAGGGGCTCCACAGTCGTCGAAGGTACACGAGGAAGGAATAAACGGATGAGTGAAAGAGGAAGCGGAGAAGGCAACACGGACGCGCCGAGGGTGGACTCGGAGTACGGCGAACGTGGCACGGAAGGCAGCACCGAAGGCGGCGGGGGCTCCGGCCCGCGCAGGGTCGGCGACGTACGCGAAGAACGCGAAACGGGCGGTGGAACGGGCTCGACCGATGCCGACCGGAATACGAGCCGGAGCACGGAGACCGACCGGGGGACGAGTTGGATCAGCGTGATCCTCGGCTGGCTCTGCGCGCTGGGGGCGGCGTTCATCCTCACCGGCATCGTCGGAGCCATCGTGGGTGGGATCATCGCGCTGCTGGGCTTGGGGGCGTCTTCGGGCGGCATCTCGAGCATCGTAGGCGCCGTGATCACCCTCCTGTTGGCGTTCTTCATCGGCGGCTACGTGGCGGGCAGGATGGCGAGCCGATCGGGGGCCAAGCACGGCCTCCTGGTGGCCCTTTTGGCCCTCATCGTCGCGATAATCTTCGCGGTCGCCGGCGGCATTCTGGGCGGCGTCTTCGGGGACGCACTGAGCAACGCGGTGCCGCCCGGCCTCACGCAGGCCATTCCGACGAGCGTGCCGGAGGGTCTTGGCATCGCGGCCATCGTGGGCGGCATCCTCGCGCTGCTGGCGCCGTTCATCGGCGGCGCCCTGGGCGGCGCGAAGGGGGCCAAGACCGGCCATAACCGGCCGTAAGGCAGACGGAAGACGCGGGCGGCGGTAACCCGCCGCCCGAAAACATACGAACGAAAAGGAGAAAGAATGCAGGCAATAACGCAGTCACTGTCGGACGGGCTCGGCGCCATACTTGGGGCGCTTCCGGCGCTCATCGGCGCCCTCCTCATCCTCATCATCGGCTTCATCATCGCCAAGGTGCTCCAGGGCGTCGCCACCAAGGCCCTTCAGGCCATGGGCTTCAAGGGTTGGATGGAGCAGGGCGGCATCAAGCAGTTCTTCGAGAGGTCCCAGACCCAGCAGACACCGTTGTCGATTCTCGGCAAACTGGTCTTCTGGCTGGTGTTCTTCATAGCCATCACGATGGCCGTGGACACTCTAGGGATCTCGGCGATCTCGGACGTTTTGGCGCAGTTCATAGCCTACATACCGCAGGTCATCGCGGCCATCTTGATCCTGGTCCTCGCCACCTTGCTCGCCACCTTCGTGGCCGGCATCGTGCGCGGGGCGACGGGCAGCAGCGTCGCGGGCAGCGTCGCGCAGTATGGCATCATCGTCTTCGCGGCCTTCGCGGCCTTGACGCAGCTCGGTATAGCGCCGGAGCTGATCGCCCCGACGTTCCTGATCCTGCTCGGGTCGGTCGCCCTTGCGGCGGCTTTGGCGTTCGGGCTTGGAGGCCAGGGCGTGGCCCAGCAGATGGTCGAGCAGGGCTACCAGAAGGGCGGCGAGGCCAAGCAGCAGGTCCAGCAGCAGCAACAGCAGAACCAGCAGCAGCAGAGCGACGGCGAGAGGCCGGACGCCCGCCGCCTGCGGCGCGAGTACTAGCGGGAGGCGACGATGGCGCACGAGGCTACGTCGCACGGCGGGGATTACCGTAAAGGTGACTCCCCGCCCGTGAGGAGGCAGGAGCCGGGCTACGCGGTGCTGGACGACGAGTCCGGCGAGAGGTTCGTGTCTCCGGCGGAGTTCGCGGGCTATGCGCTCCAGGATCCTTTGGGGTGTGAGATAGGCAAGGTCGAGAAGCTCTTCGTCAACGGCAAGGGCGGGGCCGAGTACGTGGCGGTCAAGGTTGGTTTCTTTCTGCGCAAGATCCTCCTGATCCCGGTGGAGTCCGTCTCGGCGGACGACGAGAGGCGGATCCTGACGCTGCGGTAGGATCGTTCTTCCGATGCCATCGGAACGAGTCGGGGTCGGGCCGTAGCGAGCGCCGGAAGGGAGGCGTTGATGGGCGAAGGCGGAGAAGATTCGCGGGAATCCGGGAAGAAGACGGGGGTCAAGTACGCCCAATTCTCGCTCGTCGGGGGCTCCAACGCGCTGGTAGACCTCGGGATTCTCAACTTGCTGCTCCTGATCTCGCCCACCCGAAGCCCGGAGATCCTCCTCGTCTACAACGTCGTGGCGCTGGTCATTACGAACGCGAATAGCTACCTGTGGAACACCCTGTGGACCTTCAGGCACCGGGCCCGCCACGACGCCCGGCAGGTCGGCCTGTTCACCGTGCAGGGGGTCCTGAACGTCGCGGTGGGCGGGCTCCTGATCTGGCTGCTTGCCCGCGGGCTGATGACCTACACGGACCTCTCGCCGCTGATCGGGAGCAACGTCGCCAAGGTCGTCTCGATGGTGGCCGCATCGACTATGAGCTTCGTGTTCCTCCGCTTCTTCGTCTTCCGGAAGCCGAAACAGTGAACCCCGTAGAGAAGAGCATGCCTTGAAACCCGCACGCGAGAAGCGCGATAACAGCTCCACGGAACTGAACCGGCTCTTCGGGGAGGCCCTCCGGTGCCTCGAGGGCACGGACCTCCCCGGCGCGAACGCGGCCCTGGAGAGGGTCCTTGCAGAGGCCTCGTTCCCGCGCAACGCCGCCGAACTCACGGGATACGTCGTGGCGGCGCCGGGGGCTCACGAAACGGGAAACGAGTCCGAGGATAGGGGACGAAAGCATGGGTTATTTCCTGAGAAGAGTGTTGCTGGCCGCGGCGCCGGTCCTCTGGCGCAAGTTCAAGGAGAGGCGGCGGAAAAGTTAGAGTAATCAGCCATCAGCAAGACCAAAAGCTGATGGCTGACGGCGCGAAGGGCAGAAGCTCGGCTTCTGCCCTTCGCTCTAGCTACGTGCGAGCTCTTGTTCCGACCTTGTCGCGTGGCGCTCCACGAAGCCGCGCAGGCTCAAAGTTACGAGGGCGATGGTCGTATCGAACATGGAACCCATCATCTCCGGCAACGGGTCGAGGGCCACTAGCTCGATACCCGCGCGGTGGTACTGTGCGAGCCGCGAGAGGAGCTCTTCGGCCGTGCTCTCGGCGATCCGCCAGCCCCGTTCTTCCAGACTGCCGAGCTTCAGGAACATCTCGGCCTCTTCCGGGAAGCTGAAGACCGGTAGCGCCTCTCTCTCCGCGTCGATGCGGACGGTGAGCTTCTCCGACCGTCCGGCCTCGGGGTTCTCGATCAGCCAGTAAACGGTCGTCAGGTTCGGTGGTCGCGCCGCCCTGTCCCTCGGCATCTCTGACTCCCCTCTGCGTGAAGGTCGGCACGCAAGAGTTTCGCGGGTATCATGGTTCCCCAGAGTCTCCGCATTGCTGCAACGGGTGCGAACAGACACCTTAATACACCGCTACTCCCCCGGAAACCCCGCAAGGTCGTCTCCCATCGCAAATGTATCGAAAGATGTAGGCTCGTACACCACCCGGACGTGGAAATGTCCAAATGTAGATTACATACTAAAATGCAGTCGGAGTGTCCGAACAGTCCGGGTACTGGGGACGTTCGGAGCGGACGTGCGGGTAGGGCCCGTAATCTTGGAGGGGCTATGATCTTCGGTGGTTCGAACTAGAGGATGGAGAACCGCGCGACGACGGTGCTCCTGGCCGACGATCACACCATGTTCCGCGAGGGGCTGGCGAAGCTGCTGACGGCCTACGGGGGACTGGAGGTCGTCGGGGAGACGGCCAACGACGATGGCGCCGTCGCCATGGCCCGCGAGAAGAAGCCCGACGTGGTTGTCATGGAGGCGCTGGTGCCGTTCGAGGAGGCCAGGGGGTTCCTCGACGAGATGCGCCGGGTCGAGCCGCGGCCGAAGGTCATCATCGTGACCATGTTCGACGACCCGGCCATGATGCGGAATTTCTTGAGGCTGGGGGTCAGCGGGTACGTGCTCAAGAGCTCCTCCACGACCCAGCTCGTGAGCGCGATCCGCGCCGCGGCCTTCGCCCCGGAGAGGGGAAACGTCGTCGTGGGTATGCCGAGGACGATGCTGGAGGAGACGGAGGGGGGACCGGAGAGCCCGCTCTCCGTCCGGGAGCTCGAGATCCTGCTTCTGGCCTCCCGCGGCCTCTCCAACCGCCGGATAGCGGCGAGGGTCCACCTCACAGAGGGCACCGTCAAGCGCCACCTCTCCAACACCTACCACAAGATGGGGGTGGGATCGCGGGGCGAGGCCGCGAGGAAGGCGCTGCAGGAGGATTGGATCACCGTCGGCGAGATCACCGACGAAGAGGCGGTCGAGGAAGAGGCGTAGCCCAAAGGCGGGCCGGGTTACTTCACGGGCTCCCTGGAGATTAGCTCCTCCACCTCGTCCACGACCGCGAGCAGATCGTCCACGCACATGTCCTCTATCTTCCAGACCCGTCCGTCCAGGTTGATCCTGGCGCCCATGCCGTTGGTCAACAGTACGTCGATTCGGTACGCGGTGGCGTTTAAATATTCTGGTGCGGCCTCGTCGTTGTCGTTGCGCACGAGGAGGTGGGGACCGAAGTCTTTTACCTCCCCGTCGAGCGACTCGGAGGGGGCGAGCATCACCTCATCGCCGGGGCGGTGTTCGTGCAGGGCGAGCGCCAGCGTCTCGCGGTACATCTGGGGCCTTACGGTAACAAGTATGCGCACGACCCGCACGCTCCTCAATCGCAGGTAACTCGACACGAAACGATACGCATGAAAGTGGCCCACAGATAGCTGTGAGAGGACTATACACTTGCCGCTGAAGAATTATGGGATCCGTGCCAACAATGTATCGAAGTGTGTAGCCGTCTTTTAATATTTCGGATGCTCTCAGCCGTGATCCGTCCGGTATCTCCGCTACACACTTCGATACATCTTTTCTCTATACTAGTCAGGATTACTTTCGGGAAGGTCGAGGAAAGATATATTCCCTTCGCCACCCGTCTTTCTGTAGAAGAACGTGATCGGGGGCTTGAGCAGGGCGAAGAAGGCAGACCGTAGCGGATGATGGGGGCTCTGGCAGGAGAGCGCATTCCTGGGACGAGTCGACCGAGGCTCGGGTGATCTCGGCGGCACGGGAGGATGGATCTTGGATGACCACGCGTCGAGGGACGACCATCAGAGAACGCTCGTGTGGCTGGATAGCTCCCTGGAGTGGGCGCGCGCGAAGGATCGGACGGGGCTGGTGAAGCTCCTGAGCCTCGTCCGGACCGAGGTACTCTTCGACGTGGACCCCTCCGAAGGTGCGCCCTCGGCCCGGGCAACCGTAGACGGATCGGCTTGTAGAGCGAACCGTGGCATGTAGGAGCCTGCCCGTGGCCGTTCGAGACGGCCCGGTTCATCGGACTTCCCCAGTCTGCCACTTACACCAGAGCCGCCGGAGCGCTGCCCCGGCCAGAAAGGAACCCAACGTATGAGACCAGAGGCGTCACCCCAGTCCAACATGCCGGACCCCTCCGTTCGCCGTAACGAAGCCAACCAGTACGCCGATCTGAAGCGGATCGTCAAGAGAAACGGGCTGCTGGACCGGCAGCCGGCCTACTACGCCGGCAAGACCGCCCTCACTTTGGGCCTGCTGGCGGTGGGTCTGGCCCTGCTGTTCGTCTCCGACAACCTGTGGTTCCAGATGCTCAATGCCGTCTATCTGGCGTTCGTGTTCGGACAGATCAGCCTCCTGGCGCACGACTTCGGGCACCGGCAACCCGGTTTCCTCTCCGCCCGGACGAACGATCTCGTCACCCTCCTTCTCGGCAACGGGCTCCTCGGCATGAGCCGCGAGTGGTGGGTAGACAAGCACAACAGGCACCACGGGCACCCCAACCAGATGGACACCGACCCCGACATAGA
>JBPCLT010000226.1:0-15041 GCA_051003015.1 Rubrobacteraceae bacterium | reverse complement strand
CCCGAGGTGAGCAGGGAGGACATCGCCCGCATCCTGGAGGAGTGGACCGGCGTGCCCGCGACCAACATCGTCCAGGAGGAGGCCGAGAGGCTCCTCAACCTGGAGGCCGTGCTGCACGAGCGCGTCGTCGGCCAGGAACAGGCCGTTGGCGCGGTGGCCGAATCCATTCGCAGGGCGCGGGCTGGCATCAAGGACCCGAAGCGTCCGGTCGGCAGCTTCATCTTCCTCGGTCCCACGGGCGTCGGGAAGACCGAGCTTGCGCGCACGCTCGCCGAGTACATGTTCGGCGAGGAGGACGCCATGATCCGGATTGACATGTCCGAGTACCAGGAGAAGCACACCGTCTCCCGTCTCGTCGGCGCCCCCCCTGGCTACGTCGGCTACGACGAGGCCGGACAGCTCACCGAACGGGTCCGCCGCCGTCCGTACAGCGTGGTGCTCTTCGACGAGATCGAAAAGGCCCACCCCGACGTCTTCAATACCCTTCTTCAGGTGCTCGACGACGGGCGGCTCACGGACGCGCAGGGCCGGACGGTCAGCTTCGAGAACACGGTCGTCATCATGACCTCGAACGTCGGCAGCCAGCACCTCGTCTCCACGCGGCAGTTCGGCTTCACCCCCGGCGACGGCGTGGACTTCCGGGAGACCGAGCGCCGGGCGACCAACGCCCTGGAGCAGGCGTTCCGCCCCGAGTTCCTCAACCGGGTGGATGAGATCATCGTGTTCCAGGCCCTCTCAAAGGAGGACGTGCTCAAGATCGTGGACATCATGCTCTCCCGCCTCAACAAGCACCTGGAGAGCCAGCGGGTCCAGGTCGAGGTCACGCAGGCGGCGAAGGAGTTCCTGGCCGAGGAGGGCTACGACCCCAAGTTCGGTGGAAGGCCGCTCGCCCGCACCATCCGGCGCCACATCGAGAACCCTCTCTCCAGCCGCATCATTGGCGGAGACTTCGATCCCGGCGACACCATCGTCGTGGACCGAAAGGAGGACGGGCGCGACGAACTTACCTTCGAGACAAAGATCCCCGCAACGCAGCAGTAAGAGGCATTCATAAACCGCTATCCAGAAGGGCTCCCCGATATCGGGGAGCCCTTGTTTCATGCTTGACTCTCTAACATATTTGTGTAACAATTTATAGAGTATAGAAAATCGATGAAAGGAGAATTGCATGAGCCCGGTAATAAGAATTTCGGACGCTACCTATGAAAGGTTGCAAAATATAGCCAGACCGTTTGTAGATACTCCTGCGATTGTCATAGAGCGTTTGCTAGACAAGTATGAAGCTAATGGGGTAGAAACGTCTTCCGACACAAATCCCAGCAAAGATGGACAACCTCAGACAAAAATAGTCCACTTGGATCCTAACTCGCCCGAGAGTCTTAGCCACACGCGGGTTCGGCGAGCTGTTTTCGACTACGTGGAGATCGATAAACCAAAATGGAACAATCTCATTCGCGTAGGGCACGAAATTGCGATAGAGAAATTAGGCTCCTATGCCACTTTAGCGAAAGTCACAACTGCTCATGTTGTGAAAGGAAAGTACGAAGAAGACGGCTTTACTTACTTGAGCGATCAGGACATATCAGTCCAAGGATTGTCTGCGAATAGTGCTTGGGAGAAAAGTCTCCACTTGGCGAAAAATCTTCAAGTCCCTATACGAGTAGAGTTTGAGTGGCGAAATAGACCTGAGGCTGCACATCCAGGAACAGGAGGCGTCCTTCAATGGCTGCCGGAAGACTAATTCTTATGCGAATGTAAGTTTGAAGGCTGAGAAGATGCGTTGGGCAACTCAGCGTTGCTGAGTATATGTATGAAGCGCGCTTTACAGAGGCTCCCCAATTCAGGGGAGCCTCTCCTTTGTCGTATGAGAAGGTCCGTTTCGGGGAGCCCTTCTTTTACTCGTTGAGGCTACCCTCGCGCTCCACTCGTAGCTGAGGGTTAGTGCCGGGGATGATGCGGCGAAGAAATCTTTCGGTGCGCTCGAAGAACCGGGTCCGGTCCAGAAGCGGGTTCCAGACGCCGACGGTGATGCAGTAGTAGGTGTCGTAGGGGCTCTCGTGGTGGACCTCGTGATGTTCCTGGGAGAGGATCAAACGCCGCCGCTGGAGCCAGGCCGCGACCGGGGGCGGTTCTTCCATGTGCGCCCACTTGTGGAACTGGTTGGTCAGGAACACGGCGAGGCAGAGCAAGAGGAAGAACACCGCGAACAGGTACCCGGTCACCGCTGTCTCGATGGGCACGACGAGCCAGACCGCCAGCATGGGCGGAAGGCTCACCAGGCTGTTGTTGCCGTTGGTGTCTACGAAGTCGTGGGTGGTGATGCCCTTGGGGTCAACGTGGTGCTCGCGGAAAGCGCCGACGAAGTTGGGGCCGATGATCGGTGTCTCCGAAGACCCGAAGTTGTCGGCCAGGAAATGGACGAACCCGGAGAAAAAGTCCGCTGCCAGGTACGCCAGGACCGCGAGGACCGGCAGGAGCCACGCATAGCCGAAGGCCGTCATCCCCCGGTAGATGTCCACCCCCACGAACAGCGCGAGCACGAAGAACGCCGAGATCCCGAACACCTCCAGGATGTAATGCCCCAAGCCGGTCTCGGGCCGGGTCCGTTCTTCCGCCGTCTGATATTGTCTGGCCTGATCCTGCGGGGTCAATGAAATCGCCTCCTTCACGGAAGATACGGACGACTGAGCGTCCCTGGATCAACGAGCGATGACCTCCCGGCCACTTCCTCTCACGCGGAACTATACCGAACCGGCTACCACGAACAAGTTTACCGCCCGTGCTAGGCTTCTCGCCATGAAAGAGTTGCCCGAAGGGTTCTCCACGAGGACGCCTACCCTGGAGGACGCGGATGAGGTGGCCGCCCTGATCTCCGCGTGCATCGTCGTGGACGGGGGCGAGGCGAGCACGACCACCGAGGAAGTCCTCGACGACTGGGAGGACACGGACCTCGCCGAAGAGGCCGTGGCCGTGACCGCGCCCGACGGCCGCATCGCCGGCTTCGCGGACCTGATAAACCGCTCCTACGTGGCGGTCTCCGTCTACGGGTACGTCCATCCGGAGTTCCGCGGGCAGGGCATCGGCGCGTATCTCGTCGCGTGGGGCGAGGGCTGGACGCGGGATCGCATCTCGCTCGCCCCCGAGGAAGCCCGCGTCAGCGTGACGCACTACATCAACGCGCCGAACGCGGACGGGCGGAGTCTGCTGGAAGACGCTGGCTACGCCCCGGTGCGCGGTACCTACGTCATGGAGATCCAACTTCGAGAGCCACCGCCCACCCCCGGCTGGCCCAAAGGGATAATCGTCCGTACCATCGTACCCGGCAGGGACGAGCGGGCGGTGTTCGAGGCGGTCGAGGATGCTTTCAGGGACGTGTGGAACCGTCCGGCGGGCACGTTCGAGCAGTTCGCCGGGCTGACGCGGAGAGAGGTCTTCGATCCCGCGCTGTGGTTCCTGGCGATGGACGGCGGGGAGATAGCCGGCATGGTCCTTGCAAAGGTGATCTCTGGCGAAGGATGGGTGGACGTGGTCGGGGTGCGGCGTCCGTGACGGAACCGGGGACTCGGGCTTGCCATGCTGCGCCACGCCTTCGGCGAGTATCACCGGCGCGGCGTGGAGAAGGTCGGCCTCAGCGTGGACGCCGGGAGCGTGACCGGGGCGCCCCGGCTCTACGGGCAGGCCGGGATGCACGTCGCGAGCGAGTACGTCGTCTACCAGAAAGAACTGCGTCCGGGCGTGGACCTGGGCGAGAGGCCGGGGGAGCCCTCGTAAGCAAGCGCCGGGCCGAGCCTTATCCGGTGGGCTCGCGGGCTAAACTGAGATCGGACGTCGGTCGGCTACGGGAGAGGAGCGGCGGGATGGACGGCAAGCAGTACGTAATGGCGGTCGGTTCGGATGACGCGGGGGTGAACCTCAAGGACTTCATAAGGGACAGGTTGAGGGAGGATCCCCGGGTAAAGGAGGTCAGGGATTTCGGCGTGGCTGACGCCGGCGACAAGACCGAGTACCCGATCGTCTGCATAAAGGCCGCCGAGGCGGTCGCCAGGGGAGAGGTGGACCGGGCCGTTCTCTTCGGCGGCACCGGGTTGGGCGAGGCGATATCGGCAAACAAGGTGCGGGGAGTGCGCGCCGCCGTAGCCCACGACCCCTACTCCATAGAAAGGTCCATACTTTCCAACAACTGTCAGGTATTGTGCCTGGGCGAGCGCGTTATAGCCCCGGAACTCGCCGGTCGGATAGTGGACCAGTGGATCGGCCACGAGTTCGACACGTCGTCTCCATCAGCCCACAAGGTCAGCCTCATAACCGACTACGAAGAACGCGGCAGCCTGTAGACGCGCTCTGAAGCCCTAGCGTATGCCGGACGCAGGGCGGTTCGTCCTCGGCACGTACAGCTTGTGGACGTAATCGCGGACCATGCGCTGGGTCGAGAACCTCGGCGCGATGGTGCTTATGGCTTCCTTCATCACCGCGACCCAGCCCTCGGGCGTCCCGGCGTTCCGGTCGTAGAAAAGCGGGACGATCTCGCCTTCCAGCGTCGCGTAGAAGGATTCGGCGTCCTCGGCGTCCTGCTCCTCCTGGGACGCGTATTCCCTGGCCTCGCCGATGGTCCAGCCGTTGCGGCCGTTGTACGCCTCGGGCCACCAGCCGTCGAGGACGCTGAAGTTGGGCGCGCCGTTGAGGGCGGCTTTCTGGCCTGATGTGCCGCTCGCCTCAAGGGGGCGGCGCGGGTTGTTGAGCCACGCGTCCACGCCCTGCGCGAGGTGGCGGGTGACGTTCATGTCGTAGTCCTCCAGGATCACGATGTGACCGGCCAGGTCTTCCTCTTCGGCGGCCCGGTACAGCGCCCGGATGAACTCCTTGGCCGGGCTGTCGGCCGGGTGGGCCTTTCCGGCGAACACGAACTGCACCGGCCGTTCGGGGTCCTTGCAGATACGGCGCAGCCGCTCCGGGTCCGAGAGCAGGAGCGTCGCCCGCTTGTAGGTGGCGAAGCGCCGCGCGAAACCGATGGTCAGGGCATCAGGGTCTATCTGCCGCGGAGGAGAGGCACCCCCGGCGCGCTCGCGCTGCGTCTTGAGGCGTGCGTTGATGAAACTCGCCGTCTCACGCTTCACGGCCGCGTGCGTCTCCCAAAGCTCCCCCGAAGGTATCTCCTCGACGAACGACCACGCCGACTCGTCCTGGACCGCCTCGCGCCAGGCCCTGCCTTTTGAGTGGCGGCCGAAGAGGTCCGCCATCAGCGGGGAGAGCCAGCTCCACGTGTGGATGCCGTTGGTGACGTGGGTGATGGGGCGTCCGTCCAGCAGGTAGCTCCACATCTCCTCCGACACGCCCCGGTGCAACTCGGAGACGGCGTTGCGGGCGGCGGAGAGGTTCATCGCCAGCACGGTCATGTTGAAGGTCGCGCCCCAATTCTCCTCTTTGTGTCCCAGAGTCCACAGGCCGTCCTCATCCGTGCCTAGAGAGGTGGGCCAGGACCCGGCGAACTCCCGGAAGAGGCCGGGGGAGAAGGCGTCGTGGCCGGCGGGGACGGGGGTGTGGGTGGTGAAGACCGTGCTTCGGGTGACCCTCTCACGGGCCTCGCCGAAAGAGGCTCCGGCTGCTGTGTATTCACGCATCCTCTCAAGGACGCAGAAGGCGGCGTGGCCCTCGTTCATGTGGTAGACGGCCGGACGTAGGTTCGCGGCGCGCAGGGCGCGGACGCCGCCGACGCCCAGGATCATCTCCTGCGAGATGCGGGTGCGCGAGTCGCCGCCGTAGAGCCGGGCCGTGAGAGTGCGGTCATCGGAGCCATTCTCCGGGACGTCGGCGTCGAGGAGCAGGACGGTGACGCGCCCCACGCGAACCTCCCAGACCTTCAGGTGGAGCCTGTGTCCCGGCATGTCGAGGGATATCCGGATCTCACCTCCGTCAGCGCCGCGGGCCGGGAGTATGGGCCTCATCTCCGGCTCGAAGGGTTCGTAGACTTCCTGCTGGCGGCCTTCGGCGTCGAGGCGCTGGCGGAAGTAGCCCTGGGCGTAGAGGATGCCGACGCCGACCAGCGGCGCCCCGAGGTCCGAGGCGCTCTTGACGTGATCCCCCGCCAGCACCCCGAGCCCGCCGGAGTAGATTGGCAACGACTCGTGCAGCCCGAACTCCGCCGAGAAGTACGCGACCTCGCCAGCGAAGCCGGGGTAGACCGTGCTCATCCAGGTGTCGCGGCGGACGAGGTAGGCGTCGAGGTCCCGCAGCGCAAGATGGTAAGCGTCCACGAAGCCCGCGTCCTCGGCGGCGGCCTCGAGGTTGGCCGTCTCCCGTAGCAGCCAGACGGGGTTGTGCTCGGTGGCCTCCCACAGTTCAGGGTCGAGGCGGACGAAGAGTTTCTGGATTTCAGGCCGCCAGGTCCAGAACAGGTTGTATGCAAGCTCCGGCAGCCTGCCCAGGCGAACCGGAATGTCGTCTCTAGATCCTGTATTTCTCGTTGCGTAGTCCACGAGGGTGGATTGTAAAGCCATTCTCCGTGGGCGCAAACCGGCCTGGTGGGGATGACGGGTTGCGCGGCGCCAGCTACGCTAGTTCGTCCGGCGTTTCAGGTCGGAGTAGGCGGCGTTGATCGTGCGCATCCGGGCCTCCGCGAGCTCCCTGGCTTCGGGTTCGAGGTCTTGTAGCCGGTCGGGGTGGTAGAGCTTCGCCAGTTTCCTGTAGGCGGTGGTTACCTGTTCTCTCGGGGAGCCGGCCCGCAGGCCGAGGATACCGTATGCCAGCTCGACCCTGATCTCCTCTTCGTCGGCGCGGCCGTTGCCCGAAGCGCCGTTACGCTCTCCGCCGAGCGTCCGGGCGAAATGCATGGCGGCGTTCCGGTTGGAGACCCGTAAGCGCGCCTTGAGGTTCGGGCTTGAGATCTCCAGCCGTCCGTACATTATCTCCGTCTGACGCGGATTACGCGGGAAGCGGCGGCGATCCGGCCTCCCGTCCTCCCTGACGTGCTGCCAGGTCTGGCCGATGACCTCCGCGTCTGACGGCGCCTCACCTTCCTCCAGACGGTACTCGGGGGCGAAGGCCACGTGGAGAGATTCGTAGGAGACGGCCCGGTAAACGTCTCCCGTCCCGAGCAGCACGGTGTCCGGCATGAAGAACAATCGGGAGTCCCCGAGGTCCATCCTCCAGACCTCCACGTTGGTGCGGATGCCGGGAGGAGCCTGGCGCGACACCTCGACCATGCGGGCCTGCTCCCGCGGTTTCTCGGGGCCATCCCCGGTGAGCCACACCTTCTCCGACTCGGCGAGCGCCTCGCAAGCCCGCCTCACCTCGGCGAAGCGAGCGGCTTCGTCTCCTTCCAGGTCGTAGCGTACCGGGACCGTCTGGCTCTTCAGCCGTTTTACGTGGACCAGGAGGGTGAGAGCGGCTCCGGCCGCTAGCACGGCCAGCGCGGCCGTCGAGGAGAACAGGAGCGCGCCGAGGGAGAACAGAACCGCGAGCGCCGCCAGCAAAGGCGCGGCGCCAGGGCCCCGTGGACGAGAACCTATCTCCTTCAGGGTCTTCTTGTTCAACATGCTCATGGTTATCATCGTCCGTTTCGCGGGCGAGCTTTAATCCGGGGCAACTAGCCTTGTGGACGGGTTATGACGAGGGTAACATGGACCCGTCCGATTGGTTGCGCGGATCCCACGCCTGGGGAGCGCAACGCATGGGGGAACGTGGATTCAGGATAGCGCCGCGGCCGATTACCCTGTATGAGTCCCCGCGCGGACTATGAGGTCCACGGTGGCCGCTGCGGCACGAGAGGGAACATGATCCCTGATAAAGACCAGCGCAAAGCCCTCACCCGGACGCCGGATCTGGCGGGAGACACAACCGGGATGACCCCGGACCCGGCGGACGAAGACGGCCGGGTGGGCGGCGCTTGGTGGAAGGCGCGTTACTATTTCGACCGGGCCGCGGTGCCGTGCGCGGTGCTTGTGATCTCGCTGTCCCTGACGGCCCTGGCCTGGCAGTACGTGCGGGATACGGTGGAGGCGGCGGAGCGTGTCCGGTTCGACGAGACGGTTCGGGTCGTCCAGGAGGCCATGGGACGCCGCACGGAAGCGTACCTGGACGCGATGTTCGGCGCCCGTAGTTTCTTCTATGCGAGCGAGACCGTCGAGCCCGGCGAGTGGATGACTTTCGTCGAGGGCCTGGAGCCGGAGAAGCGATTCGAGGGCCTGCAGGCTTTAGGCTACGCGGAGCGCGTGCCGCCCGAAGAGAGGGAAGCATATTCCCGGCGCGCGGAGCAGACGAGCCTGCCAAAACTGAGCCCGGGCGGAGAGCGCCCCGCGTACTTCCCGGTCACGTTCGTCGGTCCCTCCGGCGCCGCCAACCGGGATACACTATCCTATGATTGGTCCTCCGCGCCCGCGCACCGCGACGCCATGGAGCAGGCGCGGGACTCGGGGTCTCCGCGGGCGACCGGCAGGATCTACATCACGACCGAGGCCCCTTCCGGCCTGGCCGCGGATCTGGTCCTCCGTCCTGGTTATGCCGTGTATCTGCCGGTCTATCGCGAAGGAGAATCGGCTGATACCGTCGCCGAACGCCGGCGCGCACTCGAAGGTTTCGTATTCGGTTTCTTCAGGATAGACGATCTTCTCGGGAGCGGTTTCGCGGAGCCTTCACCGGCGGTGGACTTCGAGGTATACGACGGCGGAACCCTGACCCCGAGCCGGCTACTCTACGACGACGATGGCGTGGAGCGCGCCGGTGAAGGCGGCGTCCCCTTCTCAGACACCCGCCGGTTGGAGGTGTCGGGGCGCCAGTGGAGTCTGTACTTCGCCAGCCTCAAGGAGTTCGAAGAGTTCGACGAAGGCCGGCTGGCGGCCTTCGTCCTCGTCACCGGCATAGCGGTGAGCCTGCTGCTGTTTGGGATCACCTCGATGCTCGTCCGGAGCCGCGTCGTGGCCGAACGCGCCGGCAGGAGGTTCGAGGGCGCAAACCGGGAACTCCAGGCTACCAACCGCGAGCTGGAGGCGTTCAGCTACTCGGTGAGTCACGACCTGCGCGCCCCGCTGCGCAGCATAGACGGATTCTCCCAGATCCTCCTGGAGGATTACCGGGACGAGCTCGACGAGGAGGGCCGGGATTACCTGGGGCGCGTGCGGAAATCCGCCCAACGCATGGGACAGCTTATAGACGACCTGCTGGAACTCTCGCGGGTCACGCGCGCCCCCCTGCGCCGTGCATCCGTGGACCTGAGCGGCATGGCCGCCGACGTGGCCGGTGTACTCAAGGCGTCGGCTCCCGAACGCCGGGGGAGGTTCGTGATCTCCGATGGCCTCGTCGCGCGCGGCGACGCCAGGCTCTTGCGGGTGGCGCTGGAGAATCTGCTCGGCAACGCCTGGAAGTTCACCTCCAAAGAGCCCGAGGCCGCTGTGGCGTTCGGGGCCGCCCGGATGGAGGGATTGCGGACGTACTACGTGAGGGACAACGGGGCCGGCTTCGATGAGGCGTACGCGGGTAGGTTGTTCGGAGCTTTTCAGAGGCTGCACGGCTCCGACGAGTTCGATGGGACCGGGGTGGGGCTCGCGACGGTGGCGCGGGTAATAAGGCGTCACGGCGGGGAGGTCTGGGCAGAAGGCAAGGTCGGCGAGGGCGCCACCTTCTACTTCACGCTGGAGAGAGGCCCCGCGCGTCCACCGGAGGAGGACCGATGAGCCCGGCGGGTGGATCTCGTACGCCGCTCCGGATGCTAATGGCCGAGGACTCGACCGACGACGGCAAGGACTTCGACGCCGGTTCCTCGGGGGGGCGCCGTCGAATCCTCTCGGCGGCGAGCTGACGATGAAGAGCGAACCCGGCTCCGGGACTCGGGTACGCTTCGAGGCGCCCATCGCCCGGTTGTTGGAGGGACAAGCCTCCGTGCCGGGAGGCTAGTACATTCGTACTAGTCTGAATGCATGAGAGAAAATTGGTACGTTTGCGTGATACCGCGTTCGCAAAGTCCTTGACATAATGCGAATGCAAACTCCGATCAATGGAAGGGCGGGCATCATAGAGAACAGCGCGAAAGAACAGGCCCGCATCTTGCTTGTGGAGGACCACGCCTCGTTCCGTCAGGCGCTGGCCTTCATGTTCGAGCGGGAGCCGGAGTTCACCGTCGTCGGGCAGGTGGGGACCGTGGCGGAGGCTCGAAGATCGCTCGGCGGGGTGGACGTCGCGGTCGTTGACCTCGGTCTACCCGACGGTGATGGGACGACCTTGATCGAGGAGCTTTCAAAAGCCGAGCCGAGGATCACGACGCTGGTCCTGAGCGCGAGCCTGGACCCTGGCTGGTTCGCCCGCGCGGTGGAGGCTGGCGCGTCGGGCGTACTGCACAAGGCCGCCTCCATAAAGGACATCGTGGACGCGGTGCGCCGGCTCAGGGCCGGCGAGGCATTGCTGTCCCCGAACGAGGTCGTGGCGATGCTCCGGGCGATGGGCCGGGAGCGACAGCAGGAGATCGAGATCCGTCAGTCCATTGAGAGGCTCACCCGCCGCGAGCTGGAGGTGCTCCGGGCTCTCGCGGAAGGCATGGATAGTCAGGAGATCTCGGAGCGGTTGGGCATCTCCATCGAGACCGAACGCACCCACATGGTGAACATCCTCGGCAAGCTCGGCCTCCGCTCGCGCCTTCAGGCCCTGGTATTCGCCGTGCGCCACGATATCGTCGAGATCCGGTAACGGGTTCGGTAACCGGGATCATGGCCGCGCGATGCAAATGGATCGGAGACCCGCATGAGTGACGCGGCGGACATGACTCGTTCGAAGGATAGAACGGTGCTGCGTGTCCTCATGGCTAACGAACCGCGCGCGTACCGCGATGGCATCGCGGCGGTCCTCCGGGAACTCCGTCCCGGCATCGAGGTGACCACCGTGGAGCCCGATGTCCTGGATGGCTCAATACCGCGCCTGACGCCGGACATGGTCGTATGCAACCGGGCCACCAGCGTGGTGCGGGAAGAGGTCCCGGTCTGGGTCGAACTCTACCCAGACTACGCTCCGTGGTCGGTGGTAAGCGTCAGGGGCGCTCGCTCGATGCTGATGGAGATACAATTGCCCGACCTCCTCGCCATAGTGGACCAGACGGCGAGCGTCTAGCCCAAATGAGCTAGAAGAAGATCACCCATTTTGACGATGCAGGATGGTTCGGGGGCATCTATCATGTCTTTCATGGGAAGCCACGACAAGCGCGTGCTGATCGCGACGGAGCTCAGGTCGTACCGTGAGGCGGTGGCAGAGGCTCTCCAATTCCTGTGCCCGGACGCCGCCATCTTCCAGGCGGAATCAGGGGATCTCGACCGGGAGACGAACCGGCTCCGGCCGGACGTGGTGGTGTGCAGCCGGGTCACGCGCCTAGTCGAGTGTCTGGTACCGAACTGGGTCGAACTCTACCCGGACTATGCTCCGTGGTCGGTGGTAAGCGTCAGGGGCGCTCGCTCGACGCTGACGGAGATACAACTGCCCGACCTCGTCTCCGTCGTGGACCGCTCTGAGCCGTCCCCCTCCGTTTAATCGGTCGAGCGGGACGGCTTCGCCCTCCGAACCTGCTTATAGCCCCGGTTCGGAAAGTTCTCTAAGCAGGGCCTTCAGCTTCGGGGCCAGGTCTTCGATCTCCTCCGCCGAGCACCGGACGTGGAGGTGGATGTTGATCGCCGGCTCCGTTCCCGATATCGGCGTCGGCGACCCTTCGAGCGATACGGAGAGGCCGTTGGGGGACGAAGCATCGCGGCGTTCCTGCTCTTCGCCTCCGAACACGTCGCCGGGTTCCTCGTCGAAAGGGGCGGTGAGTTCTCCGGCCTCTTCCTCGAGGAGACTGGCGGCCTTGAGGATCTCGACTATCGCGCCCGCGCCCGCCATAACAGGTTTGTTGCGGGGCTGGCCGGCGGAGTGGGCGACGTAAGCCTGGAGGGTCCCATATAGCATCCCCTCGCGCAGCTTCACGGCCGAGACGACGTTCTGGAGGAACTCGCTGGTCGAGACGATCTCGCGCCAGCGGGTCCGGATCTCCGCCGGATCCCTGCGGGCGAGCGCCCGCGCCAGGGCCCGTCCCTTGCGCGTGACGAGCCTGGTGGTCTCTCCCTGGAGCACGCCGATGGCCGTGAGGAAGGCGTTGCTGCGGCTGACACTCGACTGATGCACCGAGGCCAGCTTGCCCACGTCCCCGGGGTTCGATGCCTCGTCGCGCGTGCCGTACGCCACGATTATGTTCACCAGCTCCTCGTAGGTGGAACCCGGGAGCCTGAACTCCTCAGCCATCCAACGCCGCCTTCCCGTCCGTGTCGCGATACGTAGACTCATTATGCTAGATCGGGACGGCTCGTGCTGTCAGGATGTCAGGCTGGCGCCGGGCCGGGGCGATGTCCGGATCAGGCGCCGCTCCCGCCGAAGCCCGTTATGGCGACGACGGAGGGCTTGGGGGTGTTGTCCCCGTCGTGGGGCCACGTGCTGGTCGGCTCGTCCTTGCTCTCGGTCTCCTCGCCAGGGTGCTGGACGGCGAGGAACATGGTCCTGCCGTCGGGGGTGAAGGCCGGTCCCGTCATCTCGGCCTCTATGGGCCCGCTGGCGAACTGGACGGGCTCGCCCCGGACGGCGTCCTCCACGCCGCGCATCACGAACAGGCCGTTGTTCTTGAAGGTCGTATAGATGCCCTGGTTGTGCTTGTCGCTGGACATGTCCGTGACCATCCAGAGGTTGTTGTTCCGGTCGAAGGCCAGGTTGTCCGGGCTGGAGAAGCCGGTGTTCGGGCCGCCGGCGGCGAAGATCTCGAAGTTGAACTCCGTCGCCCCGGCGTTGCCGTCCTTCTCGAAGAGGCGGATGATCTGACCGTGGAAGTTGCCGTGCAGCTCGTTGTTTGTGAGCGCTGCGTAGACGGTCCCGGTCTCGGGGTGTACGTCTATGTCCTCGCAACGGTCCATCGGGGTGCCGATGGGCGGCCCATCCTCTTCCTCGGTCAGCACAACCGCGTCGCGCAGGCGCACGAGCACGTCGGCCTGTCCCTTGAAGCCGTTTTCCTCGAAGATGGGGTTGTTCTCGTAGTCGAGGGCGACCCACCGGCCGTTGGCGAAATCGGCGACGTAGAGCATCCCATCCGTGAGGAGATCCATGTTCGCCTCCCGGTTGCCGGGCTCGTACGTCCCGGAGGAGATGAACTTGTAGATGCACTGATCTTCCTCGTCGTGGCCTGTGTACGCCACGACTTTGCCGCTCTCCGAGACGCGGATGGCGACGTTCTCATGCCGGATGCGTCCGAGCCAGGAGTGCTTGCGCGGCTTGGAGTCTTTGTCGAACGGGTCCACCTCCACCACCCAGCCGTAGTGCTCGGGGGGCTGGGCGGTCTCCGGGTCATCGAGCCAGCGGTCGGTCGCGGCGAGGGCCTCGTCGTCGGACGGCTGGTCATCGGAGGACTCACCGTAATAGTATTGGAAGTTCTCCTCGCCGGAGAGGACGGTGTTCCAGGGCGTGACACCCCCGCTGCAATTGCCGAGGGTGCCGAAGACCTCCGTCGCCCCTTTCGCCGCCTCGGACCCGGCGGCAGGACCCGTGAGATCCATCGGCGTCCGGGCGTCGATGCGGCGGTTGTGCTCCTCGTCCTCGGCGAACGCCCAGGCGTCGCTCTCTCTGCGTACCCGGATGATGGAGCCGCCGACGGCATCCTTCTCTTTGTCTATCTGCTCCCGGGACTTCTTGGTCATGTTCTCCGGGTCGGCGTAGCCCGAGACGTACAGCGGGTTCGTGTACTCGTGGTTGACCCAAAGGAGGCCGTCCTCGCTGCTCCGGCCACCATCCAGTGCATCTATGGGGAAGTAGGCCACGTAGTCGTTGTTGTAGCCGAAGTTCCTGTCCGCAGTAACCGGCTCGCCCCACCGGCGGATGATGTCGAACTTGAAGCCTTCGGGCAGGATCAGCTCGTCGGCGTCCGAGGGCTCTATGGGGTCGAAGGCCAACTCGAAGTCCTCCGCGGACTCGTTCCTGAAGGGCGTGGAGCTTCCGCCCGCGAAGTTCTCCTGCGCCTCCGCGGACTCCGCCAGCACCCCCGAGCTTCCAGCGGCCAGGGCCGCCGACCCCACCCCGAGATACGTCAGGAAGCTCCGCCGGGTCATGCCGGGGGCCACGTCCGCCCGCCGGTCGCGCTTCTCCTTCTTGATGCCCTGCACGCCGATCTTCTTCGCCACGGGTCTCCTTTCTCTCCAGTTTCCGCAACCAATAATATGGTCTCCAAGCTCCTGTTACGTTTCATGCCCATTATCCCGACGTTAAATGCACGCAACATGTACAGGAAGACTTACACCACCGTCCCAAGCAGTAATAGCGTTTACCGTTCGCCGACCGTGCATAGCCCGGCCACGTCCGTGTAAGATAAACCGACCACTTGGTCTGTAGACGATGGCGTGTCTGACGGTGTGTCCGGGAGGTGTGGGTTTTGGACATCGGTACGCTTCTGGAGAAGGGTGGGGTGACGCGGGACCTCGGGATCGAGTTCGTCGAGTTGAATCCGGATCGGGTAGTCGCCGCGATGCCGGTGGATGGGCGACACCATCAGCCGTTCGGATACTTGCACGGAGGTGTCAGCGTGACGCTCGCGGAGTCGGTGGCGAGCATCGGCGGAATTATCAACTGCCCGCCAGGCAAGGTGGCTTTCGGGTCGGAGATCAACGCCAGCCACGTCCGGCCCAAGAAGTCAGGGACGCTGACGGCAATCGGGAGGCCGGTCCACGTCGGTCGCAAGAGCCAGGTCTGGGAGATCCGCATAACTGACGAGGATGAAAAAGTCATATGCATCTCCCGCTGCACCCTGGCGATAGTGGATGCCGAATAATTGATGCTCGCCAGGCTCCACGATGACCCGGCGCGCATGCAACGCGCAGTGGTCCACCTGAAGGAGCATCTGGAGCCGCTCGCGGCATCCGAAGAGAGTGAGACATAGGTTGGGCGGAAGGAGGATCTACTATGGCTGGGTCGTGGTGTGGGTGGTCTTTGCGGCGCTGCTCGTCTCGGCCAGGGTACGGGCGGTGGCGTCTTGCGGTCGCTCGGCGAAAACGTTGTAGTCCAGC
>JBPCLT010000225.1:0-3171 GCA_051003015.1 Rubrobacteraceae bacterium | reverse complement strand
GAAGACCGGGCACCGTCAGAGGTTGACCCGCATACGCATCACGGAGGTTTCGGATGGCTCATAAAAAGGGTGGCGGCTCGTCGAGGAACGGAAGGGACACCGAAGGCAAGCGCCTCGGCGTGAAGTCCTTCGGCGGCCAGCGGGTATCCGCTGGCAGCATCATCATCCGTCAACGGGGCACGAAGGTCCATCCTGGCCGCAACGTCGGCAAGGGCTCGGACGACACCCTGTTCGCCACTGCGGGCGGCCACGTAACCTTCGGGCGGAGGAAGGGCCGCAAGATGGTCAGTGTCATCGAGGAGGCTGCGGTCTGATCTCGCCCCACGGGGGTTTCTAGCCCCGTTGCAATTCGTAGACGAAGCCCGTTTCGTCGTCCGCGCCGGACGCGGCGGTGACGGCAGCGTTTCTTTCAACCGCGAGAAGTACAAGCCGCGCGGCGGCCCCGATGGCGGCCGCGGTGGTGATGGTGGCTCCGTCATCCTGAAGTCCACCGAAGACCTTGCCACCCTCGAACCCTACGCGCACCGCAACCTGGTGAAGGCCAAACGCGGGTCGCATGGCTCGGGCAACAACCGGGCCGGAGAGGGCGGCAAGGACGTGGTCGTCGAGGTGCCGGTGGGAACCCTGATCTCCGACGAAAACGGTCTGCTCGCGGACCTCTCCGAGCCGGGTGAGAGCTTCGTCGTGGCGCGTGGTGGCGAGGGTGGCCGGGGCAACGGCTCATTCGCAACCTCGACCCGGCAAGCACCCGCCTTCAGGGAGAGGGGTCTGCCGGGGGAGGAACGCGAGGTCCGGCTCGAACTGCGCGTTCTCTCCGACGTGGGTCTCGTGGGCCTCCCGAACGCAGGGAAATCATCGCTACTCGCCGCCTTGAGCGCCGCCCGTCCGAAGGTCGGAGACTACCCTTTCACGACCCTCGTGCCGAAGCTCGGGGTGGTTGATGAGAAGCAGTACCGGGAGCCGTTCGTGGTCGCCGACATCCCCGGTCTCATCTCCGGGGCCAATGAGGGACGGGGTCTCGGCAACCGCTTCCTGCGGCACGTGGCGCGGGCGCGGCTCCTGACGCTCGTGCTGGACGCGAGCGAAGACCCCGAGAACGCCGAGGCCATCCTGCGAACCGAACTATACGCCGCCCGCCTCTCGGAGAAGCCCGCTCTCGTCGTGCTGAACAAGATAGACCTCCTCGACGAGGAGCTTCGAGAATATCTGCGCGATACCTTCCCGGAGGCGTATCAGGTTTCGGCCATGACCGGGGAGGGTGTCGAGGAGCTTCGGGACCACCTGGAGGAGCGGACGCGGGCGCTGGGAGAGAGTCCCGCCGAAGATCCGGCTGGGGAGCAGTCGCGGGAGCACCGGGTGTTCCGGCCGGCTTGGAGGGGGCTGCGGGTCGAGAGTGAAAACGGCGGGTACGCGGTCTTCGGTGAGGAAGTGGAGCGCATGGTCATGAAGACGGACTGGGACAGCCCGGAGGGCGCGGAGCACGGCTGGCGCGAGCTTGAGAAAAGAGGTGTGGTGGCCGCGCTGAGAAAGGCCGGGGCTGAGCCGGGCGACGAGGTGCGCATAGGCAAAATGGAGTTCGATTTCCGGTGAGGGCGATTTGCGGGTAGGAATATTCGGCGGGACGTTCGACCCTATCCATCTGGGGCACATGATCATCGCGGAGCAGGTGCGGGAAGAGTTGCGGTTGGAACGTGTGATCTTCGTCCCCGGTGGCATTCCGCCGCACAAGGAGGCATCCAGCGTGCGGGCCAACGCCGACGACCGGCTGGCGATGGTGGAGGCCGCCGTCGCGGGCAACGATCACTTCTCCGTTGATCGGGTGGAGGTGGACGCGGGACGCGCGATGCACACGGTGGACACCGTGCCGCTGCTCAAGGAGCGGTCGCCGGGCGACGAGTGGTTCTTCCTCACCGGCGCGGATGAGGTGTCGAACCTGCTCACCTGGAAAGAGCCAGACCGGTTGCTTGAGGAGGTCGTCATGGTCGCGGCGACGCGGCCCGGCTACGACCTTGCCGCGCTTGGACATCTGGAGCAAGGGTTAAGGAACTTCGACCGGATCGTGCCCGTCGAATGCTCGCGGGTGGATATATCGGCTACGGCCATCCGGCGCAGGATGCTCCAGGGGAAGAGCGTACGCTACATGGTCCCGAACGGCGTATACGAGATCATCGAGGAGAGAGGTTTGTATGAAGGTGACGGGAAACGCATCGAAGGAGGAAGCTTGACGGAGGAGAAGATATCGTGAGCCACGACGAATCCGCCATCCGGCGCGAGTACGGTGTCGAGGAAGGCGAGGCCCTGACGCGGGACATGGCTGTTACGGCAGCCAGGGCTGCGGGCGACATGTTCGGCCGGGACGTTTTGATCCTGGACCTCAAGGAGGCCGTCTCGTACACGGACTACTTCGTGATCGCCAGCGGCGAGACCGAGCGCCAGACGCGGCGCATCGCCGAAGAGGTCATTGACAAGATGATCGAGGCTGGTTACCGGCCGCGTTCGCGGCGTCTGCCTGAGGGGATGGCCTGGATCAGCCTGGACTTCATAGATGTCGTGGTCCACGTCTTTACCGACGAAGCCCGCGACTACTACCGGCTGGAATCCCTCTGGCGTGGAGTCCCGCAGGAACGCTGGGAAGAGGAGTAGAGGAGCAACCTTTCCTCGTTGACACCCTCCGGCGGGGCCAATATACTCTCCGGGTTCGAGGTTATTTTATTGGGGCCGTAGCTCAGCCGGGAGAGCGCCGCGCTGGCAGCGCGGAGGTCAGGGGTTCGATCCCCCTCGGCTCCACTTTCCGCAGTATCCCGTGGAAAGCAACGTGGCAGACACAAACTTCGATACAGCGACCCGCCGCGGGGAGACAGATCCCCAAAGGTCTATCGCGGACTTCTTCAGGCATTATCGTCCACAGATGGCCGTCTGTTTGCTCGTGGTGATCGTGCTCGCCGGGGGAGCGTTGTACGCATCCCGCGTCTCCGAAAGCGCTCCGAAGGTCGTCTACAGCGTCTCCCTCGAACAGGTCCAGCAAGAGGTTCAGACGCCGCTCGTCATAAACATCAACACCGCCGACGTGGAGGAACTCGACGAGTTGCCGCAGGTTGGACCTTCGACTGCGGAGACCATCATCGAGTACCGGGAGTCCAACGGCCTGTTCATGACCGTGAGTGAACTGGA
>JBPCLT010000224.1:0-2810 GCA_051003015.1 Rubrobacteraceae bacterium | reverse complement strand
CGAGGATTTGCTGGCCGGAGATCTCCTCTTTCATCCTGACCAGCGTGGCGTTGAGGGTGGCGCCGAAGAGGATGGTGAGTGAGGCGATGTACAGGTAGAGCAGCAGCACGATGACGACGCCGATGGAGCCGTACGTCTCGTCGTAGGAGCCGAAGTTGTTCACGTAGAGGCTGAATGCCATGCTCGCCAGTATCCATAGCAGAACCCCGACGAGACCGCCGGGCGTGATCCAACGGAACGGCTGCCCGACGTTCGGGGCGAAGTAGAAGAGCAACGCGACCGTTAACACCATGAAAAGAAGCGCCACCGGCCAGCGCACTATCTCCCACGCGAACACGAACATGGATCCCATCCCGAAGAGGTCGGCGACGGCCCTGCCGATGGGCTCTCCGGCGACGAGTAGCAGCACGCCCATGAGCACGAGCGTCGAAAGCCCCAGCGTCAATAGGATGGCGAGGCCCTTCACCTTCCAGAAAGGCCGCGTCTCCTGCACGTCGTAGGCGCGGTTGAGGGCGTTTATCATGGCGGAGAATGCCCCGGAGGCCGACCAGATCGTGAACAGAACACCGAACGACAGCAGCCCTGGCGCTTCCTTGTCTCCGCTGAGGATTGGCTTCATGTACGTCTGTATGAGGTCGAAGACCTGGGCCGGCATGACCCGCCGGAAGTAACCGAGCAGGTCCGAGGCGAGTTGCTCGCTGCCGAAGGTGCCCAGCAGTGAGAACAACACCAGGATGAACGGGAAGAGAGCCAGGATCAGGTAGTACGCGAGCTGCGCCGCGAGACCCAGGGCGTCGTCGCGCATGAATGCCTGCACGGTGGCCTTGAGCGTCTGCACTCTCAGCAGGCTCCGCAGGTCCCCGAAGAAGTTCTTGAGCGAACCCTTCGCCGGGCGTCTCGCGACCGCCCGAAGCTCGGGACGGGACAGATCCGGTTCCATAAGACGTACACCTTCCTTCTCGTAACTCGCTGTATTTTAACCGTAAACCGGGGATGAAACCCACGTAGCTGGTTCGGTAATCCAGGTGATCCGGCCTGGCGTATAAAGCTATGTATGGGAAAGGCGAACCAGGACGGCGTTTCGTGTCTCATGCCCGCGCGGGCCGGCTCCCGAGCGGGCCGGGAACCGGCTATCATTGTGCGTGTCGGCTGCGAAGGGCGCGAGATGAGAGGCATCGAGGACGAAGTTCTGGTGCGGCGGGTCGCTTCAGGAGACGAGCGTGCGCTCTCCGATCTCTACGACCGATACGCCGGCCTCGTTTACGGCGCCGGGTTGCGTTACCTGGGCGACCGGGGAACGGCGGAGGACCTCGTGCAGGATGTGTTCGTCTCCGTGTGGCGCAATGCTGCGGGATTCGACCCCGGAAAGGCCGGCTTTGCGACCTGGATCTTCCGCATCACTCGCAACCGGGCCACGGACCTCATCCGCCGCCGCCGCGCTCGTGTGAAGACCGTCGGCGAGGATCGCTCGACGCCCCATCTCGAACCGGGTGAGGAAGATTCGACCAGCAGCATCGCGCGCAGCTTCGACGTGGCCGCCGCGCTCTCACGGCTCTCCCCGGTCCACCGCGAAGTCCTCGTACTAGCGTATATGGAGGGGCTCACCCAGCGTGAGATCTCCACCCGCACCGACACTCCGCTCGGGACCGTCAAGAGCCGCACAACCGCCGCCCTTCGCTCCCTGCGCGAGAACATCCTCCCTGAAGAGGAGCTTTCGGATGGATGATCGAGAGCACCTGAAACTCCGGGATCTCCTCGGCCCGTACATGCTCGGCGCCCTGGACTCCGAGGAGGAGTGGGAGGTCGAGGAACACTTGCAGCGGTGCGCCGCCTGCCGGGCCGAAGAGCGCGACCTCCGCCGGGCTCACGAACGCCTGTCGGAGTTGGTGGGCGTTCGAGAGTCTCCGCCGCCGGAGATCAAAGCCAGCGTCATGTCAGGGCTGCCGCGCCGCGGAACGCTGCGAGAGATGCGCCGCGCCCCGGTCTTCGCGGCCGCGGCCGCCCTGATCGCACTTTCCCTCGTAGTGGTCTTCTCCTCGTCTGGCCTGCTCGGTCGCGACGCAATGGCCCAGGCCACCCTGGAGCCCACGCCGCTTGCCCCCGAAGCGGGCGGAGAGCTGCGCGTGCGCGAAGACGACCCCAACGCCAGGGCCACGCTGGAGGTCTGGAACATGCCCAACTGCAAGAAGGACGAATACTACGAACTGTGGTTCGGGGAAGAGGGAGGGCGCGTGAGCGCGGGCACATTCAAGGTTGACGAGCAGGGCCGGGGAACGCTCCAGATGAGCGTCCCTGAAGAAGCGGGCAACTACGGACAGGTCGGCATCACCCTGGAGCAGTTCCCAGAAGAGCCACGCATGAGTTCCGCCAAACCGGTGCTCACCGGCGAGCTCGAAGGGTCCTGAGCATCGCTGCCGAAGCTAGGTGGTATTCGTGTCGCTAATCCTAATTTAGCGCGAAGATCGCAAACCGATTAATGCCGTTTAGCCCTTTTGCTGGCTACTTCCAGCGGCTACCATGACTGTAACCAATTTATAGAGGGAGAACGGGATCGGATGGACGAGTTCAAGGAGATCAGGAACAAGCGCCAGCGATTCTTAAAGGTAGTCTACGATCTTGCAGAAGGCGCTCCCTCTACAGATGTGTCTGGTGACGATGTTGCACAGCGTTTGGATATGGAACTTGATGCTGTTGGCGAATTCGGATCGGACGTTCATGCCGCCAACTGGGCGAAGGCAGAGACCCGGCGCTTGGCGGGAGGCGTCCCGGTCAGCCACTCCACCGTCCTGAGCACGCTGAGAGCAACGGCC
>JBPCLT010000223.1:0-4468 GCA_051003015.1 Rubrobacteraceae bacterium | reverse complement strand
GGGTCCGGGTTCATCGGGTGCAACTTCTTGCGGCTGATGGTCCCCGAGCGCCAGGAGACCGAGTGGGTGAACCTGGACGCCCTGACCTATGCCGGACGCCCCGAGAACACGGCGGACTTCGCGGAGGCGGACAACTACCGTTTCGTGAAGGGACAAATACAGGACGGCATGCTCGTCGAGGCGCTTTTCTCCGAGGACGGCGGCTTCGACGCGGTGGTGAACTTCGCCGCCGAAACTCACGTGGACCGGAGCATCGCGGGCCCTCGGGTCTTCGTGGAGACGAACGTGATGGGGATCCAGAACCTCCTGGAAGCCGCCCGGCGTCACGGGGTCGAGCGGTTCGTGCAGGTCTCGACCGACGAGGTCTATGGTTCTCTGGGACCGGAGGACCCGGCGTTCACCGAGGAGAGCCCACTGGAGCCGAACTCTCCCTACGCGGCATCCAAGGCGTCGGCCGATCTCCTGTGCCGGGCCTATCACGAGACGTATGGGACTCCCACCGTCGTCACACGTTGCTCCAACAACTACGGGCCGTACCAGTATCCCGAGAAGCTGATCCCGTTCTTCATCGTCAGGCACGCGCTGCTGGACCGGCCCGTCCCGCTCTATGGCGACGGGATGAACGTCCGTGACTGGCTGCACGTCGAGGACCATTGCCGCGCCGTCGCCCTGACGCTGGATGAGGGAGTCTCCGGCCGGGTCTACAACGTCGGTGGCGGCAACGAGCGGGCGAACCTGGAGATCACGCACCTCATCCTGGACGCTTTGGGCAAGCCGCGGGACAGGGTCTCCTTCGTCACCGACCGTCCTGGGCATGACCGCCGCTACGCCACCGACTCCACCCGCCTGCGCGAAGAGCTGGGGTGGCGGCCCGAACACCCCTTCGAGAGCGGCATCCGCGAGACCGTCGAATGGTACACGCAGAACGCGGATTGGGCCTCGCACGTGATCTCCACCCCCTGCGGCTAGGAGCCGACGCTATGCTACGATTCGGAACCATTGACTGGCGAGGGAGAGGGTCGTGCGAGCTTCGGTTTTCTACAACATCGTAACTCGTGGGGGAGGCGCGGAGATCGAAGAGCTGTTGAGGCTCCTGGAAGAGGCGGGCATCCGGTATTGCGTCATCGGCGGCCAGGCGGTCAACCACTACGTCGAGCCGCTCGTGAGCCTGGACCTGGATCTCGTGGTGGCTACCGGCCAGCTCGCCGCGGCCGAAGAGCTGCTCTCGAACCGCTACGCCGTGCGACGCTTCCCGCGCAGCCTCAACGTGGACCTCGGAGCGAGTGACCTCCGCGTGCAAATTCGGACAGATCCCCGCTACGGCGACTTCGTTGACCGGGCGGAGCCCGGCGACGTGCTTGGCGTCCCGATGTACGTGGCCGCCGTGCGCGACGTGTTGCGGGGAAAAGTCTGGGCCGCGCAGGACTCATCGTGGCGGCCCAGCAAGCGGCAGAAGGACCTGACGGACATCGCGCGCCTGATCGAAGCGTACCCGGACCTCAGGGTGGATGTTTCCCCGGTCGTACTGCGGCGTATCGAGGAATGATCACCGGTTCGCACGGCTAGGCATTCCGGTGCGTAAATTTCTTCGGAGAGCGGCCCCGTGAAGATACTCCTCACCGGCGCCACCAGCCTACCCGGCCTCGCCCTGCTCGAACGCCTCCTCGAAAAGAACCACGAGGTCAGGTGCCTGGCGCGGCCCGGCAGCCCCAATCTCTCGCGTCTGGACGCCGGAAGGGTCGAGCTTTTTCACGGAGACGCTGGAGATGAGGAATCCCTCGTCCGGGCGTTATCCGGGATGGAGGCCGTGGCGCATGTGGCGGGACTGACGTTCGCGCCCGTGGTCGTGGCGGCGATGCGGCGGGCTGGGGTGGAGCGTCTGATGGCGGTTGGCAGCACGAGCGTGCATTCCGTCTACGAGCGTCGCTCCGGCCACCGGAAGGCGATGGAAGAGGTGGTGTGGGGGAGTGGGCTAGCGTGGACGGTCGCGCGGCCAACCATGATCTACGGCTCCGAGTTGGACCGGAACATGCGTCACCTGCTGCGTTTCCTGGACCGTTCGCCCGTCTTCCCCCTCTTCGGGGCCGGGACGAACCTCTGGCAGCCCGTCTACCACGAGGACCTTGCCCTGGGTCTGCTCGCAGCCCTGGAATTTCCCGAGGCCATCGGCCGGAGCTACGACCTCCCCGGCGCCGCGCCCCTGACGTTCCGGGATCTGGTCCTCACCGTGGCCGGCGCCCTGGGACGGAAACCCCGCATCGTCCGGCTGCCGCTGGAGCCGGTACGTCGCGCCCTGGCGCTCGCGGAACGCGCGCGGCTCCCGCTACCCATAAAATCCGAGCAGGTGCTGAGGCTGCGGGAGGACAAAGCCTATCCCTACGACGCGGCGCGCGAGGATCTCGGCTACGCGCCCCGCCCGTTCCACGAGGGCATATCCCTGGAGGTTTCTCGCCTGCGAGAGATCGGGATGGTGCGCCCATGAGCTGGGCCGTGGCGTGTGGAGGCGTGGCCTTCCTGGTGGCCGGGGCCCTGGTCCCCTTGCTCGTACGGTTCGCGGTAGGGCGGAACCTGCTCGACGTGCCGAACCCCCGCAGCTCGCACGAGATCCCCACCCCCCGGCTCGGCGGCGTCGCCGTGATGGCGGGCGCTTGGGCCGGCGCGGCTCTGCTCCGGCCCGAGGATGGCTGGCCGCTCCTGATCTTCGCGACGCTCGCCGGGACGGTCGGGCTCGTTGACGACTTCGGCAACCTGCACTTCGGCGTGAAGGCCGCCGGGCAGGCCGCGGCTGCGCTGGCGCTGGTGCTCGTGGTCCCGCCTTCCTTCATGGAGGCAGCCGGAGTCCTGGCGCCGCTAGCTGGGGCGCTCGCCGTAGTGTGGCTCGTTGCCCTGATGAACGCCTTCAACTTCATGGACGGGATAGATGGGATCTCGGGCAGCACCGCTGTGGCGAACGCCCTGTTCCTGGCGGCGCTGGCCCCGGACGGAGCGGCCGTGCTGGCTGTCTTCGTGGGGGCCGCGCTCGGCTTCCTTGCCTGGAACCTGGCGCCGGCCACGATCTTCCTGGGCGACTCAGGGAGCCACTTCGTCGGGTTCCTGCTCGGGGGCGCCGCCCTCTACGCTGGAGGAGAGGCCGCGCCGCTCCTGCCGCTGGCGGCGTTGGTCGTCTTCGCCCCATACCTCTTCGACACGGCCTACACGCTAATGCGCCGCCTGCGCGCTGGCAAGAACGTCTTCAGCGCCCACCGCGAGCACATCTACCAGCGCATAACCCCGTCCCCCACGTTCCACCGGCAGGTGAGCATCCTGTACTGCGGCCTGGCCGTGGTATCGGGCGCCGCCGCCGTCCTTCTGGCGCGCGGATACGCGATCCCCGGCATCCTCCTGCTTCTGGCGTGCTGCGCGACGATAGCACTGCTCCCGCGAATAAGATCCGAAGAGCGAGAACGCTGAAGACCATACGGAATCCGGGCGAAAGCTCGTCATGAGCCGAATCGAGGCAAACCGTGTTTGCGGAGGGAAGGCCCCGCGCTTGTAAGCCTCCGGCTTCGAGCGGACCTTTTATCTCTGCTAAAAGCTGACGGCTGAAAGCTGATGGCTCACGCCTCGCCTTCCTCCAACTCGAGGAGGCGCGTCTTCTCGGCGGGGAGGCGGGTGAGCCAGGTGCTCCGGGAGTGGAGGCCGCACTCGTTCTTGTCCTGACCGGACCAGCGGCCGGCGCGGGCGTCTTCTCCCGCCGCGACCTTGCGGGTGCAGGGTTCGCAGCCGATACTTTTGTAGCCTTGATCCCGCAATGGATTCAGGAGGACGTCGTATCTATCCACGTATTCCTGGACTTGCTCGGAGGTCCATCGGGCCAGCGGGGCTATCTTGGCTACGCCGAAGTCCTCTTCCCAACCGGCGATGGGAGTGCCCGCGCGCTGCTCGGTCTGGCCGCGCCGGATGCCCGAGATCCAGGCTCCATATCCCGCGAGCGCCCGCCGCTGCGGCTCGACCTTGCGGATGTAGCAGCAGAGGTCCGGGTTCTTGTCGTACAGCGCGTCCCCGAACTGGCGCGCCTGATCCGCGACGGTCAATCCAGGACGCATTACCTCTATCTCCATCCCATAACGCTCCACGACCTCCTCGCGGAACTTCACGGTCTCCCCGAACAGGAACCCGGTGTCGAGGGTGAAGACGCGGGCGTTCGTGCCGCGACGCCAGATCATGTCGAGCAAAACCATCCCCTCAGCTCCTCCGAAGGACACTGAAAGGGTCAGGCCATCCCCATAGGTGTCAGAGGCCCAATCCACGACCTCCTCGGCCGCCGCTTCCTCGAGTTCACGGGAGACCCGCGCCAACTCCTCCCGATCCGGGACCTGCCCACTGCGCTCGATGTGCGGGAGCCTGTTCTCCATCACCCTTCCCGTCAGACTGTTCGCTAATCGCAACCCGGCCATTATAAACGTAATCTCCGGGAGTTTGTGCTTCA
>JBPCLT010000222.1:0-4101 GCA_051003015.1 Rubrobacteraceae bacterium | reverse complement strand
ACGGAGGCTTTGAGTTCTCCGGGGGTTCCCTCGGCGATGACTCGCCCGTGGTCTATCACGGCTATGCGGTCGGCGAGCTGGTCGGCTTCGTCGAGATATTGCGTGGTCAACAGTACCGTCGTGCCTTCGGCGGCGAGGGTCCTGATGATGTCCCAGACCTGGTTGCGGCTGCGCGGGTCGAGGCCGGTCGTCGGCTCGTCGAGGAAGATCAGGTCCGGCGTGACGACGATGCTCGCCGCGATGTCGAGCCTGCGCCGCATTCCCCCAGAATACTTCTTGACCTGACGGCCCGCCGCGTCGGAGAGTCCGAAGGCGTCGAGCAACTCGTCCGCCCGCTCCCTGGACGCTCTCCGCGAGTAGCCCAGTAGACGGGCGATCAGGACGAGATTCTCGAAGCCGGTGAGGTCCTCGTCCACCGAGGCGAACTGTCCGGTGAGGCTCACCCGGCTTCGCACCTCGTCGGCTTCCTTCACCACGTCGTGTCCGAAGACCCGCGCCGTGCCGGAGCTGGGCCGGAGCAGGGTGGCGAGCATTCGTATCGTAGTGGTCTTGCCCGCTCCGTTGGGGCCGAGGAAGCCGTAGATCTCACCCGGAGCCACTTTTAGATCCACTCCGTCCACGGCGGTATTGTCCCCGAATCGGTAAACCACTCCCTCCGCGTGGATCGCCAGGATACCCACGCTCTCTACCAGATCACGTCCAATACTCATCTCTGCGCCGCCTTCCTTCGTGCCTCTTTCCGGCAGTTTCCCACGCGATAGAGCCTTCCCACGACACTTTCACGACTCCCTAAATTATAGGTCAGGAACCCCCGTTTCCCTACGTAATTGTTCGCGGATCTACCGGATCGTTTATCTCTGATGGAAGAAAATGACGCTCGCCGCTCATGCGGAAGAACTCGATGGTCCGGGCGTGTCTTCCGGTTCCCGAATGTCCGGATCAGGGCGTCCCGCTCTTCCCTGGGAACCGGAAGATCGGCAACGCCGTTGCAGTGGATGTGCCCGATCTCTCGCTGACACCGGGCCAGTCGAGCACCTCTCTCTCGATCAACGCGCCTTCTTTCTCTGGATCTGCCTCGCGTGTCTGTATGTTGCGTCGGGGAAGGGACTCGCGCATCGTGCGGGAGTACGGTTTCCAGCATGTACTTTCGTACAGGTCGAATACCGTCTCGCCAGGAACTCTCGTATCAGTGGACCATTTCGTACCGGACGGATTCCACTTCAAGTGGTGCGCTTCTCGGAGGGAAAATATCCGCACAGCGTTCTATTCACCGGCGAGTGCGCTCTATCTATTTGCTGAAGCCTGAGACCTGTAGCCCGTCTTATCAGAAACCCGGTATCGGGACCTCCTCGAACGACTCCCGATCCGCGCCGCAATCGGGACACTTCTCGGGCAACTCGCCCTCTACTCGGTAGCCGCAGTTGGTGCATGCCCAGTTCAAGGGCACGGCTTCGCCCCGCTCTCCTGCGTTCGGCTCGTTCTGCATGGGCCGCTCCTTCCGGTGTCACGACAGTTTTCAGAGACTCATTATGTCATCTGGACTGGCTTGAATCCCGGTACACAGCGGGTATCCTACGCAACGGATGTGGGATCAGACCACGTTGTTCGGAGGCGTTAGTGCAGGGAGCGTTTGGGGACATAGTTATCGAAGACGTTTATCCGGAGCTGGACTGCGGACGCTACCCGGTCAAGCGTGAGGTCGGCGACCGCCTGGAGGTCTGGGCGGACGTCTTCAAGGAGGGGCACGATGTGATCTCCGCCATCGTGAAACACCGCGAAGAAGGCGAAGAAGCGTGGTCCGAGACTCCAATGCGCTTCTTCGGCAACGACCGTTGGACCGCCGCCTTCGACCTCGCGAAGAACACCCGCTATGAGTACGCCATCGAAGCCTGGCGCGATGAGTTCGAGACCTGGCGCCGCGAAGTTGCCAAGAAGGTCGAGGCCGGACAGGACGTGACTCTGGAGTTCGCGGAGGGACGCGGCATCGTCGAGGCTGCTTGTGGGCGGTCGAAGGACAAACGTCTCGCCTCCACGCTGAAAACCTTCGACGGCTCGGACTACGAAGGACGGCTCGCGCTTTTGCGTTCTGAGGAAATCGCGGATCTCGTGGCTTCTCATCCGGATCGTTCGCGCTTCTCCACTACCGGGACGCTCCTGGTGACGGTGGACCGGGAGCGGGCACGCTACGGGGCGTGGTACGAGATGTTCCACCGCTCGCAGGGGACCGTGCCCGGAGAGAGCGCGACTTTCCGGGACATGGAGGAGCGTCTGCCGGAGCTTTCGGATCTCGGCTTCGACGTGGTGTACCTCGTGCCCATTCATCCCATCGGAACGACGAACCGCAAGGGGAAGAACAACGCCATCGCTGCCGCCCCCGGAGACCCCGGCAGCCCGTACGGCATCGGGAGCGCGGAGGGCGGGCACAAGGCCGTCCACCCCGACCTCGGGACGCTGGAAGATTTTCGCCGTTTCGTGGAGGCGACTCGGGAGCACGGGATGGAGGTGGCGCTGGATTTCGCCATCCAGGCTTCGCCGGATCACCCGTATATAAAAGAACATCCCAAGTGGTTCCGGTTCAGGCCGGATGGCTCTATCAAGTACGCTGAGAACCTGCCGAAGAAGTACCAGGATATCGTGAACGTGGACTGGGAGACGGAGGACCAGGACGGGCTGTGGCGCGAGTGGCGCGACGTGCTACTGTTCTGGGTCGAGCAGGGCGTGAAGATATTTCGCGTGGACAACCCGCATACCAAGCCGTTCGCGTTCTGGGAGTGGGTTATCCGGGAGGTACAGAGAGATTACCCCGAAGTCATCTTCCTCTCCGAAGCCTTCACCCGCCCGAAGGTGATGAAAGCCTTAGCCAAACTGGGCTTCACCCAATCCTATACGTACTTCACCTGGCGCAACGAGAAACAGGAGATCATCGAGTACCTTACGGAGCTGACGAAGGACTGGCCGAAGGAGTACATGCGCCCCAACTTCTTCGCCAACACCCACGATATCCTGCCGCACGTCCTCCAGTTCGGGGGGCGGCCCGCGTTCATCATGCGGTTGGTGCTGGCGGCCACGCTCTCCCCGACCTACGGTGTCTACAACGGCTACGAGTTGTGCGAGAACACCCCGAGGGGCGAGCGGGGCACGACGGTCTACTATCAGGACTCCGAGGTCTATGAGTACAAGGTCTGGGACTGGGACCGCCCAGGCAACATCAAGGACTACGTGAAGCGCGTCAATGAGATCCGTCGGGGGAACCCCGCCCTTCAAGAGCTGACGAACCTGGAGTTTTACGAGGCCCCGAACGACGACATCCTCTTCTACGGCAAAAAGACGGGCAATAACGCCGTGTTCGTCGCGGCCAACCTCGACCCGCATGGGACTCACGACACGCACGTGCGGTTTCCGTTGTGGGAGCTTGGCATCGCGGAGGACGAGCCGTATGTGGTCGAGGAGCTTCTCTCGGGGCGCAGGATGCAGGCGGCGGGGAGCCATTTCTGGGTGCGGCTCGCGCCGGAGGAGAATCCGGCTGAAATCTTCCGCCTCAGCCGCGCAGAGACCGCGGAGGACCGGGCGGACGCGAGGTGACGGAGGCTCCGAGGGGGACAACCGGGCAGGAAGACCTGCTTTGGTACAAGGACGCCATTATTTACCAGTTGCACGTCCGGGCGTTCTTCGACGCGGACAACAACGGCATCGGGGACTTCAGGGGCCTCAAGGAGCGGCTGGAGTACATAAAGGATCTGGGGGTCACGGCGATCTGGGTGATGCCCTTCTACCCCTCGCCGACCCGCGACGACGGCTACGACATCTCAGAGTACAAGGGCGTCCACGAGGACTACGGCACCCGCCGCGACTTCCGGGCGTTCGTCCGCAAAGCCCACGAGCTCGGCCTCAAGGTCATAACCGAGCTGGTCATCAACCACACCTCAGATGCGCATCCCTGGTTCCAGCGGGCGAGGAAGGCTCCGAAGGGTTCCGCCCGGCGCAACTTCTACGTGTGGAACGACGACTTCAGGAAATACGAGGACACCCGCATCATCTTCACGGACACCGAGACCTCCAACTGGACTTGGGACGAGGAGGCCGGACAGTACTTCTGGCACC
>JBPCLT010000221.1:0-6594 GCA_051003015.1 Rubrobacteraceae bacterium | reverse complement strand
GTCTCCGGCACGAACCGCCCCCCGAAGGGACCGAAGTACCCGCTGCTCTCCTCAGAAACCTTTTGCCGCACTGACGAACCTCCGAACCCGCTCGTGATTTTTCTTGCCTGGCGCATCTTCCAGGGAACTCGAAGCGTCCACCCCGTAAGGCTCGAAGAACTCGATGGCCTCCCGCACGTTCTCGGGGCCAAGCCCCCCGGAAACGACGATGTTACCACGCTCCCCAAGCGATTTCGCCAGCCCCCAGTCGAACCTCTCGCCCGTCCCGCCCCGCGCCTTCTCGCTGTAAGCATCCAGCAGGAACAGGTCCGCCTCGTAACGTTCGATCTCCGCCAGCGCCTCCGCGTTACGCACCCGCAAAGCCTTCATCACCCGCAGCCCGCCGGCGCGTATCTTCGCGACCGCCTCCTGCGTCTCGTCGCCGTGGAGCTGCGCCACGTCCAGCCCGGCCTCGCGGGCGACTCGGAGCACCTCCTTCGGCTCCTCGTCCACGAACACCCCGACCTTGAGCACGCCCTCGGGGATCGCGGCGGAGATCTCCCGCGCCTGCTCCACGCTCACCCGCCTGGGACTCTCCGCGAACAGGAGCCCTATGGCGTCCGCTCCGGCTTCGGCTGCCACGCGGGCATCTTCGGGATTCGTAATGCCGCAGATTTTCACCTTGATCATAGGCGAAAGTCTACTCTTTTTGGGCGCAGCTATAGCTCAGGCGCGTCCCAGACGGACGACGTTCCAATTATCCGCCGCTACCTGTTCGAGGATGCGACCGCTGTTCAAAGACAGTTCATCCCATCCCTCTTCGTTGATCCGGTCCATATGTTCCAGCTTGAGCCGGTGGCGGTCGAACATCCAATACTTCATATGCGGGAAGAGGTAGCGGAAGAAAGCCATCCATTCAGCCTGATTAATAGCAAGGGGGTTGCCTTGATAAAGGGCCACTTTCCCCGCGTTAGCTGCTGCGGCTACGCCATGCGCCGTGAGCAACATCGAACGGTATTTCGGGCTCTGCGTAACCATAAATTTCGTCTCGCCGTGCTCAGAGTAGTGCCGAACCATGATGTAGGCGCGGAGGACGATCTCGATGACGAGTGGCGTAACGCCGCTAACGATGAAGTGGCGGAGATCGTATCCATTCAGGTACATCCACCGGGCAATTTCCCCAACCATCCGATCCTTCTCGCCGAAAGACCCGAAGTTGAACCCTTGAAACAAAGTCATGAAAGGAGCTGGCAGTCCCGCTGGCGTTGCTACATCGGAGATGAGATGGCTGACGTGCTTCAAGATAGCCTCGATGAGCCGGACAACTCTTTCGCCCATGTCCGCCGCTGGGAGCGGGCTGTATATCTGCCCCTGAATAACCCAGTGATCGCCAGCGAGATTATCGTAAGAGAAGCCCGTGACTGTGCCACGAAGAATATCGAGGACGCCGAAGACAAAACCGAGGACGGGGTCGTGTCCGAGCGACTGGAATCGGTGAGTCGTGCCGCCCATGCCGGGGATGTGAACCAACTCCTCGTCGAACACAGCGTACTGTCGGTCGTATGGCGTCTGGCACTTCTTCTCCAACTCCCGTGCCCAATCAGCAACCCATCCTTTGGACTGACCGGCCCGCGTATCGTACTGCTTGAGCCATTCCGTGAGCGGGCTACCTTTTATGTCTTCATCAGATCCTTCGAACTTCATGGTCTTCGGGATACGGACCAGGAGCAAGTCCGACAGCGCGGCGAGAACTCCGCTGGTGAATACGAAGAGGTAGTCGAGTCTGTCCCAGCGTAGACTTGCTTCGTACGATTCACTTTTCAGACGCTTGAAGTCTTCCTTCGTCAACATTGTGTCGAAGGGTGCCAGAGGATCGAGTCCTTCGCTCACCGCGAGAACGCGAGTCTGCCGAACGAAATCGTCCCAGTTGCGGTAGCCGATGCGTGTCAGTTCGGACGAGACTTCCGCCCTTCTACGCTTGTATATGCGAGGAATCTCTTCTGGATCGAAGTCAGCGAGGTCTTCGGCGTTGAGGAACTCGGCACCCGTCTCAAGCTCGGCGAGAATGTCCTCTATCCTACCGATCTCACTAGGAGCGATGCGGCTCTCGGAGAAGTCACGCTCGACACCTTCCACCGTCCGCTCGATCCGGCGGAGGAGTTCGGATTGAATCTGAAGGGCGGTGCGAAGGTCGGTCTCGAAAGAGTCGGATAGCATTGGCTTACGCACCCTGGGCGAGGTCGTCTTTGCGGCGATTGAGCACTTGCTGAAGTTTCCTGAGCCGCTCGTTCATCTGCTGGATCGCTTGCTTGTTCGCCTTCGCGTCAGCAGCATCCTCTTGCAGCCGCGCCATGCAGTCAATGAGGTAGTTGATCGTCGCCTGGAGATTCTCGATGGCAAGCTGGGCCTTCCGCTCTCGCTCGCGCTGGTGCTCCTCTCTCTTTCTCGTGTTGCCTGTATCCAGCAGCTTGTTCAAACCTATAAATAGAGCAGCACCGACCAGGATGGCGACACCGATGCCCGGTAGCATCCCTAACCCCAGCCCGAGAGCCGCCAGTCCCGAGGTAATGCCAGCAGCGCTCAGTCCAACGACGGAGCCAGAGTACACGACGGCGGCTATCGGAACGCCTACGGCTGTCATCCCCGATACTGCGGACTTGACGACGTCGGCGGCGTAATTATCGTCGATCCCACGCTCGCGGATGTGCCGCATCTTCTGGGCATATTCCTCCATTGCGGCACGCTGCTCGTTGTTTACGCCAAGCGTCCGCTGCGCGTCGTTGAGAGCCTCCTGTTCCAGATCCGAGAGGAGATAATCGGCGACGGCTACCTCAACGAGGTTGAGCATAAGACCGTAGCGGATGGACTCGGGGGCATCCCTAACAGCCTGAAGGCAATCTTGCAAAGTCGGGGACTCGATAGCGTATGCGTACAGACGGCGACGGTCCTGGTCGGTTAGTCCGTCCGTGTCGATCATTTCGTAGATTAGATCCAACTCTTCTCTTTGGATCTCGTCGTCATAGGCAGCTATGGCGAACAGAGCACCGTAGTAGGCTACGCGCTGCTCATTCGAGAGTTGCTCGATGTCGCCATGCTCGTTGTTACTCACGAATCCCTTCCCTTCCACCATGAAGTCCGCAAGACGATGCGCCTTGAGTACATGAACTGTCGGACACAGACTTTATATCTCTATATTCCACTCCGGGCTTCGTCGGGCTCCACGGCAAGCGGCAACCAAATCCCTGCCCCACGAGCCCGCCGCGTCCTTACGCGACGAACCAACACCTGCGTCGAGAGCACCCGCCTCGCGTATGTGAACCCCGGACAGAGGCGTAGTTTGCGTGCCCAATATCAGGCTACTCTCCGCCGCATTCGATAGTGCAGCCTGAGAAACGTCGCACCCCAGATCCGGAGGTTGTGGTCGGCGCGAAGGTGGCCCCGTGGGTCAACGTAGACACGGATGTCTTCCTTCAGCGCTTTCAGGTATCGCGCCCAACCCTGGCCTCGCTCGGCTTCGACGAAGAAATAGAATCCAGGGTCGCCAAAACTCCTTCCGGAGGATCTCACGGTGAAGCTGCCGTCCGGCGCGGACTCTGGCCGCATGATGACGTTGGCGCTCCCGTTAGGTAGAGGAAACGCGACCTTGATGCACGGCCCGTCGAACCCCGGCACCCGGCAAATAGAATAGCTGCCGGCGTACAACGTGCGTTTGCTCGCGACGATTTCCCGGACCCACGCAGTATGCTTCACGGCGCCCGCGGCGTCGACGAGCTGAATGACAGCCGTCGAGATGCCCTGACTCGTGTCCAGAGGGGACAATGGTACGTTCAGTTGCTGCAACCGCCGGCTAAAGATCGCGGCCAGCGCGCTGCCGAACGGCCGGAATCCTCCGCGCCACTCCGACCAGACGTCGAACTCGTACTCGGAGGTCTGTTCGTAGAACTCCACAACCCGTGCATCCACCCGAGAAGGACTACAGGCCGGGCCGGCGAGAGCTGCGAAGTTTTCGACCAGACCTCGCGGCGGCCCATCCGTGACCATCGTCAAACCTTCACGGTCTGCGAAGCGCGCGAAGAAGTCGGTCCCGATTACATCAACGTCGCCGACCGGTCTTTCGAGCCATGAATACTCGTCCAGGGCGACTCGCTGGCCGGTCGCTTGAACCCACCGCTGCGTCGTCCAGTCAACGAGGGCGCCGCGATTATTCGCGGTCACGGATCTCCGGCGCACGTCATCCGGCTCTTCGGACACTCTCCCATGCCCATCTTACGACTCCTCCTTCAAGAGCACCTCGGATTTTCCGAGTAGCCGGAGGGCTTCATTCTGGACGATGGCCCAGACGATAACGGGGGCCACGTCAGCGTAGCCGTGGATGATCCGGTTTCGCAAACACACGATCTGCTCGCACGGTTGCGTAATGAACCAACGTCCCAGGCAAGAAAGAATCACTGGCTCTGTTCTTCCAATGTCTTCAGGAGCCGTTCCACCGCAGGCTTGATGGCCGGCACGTCGCGCATCGCCGCGTCCCAGACGATGCCGGTGTCTATGTCGAAATACCCGTGGACCAGGATGTTGCGCATCCCGATGATGTTCGACCAGGGGATCTCCGGGGCGAGGCCCCGCACGTCTTCGGGGAGAGCCCTGGCCGCCTCGCCGATGATCTGGAGGTGGCGAAGGAACCAGCTTTGCAGCAACTCGTCCCGTTCGAAGCCGGATCTGCCCCGGTCACGGTAGCGTTCGATGGCGGCGATGGCCGTGAGAATATCCAGCAGGCGCTCTTTGGGGTCTCTCAGACCGGCATCGCCTCTAGCAACACACGCTCGCGTATTCGCGCCTTGAGGCCGCGCGCGGTCACGACATCAACCCGGCAGCCGAGAAGGGATTCGAGTTCCATCTGAAGGCCGCCGAGGTCAAGGAGAGACCTTCCGGGCTCAAGCTCCACGAGGAAGTCCACGTCGCTTTCCCGGTCGGCCTCCCCGCGAGACACAGAGCCGAAGACCCGCACGTCGCGCGCGCCGTGCCTGGCCGCGATGCGCAGGATCTCCTCGCGCTTCTCCTTCACCAGTTGGTCGTGCCTCATACCCTGACTCCTCGGGGTTGACGGAGTTCTCGACATCCAACCAGGATTTCCTGTTCCTCCTCTATGCTCCCGCGCAGGTAAGGGTTGCAAACGGCTTCGATCTCTACGAGGTCCACGCGCCTTGCGAACAGTCCTTCGAGGTCTTCCAGAAGCCCGAAGTACGCTGCGGCGTGCTCCTCGGGGCTCATGGGCGAAAACTCCACGGAGAAGTCCAGGCTTCGATCCCGAAAGTAGCAATCATCACGAAGCGCGGAACCGAACAACGCCAGACGCTCGACCTGATGCCGCTCGCACAGAGCTTCGAGCTCGTGCATCCTGGCCTCGATGGGCTTTATCATCCTGCAAACCTCCCGCCCGGAATGATAACTCAGGCATGAGGGGTTATTCTGCGGTCTTCGCCGGTTTCCCGGAGAGCCGTCCGAAGAGGAACATACCCGCGACCATCGCCCCGGTGAAGACGAAGACCGCCGGAAGCCCTCCGGCCAATGCTGGAACGAGCGCCGCTACCGCCGGGCCTGGGCAGAAGCCAGAGAGCCCCCATCCGACGCCGAACAACGCAGCGCCCCCGAGCAGGCGCACGTCCAGGGTCTTCTTCGTTGGCAGGTCGAATTCGCTCGCCAGGAGCGGTCGTGGCCGGCGTAGGATCCACCGAAACGCCGGGATGGTGACGAGGAGCGCGCCTCCCATCACGAAGGCCAGGGTCGGGTCCCAGTCTCCTGCCACGTCGAGGAAGCCGAGGACCTTCGCGGGGTTCATCATCCCGGAAACGGCGAGTCCCACCCCGAAGAGCATCCCGGTGAACAGAGCGGCGATAGTCCTCATCTTCCGGCCTCCTTCAGAGCGCGTGGCGGACGAGGAACACGGTCAGCATCGCCACGCCGAAGAACACCAGGGTGGCGGTGATGGATCTCCTGGAGAACCGAGAGAGTCCGCAGAGGCCGTGGCCGCTGGTGCAGCCGGAGCCCAGCCGGGTGCCGAAGCCAACCAGAAGCCCCGCAGCTACAAGTACCGGGAGGGAGGTTTCGATCTGGACGAGACCCCCACCTCCCGCTACGAGCGTGCAGGCAAAGGCACCAAGCAAAATGCCGATAACGAACACCACGCGCCAGCCCGCATCCCCGCTCTTCGGGGTCAGCAGGCCGCCGAGGATGCCGCTGATACCGGCCAGCCGCCCATTCAGCCACAATAACAGCGCCGTCGCCGAGCCAAGTAGCAGCCCGCCAACGAGACCGCTTATCGGGGTGAAGTCCTCCATGTCCTCTTCCTCCTACCGTCGCCGATCCCGGAAAACTCCGCACAAGCCGCCATTCTACGGCCTGCGCCGGATGAACGTCGCGGGCATATCCAATCAGCGATGGGGCGCGCATCGCCGCGTCTCCGGCCGGCGTTGGAGATCCATCTTGCCTGCTTGCTCCTGATCTTCCATGCGGTTACCATTCGGCAAGGGAAAGCATGGTATTGGGTCCGCTTCTCGGACTCGGGGAAAGGAGGAGCATGATCGAAGCATCGAATCGCGCTGACGCCGGGGAGCCTTC
>JBPCLT010000220.1:0-6965 GCA_051003015.1 Rubrobacteraceae bacterium | reverse complement strand
TGTAGCGTTCCCACATCTCCACGAGCGGCTTCGGGCAGACGATGAGGGGCCGCGCCCGCTCGAAGTGGCCCACGATGGCAGCACCTATGTAGCTCTTGCCCAGGCCCACGACGTCCGAGACGAACGCACCGCCCCGCTCCTCGATCATGCCGACCGCCTGCCGGAACGCGACCCGCTGAAAGTCCGCGAGCTGGTCCGTGATCTCATTTCCCACCGCGACCCGCGCCCTCTCCTCTCCCTCCAACCTGTCTTTTACCAGCGCGTACAGTGTTTTCATGTACACGTCGTAGAGCGTGACCGGCGCCACGGCCCAGGACCGTTGCATCTCCTCCATCAACGAGGCGTCGAATTCCTCGGCCTCGTCCCACAGCTCCTCGAACCAGGCGCCCAACTGCGCGTGGTTGTCGTTTCCGTGGACGACGACGTTCAGCTCGGTGTTGTGCGAGATGCCCGAGAGCGTGAAGTTCGACGAGCCGACTACCGCGATGCCCTTCTCGAAGCGCCCATCGGGCTCGTAGTCGAAGATGTAAGCCTTCGAGTGCAACCGCCCCCGCGTGTAGACCCGTACTTTGAGGCGGCCCTCCTCGATGAGGCGCACCAGCGTCCTGACCAGCTCCTCGCCCTCGTCGGTCTGGTCCATGACCTCCAGGGAGTCGCCCACCTCTCGGGCGGCGAGGCCGGCCAGGCGCCGGGCTTCGGCGCCCTTCTGGTAGAGCTGCTCCTCGGCGGCCCCGGCGACCATCTCCAGGCGCCGGTATCCCTCGGCCATCTGCTCGATGGTCTCGCGGTTCGAGGTGTTGCCGATCAGGAGCCGCAGCTCCTTCACGTCTTCGAGCTTCTCCTGCACGGCGATGAGCCCGGAGACAAAGAAGTACCCGACGGCGAAGCGGGCGCTCTCCGTCGAGTCCAGGATGCGGCCGATGGTGTCAACCAGCTTCTCCCTGCGGTTGTCCACGATGTCGCTCACCGGCTCGGCTCCCTCGTTTCGCGCTCGCTGGCTCTCACCCTCGTTCGTCTTCTTCATCCGCGTAGGAGGCGTTGAGCCTCTCCGTAATCTCCTCGTTCTCCCGATATCGGACGAACTCCTCCACCGCCTTGACGAAAAGTTCGCTGCGCGAGATGCCCAGTTTTCTCGCCCGCGTCCCGGCCGCGTCGAACAAGGACTCCTCCATCGAGATCTCCATTTTTACGGTAGCGATCTGTCTGACCTCCTTTCTGATGAATAGTACCGGAGACCCCTGACAGTTTAACGACGATACGAGAGATGTTGTGCTTCATCGGCTCGCCGCTGGTGAACGTCGGCTCCACGCCGTGTGTTCAGGTCGCACGACTGGAACCTGGTTGGCGATGGGGCAATACGAGAAGGGTCTGAACCTCGGCTGATCCGGGTAGTAGGACTCATCCGGGGACGAAAGCCCCCCTTTTTCATGTGCGGCGTTGACCGGCTACACGCCATCTTTCGGGGACAATATTTTCTTTAGTTCCTCGATGAGAGGGGGCAGTTCGTTGGTTACGGTGTCCCACAGGATATCTTCGTCCACGTTCATGTAATCGTGGACGACCCTATGTCGCATCCCGACGACGGCTCGCCAGGGAATCCGTGGGTGGTCGTCGCAAAATCCCCGAGAGACGTGACGGGCCGCTTCTCCAACGGTCTGTACGAGGTGGGTCAAGGCCAGGCGCAGGACCTCATCCTCATCGTAAGCCGCGCGGTCTTTGTCGTTGACGAGCGCGGATGCCTTCTCCGCCCTCTCCAGCATGTGGCCGATGTAGACGAGGTCATCCTTCGGCATACTGCACTTCGGCCTCCGCCAGTACCCGATCCTGGATGCGATGGTTCAGGGATTTGAAGGTCACGAAGTCCGGTCTGGCGCCCCCGATCAGGGCGGAGAACTCCTGCTCGATCTCGAACAGCCGGATGAAGCCGGGGACGTGACCGGGCTCGAACTCCACCAGCACGTCAACGTCGCTCTCGGGACCGAAGTCTTCCCGCAGGACGGAGCCGAAAAAGGACAGCTTGCGGATGTGGTGCCGGCGGCAGAAATCCGCGAGTTTGTCTCTTGAAACCAAGATCCTGCTCATCTGATTACGCCTCACCGGGTGGACTCCGATTTACCGATAACCATCATACAATGCCGATCTGACTCCGGGGCCGGTACTCAGGAAGACTGTCCGCGTTACCGTTCCGAGAACGGCTTGGCGCCGGATGGTCTGCCCTCGTTGAGGGCTTCCGCGACTTCTTCCCACGACGGTTCGTCGTTGCAGAGGCCCTCGGCCTCTTCTTTCGCCCACCGGGCGAACAACGCCCTCAACCTCTCGGCGGCCTCCGGTCTGGTTTTCGCCATCTCCTTCGTTCGCTCGTTCATGCCGCCACCTCCTCCAGACGTCGAACAGGCGACCGCCCCAATTCTACAAGCCGTACAGCGCCGCCACCCGCCCGTCTATCTCCGTTTCTCAGGAGAACGGCGGTTGGCCTCGGCGCTCGAGGTGGGAGATCAGGGTGTCCACCGTCCAGGTCGCGACCCCGCACCCGAAGAAGTCTCTGTCCGCGGTAAGGATGTCCGCTCCGAGCGAGAGAGACAGGCCGACCACCTGCCAGTCCTCCGCGTCCCGCGGCAGCCGGGACAGCGCCTCGTCCTTTAATCCTTCGTAGAACTCCTCCGGTACTTCCGTAACATTCTGCTCCTTGACCCGCGCGGCCGCGTCCCAGAAGCGGTTCGCGATCGGCTCCGGCAGTCCCCTGGACACCCTGACCCCGAGCCGTTTGGAGACCTCGTGCCGGGTCTCCTCCCACATCCGCGCGGGCACGTACAGATCGAGGCTGGGACTGGAGATCAGTTTCAGGCCCCTCTCCCTGAGTAACTCCCCGACGAGCGTGCTGGCGTCTACGACCAGGCGCAAGACGCCGGCCGCCTACTCGCCCCGATCTTCACGCTTCTTCGGCACGAGCTCCTCGACGAGATCCTCCTCCGAGAGCCCGCTCGCCTCCCGGAGCTCAGCCAGGCTCTCGCCAAGCTCTCGCAGAGCCGCCTGAAGCTCCTCCCCGTCGCTCTTGTGCTTTACCGGGAGGTAGAACCCTAGCACCCGCCCGTGCCGCCGCACGGCCAGAGGTTCGTCCCCCGACAGATAGCTGGAGGCGTGGTCCCTGAACTCCCTCACCCCAACGTCCTTTATCGTCATTCCTTCCTCCGGTCGAAACGCGACTCAATTTGTGACCACATTGTGTCACAAATTGGCCCATAAGATACCGAGTATGACAAAAGCGCAGCTACAACCCGTACGATTTCGCTACCCGCCCGTCTATCTCCGCCTCCCACTCCTCGCAACCCACGCCCTTCGCGTCCAGGCACTTCCGCACCAGTAGTTCGGCGATGGCCTCGGGGTGCGGGATCACCGCGTCGGAATAATGCCTTCGCGCTTCTCTTCTTCGTAGAGGCGCTCGGCGACGAATTCCTTGAGGAGGGTCTGGTAACCTTTGTGCTTCTTCTCCGCCAGCAACCTGAGACGCTTGAGCGTGTCGTCGTCGAAGCGCAGAGATATGGGCCGGGTCCGGGGCCGGACCGGCGGGAGTTCGTCTTCGGGTACCGGCTCCGTTTTTTCTAGAAACTCCTCCGTTACCCCGTGGGTGTCCCAGAACTCTCGTTCTTCCTCTTCGGTCATGTCCTCCGGTATCTCCGAGGGATCGCTGAGCGGGGTTATCTTCTTCTCGTTCATCGGTTGCGCCTCCTGTAGGCTTTTTTCTCTTTCTCGATCACATCCCGCGCCGTTACCACGCGCGACCAACCTCTCTCTTTGCGCTCCAGAACCACTGCCAACATACGCCCGACCTCCGTCATGCCGATCACGAAAATGCGTCCACTGCGGGTACGGAAATGAACGCGGTCGGTGTCCCGCGCCGCCTCCTCGGCTTCCCAGGGTTCCACCTCGTGCCGGGCAATATGGCCGATATTGTCGTCATCCCACTCGAACTCGCCTCTTCCAAACACCTCGCCTCCAGGTTTTGGTATATTCAATAGTATCTACCAAAGCCATCCATTCTACCAGTGACGGGGTCACGAACGGTAAAGAGAGTCTCGAAGCAGGAGTGTCCCCTACAATCCGTACAGCGCCGCCACCCGCCCGTCTATCTCCGCCTCCCACTCCTCGCACCTTGTTGCGAAGCACCTCTCGAATGGCTCGACTAAAGGTGAAGACTATAAAAGGTCGGTTACGTTGCCGAGATAGTGGGCGAGTCCAGCGAACGGCGTTTCGGGCAAGGTCTTCAGGAGCCTGTCGTCCGCGGTTATCATCACCGTTTCCGTCTCTTCGGCAAGGGCGAGGAACAAAGCGTCGTAGACGATGGCGCCGGAGTTAGCGGCTATCTCCACGGATCGGGGCATCAGGGCGTCTATCTCGAAGAATAATACAGGGTCTTCGGAGAACTCTTCCCAGATGTTCCGAACCACCTCCAACGGTAGATCGGCCCGGCGGTGCTGCTGCCAGAGGGCGTTCCACAATTCCGGCTGGATGGTACTGGGGGCGATAAGCTCCGCAGCTTCATCCTCCACCAGGGTGCGCAGCCGGCGAGCTTCTTCCATAAGGCTTTCCGGCAGATAGAACTTGACCGCCACGCTGGTGTCCAGGACCAGCGTGCGAGGGGAGGGATCGTTCACCGGGATTCGCGGTCGGCCCTGACGATCTCGGTAGAGTCTGAAAAGCAGCGGTCCTGGGCGATGAGATGGTCCTGAATTTCACGCGCGCGACGGGCGAACTGCTGAGGGCTCTTGCGGCCCTTCCTGATGGGTTTCGACTTCGTCCTCTTGCCGGTCACTCAATCCTACCTCTGAGGAAATTATACAGGCCACCCGTGTCGACGATTATCACCGCTCGCCGAAGCCGGCGAGCTCGTCTTCGACCCGCTCGGCGAAGGTAGGATCTCCGCTGTCGAAGAGCGGGTAGCGGGGCCAGGGACGCTCCGCTCCTCGCCCTGCGGCGTCCTCGCGCAGGTAGCGGCCGACGGCCTCCTCGATGATCTCCTCTTCTCCCCGGCCCTCCTCCGCGGCCCGCCGGCGCACCCCCTCCAGGAGCGCGCGGTCTATCTTCGTATCCGCCCTCTAGACCATCGCTCCTCAGCCTCACCGGTCAGCCTAGCGTACCGCCGAAGCGTCAGGTGAGCGCCACCTCGAAGGGCTTTCCCTTCAGGGAGCTGACCTTCTGTATGGAGAAGCCGAGGATGTTACCTTCCCCGTCCACCCTCTCCATGACCCGGTCGTCCTCCGTCTCGCGGAAAAAGCCGTCCTTGCGCTCGAAGGTTACTTCGAGGTAATCGCCTTCGGGGTCGTACCAGAGCTTTACGACGTCGCGTTCCACAAGGATTCTCCTTCCTTGGCCTTGTCGGTCAGGTAAGCGGTGATCACGAACGCATCGTCCACACGAACCTTGACCACCACGCAAAGAAATTTACCACCGACGCGGGTTTCGGAGTAGAAGCGGTAGTAGAGACGGACCTCTTCGTCGCTGCGGGACCGCACGATGAGCTGCGGGCGGAGCAGCGTCTCTTCGATCCCCGTCTCCATGTCCGACATCTCCGGGTGCTCCAGGACGTGCGTCCGCCGCTCGTCGGTCAGACGGATCTCGACGCCTTCATGGTCGCGTAACATCCTCAAGACTTTTGCTGACCTATAATCCGTACAATTTCGCCACCCGCCCGTCTATCTCCGCCTCCCACTCCTCGCAACCCACGCCCCTCGCGTCCAGGCACTTCTGCACCAGTTCGGCGATGGCGTCACGGTCGGCGGCGGGGGCTTTGGGTATGGGTATCTGCTGTACGTACTGGCGCTTGAACCGAAGGTAGCCGCCGCGGACCGTCGCACCGACCTCGATAAAGAAGTCCTCAACGCTTGTCGAGTTGAGCAGTCCCAATAGATAGAGATCCGCAACGGGTATCAGGAAGGTCGTGTCGCCACTGTATGCTCCGGTCGTGTCGAGAGCGAACCGCGGCCTCTTCTTATTCATTCCTGCTCCTCACGGGTCCCCACAAGCCGACGCCCGTATTCTAATGGTAATAGATGGTCCCACGCTGACGGGAACGGACGACCCTACGTATACACCTCGACCTCCGCGCGGATACCTGGAGCCCGTGCCAGCCGAGCGTCCCGGGTGACGAGGGTAGCTTCGAGCGTCTCGGCAAGCGCGATATAAGCGGCGTCGTAAGCCGAGACGTTGTTCCGCAACTCCCAGATGCGAGGGAGCATGGCGGTGTGGGGGTAGCGGGAGATACTCATGGTCGAGAGCCGGTCCAGGGCCAGGTGTGCCCTGGCGGGGGAGAGCTTGTCGTTCAGGGCGTAGCGCCTCAAGACGTTCAGGACTTCGATCTCGAAAAGGTGCGGCGCGTGTAGGTCGTCGCCCGCCCGGTCCATCCTCTCCCGGATACGCGGGGCGCCCGAGCCGAGGTTCAGCAGCACGGCCACCGCCGCCGACGCGTCCAGCACGATCACGTACGTCTAACCGAGGCCGCGGGGATCGTCCGCATCACGCATCCGACGGATCGTCACCTCCGGCATCTCGTCCACCTCGACCGGCTCGTCGCGACTCACCTTCTCGAGCCACTCTCTCATCGTAGGCCTCTTCGCCACCGACTCTATCTCCGAAAGCAGATAGTTCGAGAGCGTCATGCCTTCCTGCGCCGCCCGAACTTTCAGCTTGCGGTGAAGGTCGTCGGGGACGTTCCGGATCTGGATCATCTTCGTCATGTAAAAAAGAGTAACACATGCGCGACACATGCAGCGCGACGGGTGCGCGCCTTGTGGCGGCGGGGGGCTTGTCGTACTCTGGACTTTCGAGTGGGTATACGCGAGGAGGAGCATGGACCTCAGGGCCGTACAGAAGCCGTTGAAGGACAAGTACCGGAGCGAGCCTGGTTCGTCCAGGATCACGCTGGAGGCGAAGGCGAGCCAGGAGGACACTCCGATCTCCTGCTCCGTGGA
>JBPCLT010000219.1:0-6123 GCA_051003015.1 Rubrobacteraceae bacterium | reverse complement strand
AACGTGGCCCTGGTATTCGTTTTCCTCGTGGCGTTGTTCGTGGTGGCATTTCTGTTCCTGTTGCCGATCCTGTACTCGTTGCAGGCCGTGGGGAGTCTGTTCGTGTATCCCAGGCAGCTCCGGGCGATGTTCGGGAACAGGATACTCAGGCGCAACCACGCCCTGGAGCACGCGACCATCGTGGTGATGATGGAGCGGCAGCCAGGACGCAAGTTCAACGGCTTCTCGACCGACGATGGCTTCTTCGTGCAGGGTGCCCGGTCGCTGGCCGAGGTCGAGAGCGCGGCGCGCGAGGCGGCGCGGCGGTTGAAAAACGGTGAGAAAAAGCTCGCCGTCCACCGCAACTGCGGCACGACCATCGTGGCAGCCAACCTGCTCGTCGCGGTCTTCTTCCTGGCTTCTTTGGGGGTTGGGATCTTCATGCAGTGGAACCTTTACCTGCTCGTGCTGGGCGCGGTAATCGCCGCCTTCGCGCTGCGGGTGCCCGTGAGCCTCCTGCTCCAGCGCTTCGTCACCACCGACGCGGACCTGTCGAACGCGGAGTTCGGGTGGGTCGAGCCGGCCCAGCCCCAGGACCTGCGCGGCGGCCTCCTCGGCGCGCTCCTCGCGGCCTCCACCGTGCGCGTGCGCGTCTTCCACACCGACCCGGAGGCGGTCGAGATCCTGCGCGATGACGGGGCCGTGGTCAGGTAGGCGAAGTCGCGCCGAGGCGCCTCCAGGCTCGGTGTCTGATCACGCGCGACATGCGTTCTTTTATCCGCCGGCTCCGGCGAGATGTTCGAGTTCTGTGACGGTGCGATCCAGTTCTCCCACGATGGATGGGCTCGTCTCCGCCTCCCTGAACGCTTCGACCAGCGCGCCGTAGTACCAGAGCGTGCCCTCCCTGCCGCCGTTGAATCGCTCCCAGAGTGCCCCTCCCAGCTTGCGATAATCGGAGAGGACCGAGCGGGCATTGTGCAGCTTGTCCGCCGCCGAGACCAGGCGCACGGAATTGGAAGCCCCCCGGACATGAGCGATGTACCGCTCCTTGCGCTCCTTCCACTCCGGTTTCGGGGTCTCGAAGGTGTCAGAACAACCGGCCACGATCTCCGCTACTTCGTCCCCGAACCTGGTGCGGATATCCTCCAGCCGCTCCTCGCCGCCCTGGTCCTCGGGGGCGTCGTGCAGGAGCGCGGTGACTGCCTCATTCTCCGTGCCGCCGTTCTCCCCGACTATGGCCGCGACCGCCAGCAGATGGGTGATGTATGGGGTTTCGGTTCCCTTGCGCTTCTGTCCCGCATGGACTTGGGAAGCGTAGATCATGGCTTCCTCGAACTTACTGCCGTACTGTATGGTTGGCCTCCGATCCATCCTCGTCGAGCAGGTGCGGGTCGAGGATCCAACCCTCCTCCCGGTCACAGTCCTCCGGCACGCCCCAGCCTTCGTTTCTCCTCGTATGCGCCCACGCGGCCTGTACCGCGCAGAGCAGCGAGTCAAGCGTGTCGGCGGATGGGTCACGCACGAACCGTTTCTTCCAGGAACCGCCCAACGCCACGCCGAAACCGTACTTCTTTCGCAACGCGGGAGACTCCAGGCCGGAGACGAGCGTCTCGCGTGCGGCCCGCCTTTCGGGCGCGTCTGGGCCGTCTCTCTTGTAGCTCTTGCGGCCGATGAACGCGCGGGCGACCACGGCCGGGTACGCTTCCACGGCCACCCTGTTGTCCCCGGTCGGACGGCACGGCTCGACGCTGACGGCCGAGGCGAGCAGGCGGGGCGCGCCCTGGAAGAACATCTTGCCGACGGGCACCCGGAAGAGCATCATGGCGCTGCTGGAGCCGGAGCGCCGGTCGGTGGCCCGGTAACGCCACTTGCTACCATACGGCCTCGTCGCCATGTCGCGCCTGATAGCGTCCTCGAAAGCCTCCTTGCCGATCCGGGCGACCTCGCCCACGTAACCCGCCCAGCTTTCCGGCCACCCTAGAGCGGCGGCCAGGGAACGCGGCTGCCCGAAGGGAAAGTCCATGCCGCAGACCCACGGCCCTGGTTTCCGCAGGAACTCCTCGAAGGCCGCGAAGGTGGTCATCTCCTCCGTTGTATCGGGGCGAAAGGTGCCGCCGTCGAAGTCGCAGCCGACGGCGATGAGGGGCTTCCGCCGGCTCGGGGCGCTGGTGAAATCGAGGCCGTGTATCCTCATGCTTCGATTCCACGGAAGGATGGCGGGCCGGTTCGCGGTATCCCTAGATCCCACGGTCCAGCGCCTCGATGAGTGTCTTGCGGTTCTTGTGTTGCTTCTCGTAGGCGCGGAGGGTCGAGATCTCCTGCTTCGAGAGGCCCTGGATCTTCTTTTCTATCTCCCCGATGCTCAGAGCATCATAGTCCTTGAGCGGCGGCGCGGCGGCGTCCTTGCGAGCCCGCTTCGCCTCGCCGGTATTGGAGATGTACTGGCGCCCCTTCCGCGAGCCCTCGCGCTTCCTTTTCTCGGTCTGCTCTTTCTCCTCCTCGTTCATTCGCTCCCAGGCTTCTCTGGGGAGGTAGCGTTTCGTCTCTCCATCCTCGCGGGCATCGGCGGCGCCCTCACGGGTCCGCCACTCCTCCTCGGTCCACTTCTGCAGGTTCCTCTGGTCCCGGTCTTTTTCCTTGCCCCTGTAGCCGCCGCCCCGCTTCTCGTACTCCCGCGAGAGGAGTTGCGACTTGCGGGCGGACCACTGGCCCTCCTTGCCACCCCTGGCGGACGCCTTGAGCTCCTCCTTTATCTCTTCGCGTATCTCCGGGTGGGTATATTTCTCCTCGTAGTCCTTACTCGTCATCTACTCTCCTTCTCCGAAAGATGCTGTCGAAGATCCCGACATGGGATCTTTCGAGAGGCGTCCCTCATCATTCCGGCCACGACGAACGATATCCGGCAAGTCTCACCGGCTCTGTCGCAGGGCTCACAGGCCGGGGCGACGAAAATTTCAGCCGATTAATAAAACTGATACATGAATGTTACGCGCCCTTAACGCGGGTGGCCCCATAATCTGATGGTGCCTCCCGGCGAAGTAGGAGTACCCCCTCCGCTTGCACAACACGCCGGGAGGCAACTTTACTACTCTATCCACCATGTCGCGGCTCGTGACGCGCGAACCTCGCCGGAAAGCGAACGAACGATGCCGTTCGCGAACGTCTGGTCAGCGCCGCGTCTGCTCCGTCCCAGGCGCACCGGCGCGGGCGCAGCCGGTGCAGTTTGCTTCCTTGGAGGTGGTGACCCAGTCCTCATCGTTCACCTGCCTGCCGCAGTACGTCTCTCTTGCCTGCGGTTTGGCGACGTGTACCCTGCCGATCCCGTTCGCCTGTCGAATGTTCATGCCGTTCTCCTCTCTCCGCTGCCTGCGCTCAGTCTAACCCGGCCGGATGTATCCACCCACTCCCGGCGGTCTGCGTAAAACAGCCGGTCGAGGGGGCGTTGTTCTCGCGTGGGGTGGGCCGACGGCGTGCTATCTATCTATTTGACAGGCCCGGGATCTGGCCGTTTCGGAAGGCGTCGACGAAGAGCCCGTGGTCGTTCCGAGCGATCCCAGAGTAGCCCATGCCGAAGTCCACCATCTCCTTGACGAACTCATCGTCGTTGCCGCTGACCGCCTCGACGATCTCGTTCTCGGTCTGGAAGCCTACGATCTCCGGGTCCGAGTCCTCGTCGGCGACGCAGTGGACTTTGGCGGTTGCCCTGCCGAGGTAGTCGAGCACGGGCGCTATCTCCTCGGGCTCGGTGAAATCCGACCACTCTATGTCCTCGACGTATGGGGAGAGCTCGGAGACGACGACGCCGATGCCGTCCAACGCGGTGTAGCCTAGCCACGGGTCGGCGTGGGCCTGAAGCGCCCTTTGGGAGACCGCCGTGCGGTGCCCATGATGCTCGAAATAGCCTTCGATGCGCTCGTCGTGGACGATCCGGCTCGGCGCCGCGACGTTGCCCTGCTTCATCGAGAGCACCACATCGTTCTCCAAAGCCTGGGTCGGTCCCTCGACCAGGATGTTGTAGGCGGGGAGACCAGCCGAGCCGATGCCGAAACCCTTGCGCCCGACGATGTCCTTTACTTCGTAGGTCAGGCTGCGGAAGCGTTTCTCGCCTGGGATCGTCTCCAGGTACGCTTCGTAGGCGGTTCGCACTCTGGCCCGTTCGGCGTCGTCGAGGTCGCGGACTCCGGGCCCGCGGCGGAACCTCCGGTCGAAGTTTTCGTCTATCAGGGTGGTCCTTTCGAGGAGGTCCACGCGGGTGTTCAGGCGGGTTCTAAGCAACATCTGGTGGATCTCGCCTTCCGTCGTGTCAATCCGCAGCGCGTATTCGTGGTCGCGGTCGGTCTCGACGAAGTAGCGCACCTGCTCCATGTAGGCCCGGACGTACGTTTCGATCAGGCCCGCGATGTCGGCGTCCGAGATGGCCTTCATCCACCCAAGCAGGGCGACGCTGGCGACCATCCGCTTGATGTCCCAGGTGAAATGACCGAGGTACGCCTCGTCGAAGTCGTTCACGTCGAAGACGAACACGCCGTCGCCGGCCATGTAGGTGCCGAAGTTCTCGGCGTGCAGGTCGCCCTGGATCCAGACCCGGCTCGTGCGCTCATCAGCCCAGCGGTCCTCCTCCCCTTCCATGTCCGCGTAGAAAAGCGGCGCGCTGCCACGATAGAAGGCGAAAGGTCCAGCGGCCATCTTGCGGAACTTACTCCGGAAAGCGTCCGGGTCCGCGTCCATTAGCTCCGAGAACGCATCCACCAGCACTTCCACGATCTTCGTCTGACGCTCGTCGGGAGATCCACGCTTCTGCATCCGGTCCACAATTCCAGCCACAAAGGCTCCTCTCATCGTCGGTCATAGTCGGCTCCCCATGTTGCACCATCGGAAATCCCCGGCTACGCCTCGATAGACGAGCATTTCTAGCCATGAGCGTTACGGTGGTGCTCCCGGGCGACGGCAGTATGCTCAAAGGAGTCTACATCGCCATGTGACTGTTGGACTTGGCGGTCGTTCAGGTCTCCGCCATCGGCACCGTAGTTACCGGCGTCCTTCTCGGCGTGCTGACCCAGTAGGGATTGACGAACTAAGGACAGGATCGGCAAGCGGTTCGAGAAGTCGGCCGAAATGATCCAGTAAAGCAGATGTGCTTTACTACGGAATCTTGACAATCGCTGTGTTTACCGTGCGACTCAGGGAAACGCGACAGGGGGACAGCCTTATGACCGAGACGAGACAACCCGAGGCAGAGAGTACGCAGCCCAACACCCGCATCAACCCGATCGTCTTCTTCGGCTCCTCAGTGTGCATCCTCGCGATCGCGTTGTGGGCGATCATCAGCCCGCAGGGAGCCAGCGATACCATCGGGGTGTTGGTTGGCTGGATCTCGGAATGGTTCGGTTGGTTCTATATCCTGATCGCGACGGTCTTTCTGGCCTTCGTGATCTTCCTTGCGCTCTCACCGTACGGCAAAGTCAAACTGGGACCGGAGCATTCCAAGCCCGACTTTAGCACTGTCTCCTGTGCCGTGGTGTTGTTTGCCGCCGGCATCGGCACCGACGTGATGTTCTTCGCGGTCGCCGAGCCCGTTACCCAGTACCTCGCCCCGCCCACTGGCGAGGGTGAGACGCTGAACGCCGCCAGGGAGGCTACCGTGTGGACGCTCTTCCATTACGGCATCACCGGCTGGGCAATGTACGCGCTGATGGGGATAGCGCTGGCATACTTTGCCTACCGGATGAACCTGCCTCTGAGTATCCGGTCGGCGCTGTATCCCCTCTTCGGCAACCGCATCTACGGCCCGCTCGGCCACGGGGTAGATCTCGCCGCCGTCCTCGGCACTATCTTCGGTATCGCCACATCGCTCGGGATCGGCGTGGTCTTTCTCAACTTCGGGCTGAAGCTCCTTTTCGGCATCCCCGAAGGTCTGCCCGCGCAGATCGGCCTCGTGGTGCTCGCCGTCTCCGTTGCGACGATCTCGGCGATCACTGGGGTTGATAGGGGCATCCGGCGGCTTTCGGAGCTTAACGTCTGGCTCACGCTCGGTCTGGCCGGCTTTATCCTGGTTACCGGCCAGACCATTTTCCTGCTGAACGCGTTCGTGCTCAATATCGGCGACTACGTGAGCAACTTCGCGGGGCTCACCATGCAGACGTT
>JBPCLT010000218.1:0-6846 GCA_051003015.1 Rubrobacteraceae bacterium | reverse complement strand
TGAAGCTTTCCGAAGCCTCCTTCGCCCTGACCGTCCCGGATAACTCGGACGCCGAAGAGGCGGCGTTGGCGGCTGCCGAGGGCGCGGCGCTCGGCCTGTACCGCTTCACGCGCCACAAGACCGGCGAAGAAGATAATCGGGAACTCGAAGCCTTCGATTTGCTGCTCGACGACTCATCCGACGAGGAAGCAGCATCTCGCGGAGCTGACATAGGAACGAAGCTGGCGGCGGCGACGCTACTGGCGCGGGACCTTGCCAACGAGCCGTCCAATACGGCTACCCCGGAATACCTGGCAGAGACGGCACGCGGGATCTCGGATCGGCACGGAATGAGGCTCACGGTCCTCGACCGTGCAGGCATCGAGGAGGAAGGTCTGACCGGTCTTGCGACGGTAGGACGCTCAGCCGTCAACGAACCTCGCTTCATCGCGCTGGAGCACCGGAAGGGCGGGGACGCCGCGCCGATAGTGATCGTCGGGAAAGCCGTCACCTTCGACTCCGGCGGCATCTCCATAAAGCCTTCGGGCGGGATGGAAGACATGAAGTTCGACATGAGCGGCGGCGCGGCTGTACTCGGGGCGATGGAGGCCGTGGGCGCGATGGAGTTGCCGATCAACGTCGTCGCGCTCGTGCCATCCACGGAGAACCTGCCGGGTGGAGGGGCGTTCAAGCCCGGGGATGTTCTCGAGATGCACTCCGGGAAGACCGTGGAGATCATCTCCACCGACGCCGAAGGGCGGCTGATACTGGCCGACGCCCTCTCCTACGCCCGGCGCTACGAGCCATCGGCGGTCGTTGACTGCGCCACCCTGACCGGTGCGTGCGTCGTGGCTTTGGGCAACCACGCATCGGGCCTCATGGGCAACGACGAAGACCTCATCGCCGAGGTCCAGACGGCGGGCGAGACGGCAGGCGAACGCGCCTGGCCTTTGCCGCTCTTCGACGAGTACACGGATCAGATAAAAGGGGACACGGCTGACATAAAGAACTCGGCCCGGCCCGCCGGCGCCCTGACCGCCGGCGCGTTCCTCAAGGAGTTCGCCGACTATCCCTGGGCGCATCTGGATATCGCCGGTACCGCATACGGCAAGAAAGGCAACGCCTATACAGTGAAGGGCGCAACCGGGACACCGGCGCGAACGCTCGTGCGTTTCCTGATGGGCCGGGCGGCGAGCCGGGTGGGCGCATGATCCTCGAGATGCTCACGGTCGGGCCGTTCCAGGAGAACTGCTACGTGCTCGGGGACGAAGAGAGCGGCGTCGGGGTGATCGTTGACCCCGGAGATGAAGCGGCCCGTATCTCTCTGGCCGTGGAGCAGACGAAGCTGGAGATAGAGCGGATACTGCTCACCCACGCCCACGTTGACCACGTAGGGGCGGTCGCCGCGCTGGTTGACGAATATTCCTGCCCGGTCCTGGCCCACCGCGAGGCGGAGCCGATGCTGAAGCAGGCGCCCACCCAGGCCATGATGATGGGCATGAAGTTCGGCAAGGTCCCGAGCCTGGATGGATACATCGAGGACGAGGAAGCCGTCGAGGTTGGCGGATCGAAGCTCCGGTCCCTGTACACGCCGGGCCACGCGCCCGGACACCTCGCGTTTTACGTCGAGGAAGAAGGGCTCGTATTGTCGGGGGATGCGCTGTTCGCTGGGAGTGTGGGACGGGTGGACCTGCCGGGCGGAAGCATGGAGGTCCTGATGCGAAGCATCGAGGGCCGGCTCCTCACGCTCCCTGACGAGACCCGCGTGTTTTCCGGGCACGGCCCGCCGACGACCATAGGCGAGGAGCGGGTACACAACCCGTTCCTCACGGGAGGAGGTCCATTTTGAGCGAGAGCGTCGAGAAGCACAGGGAGGCGGCTCCGGCTTATGTCCGCGTCGCCGTCCTCACCATAAGCGACACCCGCACCCCCGAGACTGACACAGGGGGCGATGTCATCGAAGAGTTAATGCGCGAGGCGGGGCATGAGATCTCCAGCCGCTCCATCGTCAAGGACGACGCGCCCAGGCTGCGCACGACGCTGGTGGATTTGCTGGCCCGCTCCGACGTGGACGCCATCATCACCACCGGCGGCACCGGCATCGCGGCCCGCGACACCACCTACGAGGTCGTTGACCGCATGGTTGAGAAAAAGCTCGACGGGTTCGGGGAGATCTTCCGCATGCTCTCATACGAAGAGGTCGGGGCCGCCGCCATCCTCAGCCGGGCGGTGGCCGGGGCCGTTGGCGCCAAGTTCATCGCCAGCCTCCCCGGCTCCCGCAACGGCGTGCGCCTCGCGGTCGAGAAGCTCCTGGTGCCGGAGATCTCCCACATCGTCTTCGAACTCAAGAAAGGGGTGGACTGAGTGGAGCGCGAACCCCTCTCCCCCGAGACCGAATCTCTCTGGCGCAGCTTATGGGAAGTCTGGCAGGACAACGACGAGGAGGATGTGGTCCTCGACTCCCCCGTCCTCGAAGGCATCGAAGAAGAGATCCCGGAGCTGCGAGGCCGCGTGAAGACGGCCCTTGCCTACCTCCAGCGCGCCCGCTACATCCAGTACCGCTCCGGCGTCGGCGAAGACGGCCTCGAACCCATCCTCTACGATGTGTACGAACCTCGGTAGGTGGTTGTATACGAACCTCGGCAGGTGGTTCATGGAAGCTCGCACCTCGGCGGATTTCCCAATCCGGGTTGACTACATCCCAAAGGACGCGCTCGGTTTCCCGGAAAGCTCCGGCGCCCTCGGCATGACCTTCGCGCCCGGCATGAAGGATGCCGGCTGGGACCGCGACATGAAGACGGATATGCAGCATCTGCGGGAATACTGGAAGACCGGCGTGCTCGTCTCGCTCATCGAGATCCACGAGTACGGTCTCTATGAGATGGGAGAATACGCTGAGGAGGCGCAAGCGGCGGGCATTTCTGTCGAGGAGTTCCCCATCCTGGACGTGAACGTTCCCCGCGAGGAGCAGGTCGAGGAGTACGCCGACCTCGTCGGCAGGATCATTGGTTTCCTGCGCGATGGCCGAAACACTGTCGTCCATTGCCGGGGCGGCATCGGGCGCACCGGCACGGTCGCCGCCTCCGTCCTCGTCGGGCTCGGCCACGGCGCGGAGGATGCCATCCGCATCGTCCGCGCCTCCCGCAGCCCCCGCATGCTGGAGGCGTACTCCCAGGAAGAATACGTCCGTGAATTTGCGAAGAGGTATCGGGGACGTTGGAGCGCATAGAGAGGTTCCGGGGCGCAATGCTCGGCCTCGCCTGTGGGGACGCGCTCGGGTCGGCGGTCGAGTTCAAAGCGCGCGGGACCTTCGAGCCGTTGACGGACATGGTCGCGAGCGAAGTACACGGCCTCCCGCCAGGGTACTGGACCGACGACACCTCGATGGCGCTGTGCCTGGCCGAAAGCCTGATCGAGAAGAACGGCATGGACCTCACGGACCAGCTCGAACGCTACGTCCGCTGGTGGCGCGAAGGACACCGCAGCAGCACCGGCAGATGCTTCGATATCGGGAATACCACCAGCGCGGCCCTGAGCCATTTCGAGCGAACCGGCGACCCGCACAGCGGCCCCACCGATTCTCGCCAGGCAGGGAACGGCTCCATAATGCGTCTCGCCCCCGTCTCGCTCTTCTTCGCCTCCGGCGTGGACGCCGCGATAGAGAACTCCGCCGAAAGCTCCCGCGCCACGCATGGCGCGGAGGAGGCCGTGGATGCCTGCCGGTATTTCGGGGCACTCATCGCGGGCGCGGCGAACGGCGCGAGCAAAGACGACCTCCTCGCGGAGAGCTTCGCCCCGGCCGGGCTCTCTCCGAAGGTAGCGGAGGTCGCCTCCGGCTCCTTCAAGCGCAAGGACGAGCCTCAAATACGCGGCTCCGGTTACTGCGTTGAGTCGTTGGAGGCCGCGCTCTGGGCTTTCTACAACTCCGGCTCGTTCGAGGAGGGCGCGCTCCTCGCGGTGAACCTCGGCGACGACGCGGATACGACCGGCGCGGTCTATGGGCAACTGGCCGGAGCCCATTATGGGGAGTCCGGCATCCCGGAGAGATGGCGTGAGAAGATCAGGTTCCGGGAGAAGATCGAGGGCTACGCCGAAGGTCTGTTATCGAGAGGGATGGAAAACCGCGCCTGACCACGAACACGGAAGACGAGGAGTCTTGAAGAGCATGAGTTGGTTGCTTTTATTTCCCATACCCATAGCCGCGGGCGCGGCGTTGACGACGCAGTTCGCCGTCAACGCCCAGTTGCGGACGGTCGTCGGCGGACCCGTGATCGCGGCCGCGATCTCGTTCTTCGTCGGGACGCTCGCCCTCGTCGCGGCAGCCCTCGTCGTGGACAGGCACGTCCCGGAGATATCGGCCGTCACGGCCTCGCCGTGGTGGTCCTGGATCGGCGGCCTGCTCGGCGCGGCGTTTGTTCTTGCCTCGATCATCCTCACGCCGCGTCTTGGCGCGGCCACCACCGTGGGACTGTTCCTGGCGGGGCAGATGATCGCCTCCATCGTCATAGATCACTTCGGCCTCCTGCGCGTCGCAGTCCACGAAGCCTCCATCCCCCGCATCCTCGGCCTAGCCCTCGTGCTCCTCGGCGTCTTCCTCGTCCAGAAATTCTAGCCGCGTGAAGAGCATCTGCGTTTTCTGCGGCTCCAGCTTCGGGACCGAGCCCGCCTACGAGGAAGCAGCAAGGCACCTCGGACAGACACTCGCTGAAGCTGGCATCACGCTCGTATACGGTGGCGGCAACGTCGGCCTGATGGGCGTGGCCGCCGACGCCGCCCTCGAAGCGGGTGGAGAGGTCATCGGGGTCATCCCGGAGGCGTTGATGAGGCGGGAGATCGGCCACCCCGGCCTCGCCAACCTCTACGTCGTAGGTTCGATGCACGAGCGAAAAGCGAAGATGGCGGAGCTCTCCGACGGGTTCGTGGCGCTGCCTGGCGGCACCGGCACGCTCGAAGAGCTCTTCGAGATCCTCACCTGGGCACAGCTCGGCGAGCACGAAAAGCCGTGCGGTTTGCTAGACATCGCAGGCTACTACGGCCCGCTGCTCGCCGTCTTCGGCCACATGGTAGAGAAAGGCTTTCTCAAGGAACGCCATCGGGAGATGCTACTCGTAGAGAGGGAGCCTGCGGCGCTGCTCGAAAGGTTCGCCCGTTACGAGCCGCCCCGCGTGGCGAAGTGGATAGATGAATCGGAGACTTGAGATAGAGGAAAGCGGTCAGCCACCAGGCTGACTGATGGCTGACCGCTGAAAGCTGACCGCTCTAGGCGGTCGTGAGCTTGTGGCCTTCCTGCTTGTAGCGGCGGGCCATGTCATCCAATGAGATCGGGGCGTAGTCACCGGCGTGTCCGGCCTGTCCGAAGGCTTCCATCCTGGCCTTGACGACCTGCTTCATCGCCTCGCGGGCTGGCTTGAGGTAGTAGCGCGGGTCGAACTCGCCCGGCTGCTCGGCGAACGCCTTGCGGATTGCCCCCGTTGCGGCCAGACGCAAGTCCGTGTCCACGTTGACCTTGCGGACGCCGTGCTCGATGCCGGCCTGTATCTCCCTCACAGGCACACCCCAGGTCGGCGGTATCTCACCACCGTACTCGTTGATGATGTCCACCAACTCCTTCGGGACGCTGGAGGAGCCGTGCATGACGAGGTGCGTAGTCGGTAGCCGCTCGTTGATCTCCTCGATGATGTGCATCGCCAGGATCTCACGGTCTGGCTCTTTGGTGAACTTGTACGCCCCGTGGCTCGTGCCGATGGCGACCGCCAGGGCGTCAACCCCGGTTTGCTCCACGAACTCGACTGCTTGATCCGGATCCGTCAGCGCCACCACGCCCGAACCATGCCCATCCTCGATACCGCCCAGGGTACCAAGCTCGCCCTCGACCGTCACGCCCCGCTCGTGGGCCATCTCCACGACCTCGCGGGTGACGCGCACGTTGTACTCGAAGTCCGCCGGGGTCTTGCCGTCTTCTTCGAGGGAGCCGTCCATCATCACGCTGGTGAAGCCGAGTTCGATGGCGCTCCGGCAGGTGTCGGGGCCGTTGCCGTGATCCTGGTGCAACGCGACCGGGACTTCCGGGTACACCTCCTCCGCCGCCACCATGAGATGGTAGAGGAAGCGGTCGTTGGCGTACTTGCGGGCGCCGCGGCTCGCCTGGATGATGGCCGGAGAGCCTGTCTCCTGGGCCGCCTCCATGATGGCCTGTACCTGCTCCAGGTTGTTGACGTTGAACGCGCCCACGCCGTAGCCGCCCTTCGCCGCCTCGTCCAGAAGCTGGCGCATAGTCACGAGTGTCATTCCGATTTCCTCCTTCGATAGATCTCATTCGACCCGGCAAGTATAGTCCGAACGCCTTCCGGGCTCACATCCGGCAAGAAAAGAGCGCCCCGGAAGGACGCTCTCTGAACGCAACTCTAGTTTTGGATCAGGCGGGGTCTACGGAGACCCGGTCGGCCTGAACTATGTAGCGGACGGGCCAGTCGGGGCCCATCGTCCAGTAATCTCCGTAGTCCTCGATGCAGGTCTGCAGCGAGATCATGTCCCTACCGGCCTGGGGGGCCGTGACCCAGGTCTCGGCAAACGACACCTCCTTGAACCCGGTTACTTTGTAGGTGTAAGTGGTTCCGTTGGCGTCGCCGAGGTAGATCACATCCCCTTTAGCCAACAGAGGGAGATTGTAGAATTGATGGTCGCTGCCGGTGCCAGGCCAGCCGAGCCTATGTGCGGCTATGTACGTGTTCGCGCTTTCCTGCCACGGGAAGCCCGTCTCGGCCGGCTTGATAGCTCCGTAGTCCATCGCCGAATAGTCCGTCGTGCTCGTCACGTAGTTGTCGTACAGACCGAGCGCGGGGATCGACATCCACAGGTCGTTGGTGG
>JBPCLT010000217.1:0-14656 GCA_051003015.1 Rubrobacteraceae bacterium | reverse complement strand
CTCCGACGGCCAGGCGTAACGGATCTCCACCGGATACAACTTCGTGCCGCTCTCGCCCATCACGATGTTCTGCGAGTAGGCGCGCTGGGCGACGGTATCGTAGCGGGTCATCTCCAGGAAGACCCTGTCAACCTCGACCCGTTTGGTCTGGGTGACCTGTCCCGTGAGGAGCCGCGCGAAGTCCGGCACGAATGCCTCGACCACGAACGCGCCTCCCTCTTCGAGGCGGCCTGCGACGTTCTCGAAGCAGCGGACCTGATCCTCCTGCTTGGTCAGGGCGAATAACGTATTGAAGACCACGTACACCAGCGAGAATCGTCCCTCCACATCCACGCCGGCGAAGTCCCCGACGGTCACCGGGATATCCGTCCCTCCGGGTTTCTCCCGCAGCCTCTCCACCATCACCCCGGAGGCATCTATCCCGTGGACTTCGATTCCTTTCTGCGATAGAGGAAGAGCGACTCGCCCCGTGCCGATGCCGAGTTCCAGCGCCGGTCTCGATCCGGCCAGTCCGGCGAGGAACGCGGCGGCGACCTCCGCATCTTTCGGCGCCCCGAACCAGTCGTCATAGACCCCGGCCATCCGGTCGCCGTAGGTCGCGGGATCGAAGTCCCTCATCCCTCCCGCTCCTTCTGGCGGGCGCGCTCGACGTACTTCTTGGCGGCCTCTTCCTTCGTGTAGCTTAAAGTACCGCCGGTCATGGGGTTTTTGATCTCATAGTGACCGCCGGCTTCCCGGTCCACGATGATCGGATAGTAGCGGTTGCCGACCTTTTTGATCTCGTACTCCGTAGCTTTCGTTCTTTCCTCGTCCATGCTGCCTCCTCTCGAGAACCGGGTATATTTCTACTACGTGGCGGGGAAAAGCTTAAACCCGTGCTTCGGACTTCCGGTTTAAATCTGGCGCCAGGTTGATAGGTTAGTCTCTGACACTGTACGCTCCCATCCAATCGCTGGCGTCTCGTGACGCTTCGATGGGGAAGGAGAACGCATGATCTCGGTAACCGAAGAAGCGAAAGAGCTATTCTTGAACGTCGAGCATCCGGAGGGGACGGTCCTGCGGCTGGACCCTGTGACGGACGAGGACTCCGGCCAGACGGTGGTCGGCGTCGCCGCCGGCGAGCCCCAGGGCAACGATCAGGTGGTGGAGCACGAAGGCGAGAGCTTGCTGCACATCGCCGCGCCCGTGAGCGAGGCCCTCGACGGCAGCGTCCTGAACGTCGTTGACACCCCCGAAGGCCCCGGCATCGGCCTCACCCCGCCCGACGAGCAGCCCTCCGCCGATACTACTTCGTAAAGTAGACCGACAAACGGCTGCGGCCCTCTGACGATGGACGCTCTCGGAGCACACGTCGTCATCGTCGGAGGGCTGGAGACTGAGGACGAACTTCTCGCCATCGTGCTCGATGACGGCGAGGCCGTGCCGCTCTTCGATTCCACCGAAGAAGCCGAGGAGTTCCTGGATTCGACGGGAGACTTCGGGACCGACTGGAAGGCGCGGGAGGTGTCCGCCGAGGATCTCATAGATCTTCTCGAATACCAAAGCGAAGAGGTACCATACGTTGCCCTGAGCCCCCCGCCCGAGCGGTTGGAAGGCGGGATGGAGGTACAAGTCCTCGACCGCGAAGTCCTCATCGGCCTGCTGAGACGTCAGGCGGACGCAGAGCCAACCCCGGAGGAGCCCGCTTCAGAGGACAGAGGCTTCTGGCGGCGCTTGCTCGGCCGCTAGGCTTCCGGGCTTCTCGAAGTTCAATGTATAAGCCGGGAAGCCGCCATGCCGGGCGATAAGCCGGAACCCCGCCTTCTCGACTTCACGGCGCACGGTGGCGGGCCTGCGGTAGTCCGGGTCGCCGAAGACCTCCGTTACGCATAGGATTCCGCCGGGCCTGAGCGCCCCGAAGACCTCTCGAAGCGCGGCCTCCCTGTCGCGCACCTCGCCGAGGACCATCGCCAGTATCGTCCGGTCGAAAACCCCTCGCTCCAGCGCGCCTTCACCGAGCCCGGCTCTCAAGAGCCGCACGTTGTGGAGACCTTCGGCCACCATCCTTTCTTCGAGCTTGCGAAGCATCGCGGGCTGGCAGTCGAGGGCGACGACCTCTCCGTGCGCTCCAACCGCTTTCGCCAGCGGAACGGTAAGACGCCCGGGACCGCAGCCTGCATCGAGGACGCGCATGCCGGGCGCGAGATCCGCGCGCTCCAGCAAGAGATCCACCCCGACAAAAGCCTCCGCGAAGGGGTTCTCGAAGAGGAAGGTGAGGGGCGGTGGATGCGGCATGGGCCGGCGGCGCTGCCGGAGAAGAGCGGCCACCGCCAGGCCGGCAAAGACTATCAGCGCGTAGCGTCCGATTTCCTTTCTCACGCCGAAGAGCTTACCAACGCACTCCGGAAGATGCCTGTACTTTTCTACGCTCCTCGTATCAGGATGGCTGCTTCCTGGGGGGTGAGGGGTTCGCGGGTTGGGGGACCGAGCGTCATGCGCCGGACGAAGCCGATGCCTTCGGGATGAGGTTCGTAGGAGGGGAAGGAGATCAGGTAGAAGCGGCCTGGGCCCCGGCGGCGGGGATGGTGTTCGATCCAGAGCATCGGACGCGGCAGATCTGGCAGGACACTGGCGAAGTGCTCGGTTATCACCTCCGCCGCAAGCTGCGGCGACATCTCCGAAACCCTCGCGCTCCCGGCTTCCGGCAGCTCTTCGCAGACGACCACGGGGGCATCCCCCGCCGCGCCTTCGTAGATCCGGACCCAACAACACCCCGCCCCGAACGAGTATCCTCTCCGATGCCGCATGTACTCGTGCGTCAGGTTCATCGCGCCGTATTCCTTCCTTCGTGCCATCGTCCGAGCAACTCGCGCTCCCGCTCCGGGTCGAGGCCCGCATCGTACTCCGCATCCGCATGACCGCGCTCGTACTCCAGCACGTCCCGGATGGTCTCCCCCACGGGCCGGAACTCGAGCCCCGCCGCGACGGCCCCGGAATTATCCACCGCGAGCATCCCCGCATGCTCTTCCGGCAGCCACAGTGGCAACTCGGTGAAAGACTCGACGCCCCGCTCTTCCAGAAAGTCGTCGTCCATCCAAGTGAACCGGACATCGCTCCCGGCGGCGTTCGCGCATTCCTCCAGAAGTCCGCCCATCGTCAGCGTATGTTCGGGGCCGGCGGCGTTGTATGTCCCGGATTCGCCCAGTTCGGCCATGACGAGGAGCCAACGTGCCAGGTCGCGGGCGTCCACGAACTGCACGGGACGCTCCGGGTCTCCCGGCGCCAGCGCGTCGCCGCCTCTCGCCGCGCGCCGGGGCCAGTAGGCGAAGCGGCCTGTGGGGTCGTGGGGACCGGCGATGAGGCCGGGACGGATGGAGATGGTCCGGCCCGGCATGGCCTCCTCCGCCGCCCGCTCGCACAGTGCCTTGAGCGCGCCGTACGTCTCCGCCGTCACCTCCTCGACCGGCTCGTCTTCGAGGACCGCCACCGGAGCCGACTCGTCCGCGCCCGGCATCAAAGGGTCCCGGTACACGGAGATGCTGGATACGAAAACGTAGCGGTCAACCGCGTCCGCCAGAAGCTCCGCCGACGCCCGAACGACCCGCGGCACGTATCCACAAGTATCCACGACGGCATCCCACTTCCGGCCTCTGAGCGCCGAGAGGTCCCCTTCGCGGTCGCCGCTCAGGTTCTCGGCCTCCGTGAAGAGGTCGGGGGCGGACTGTCCCCGGTTGAAGAGCGTGACCCGGTGACCGCGTTCGAGGGCGGCCCGGACGAGATGCCGGCCGACGAAGCGCGTGCCGCCGAGTACGAGAAGGTCCATCCCGCCTCCCGGAGCTAGCTCGGGTTCCCGATCTCCGCCGGGCGGTCAACGACGCGGTCTATGACCCCGTACTCCGTCGCCTGGGCCGCGCTCATGATGAAGTCCCGGTCGGTGTCGCGTTCGATCTTCTCGAACGGCTGGCCCGTGCGCGAAGCGAGTATTTCGTTGACCCGCCGTTTCTGGGCGATGATCTCACGCGCATGGATCTCCACGTCCGAAGCCTGCCCGCCAAGCCCCTGGATGGACGGCTGGTGCATGAGTATACGGGCGTTTGGCAGCGCGCTCCTCTTGCCTTCGGCCCCCGCTGCGAGCAGGAACGCACCCGCCGAAGCCGCCATCCCGAGCGCCGTCGTCGCCACGTCGCATTTCACAAACTGCATGGTGTCGTAGATGGCGAGCATCGCCGTCCCGCTCCCGCCAGGCGAGTTGATATACAGGTTCACGTCCTGCTCCGGCTCCTCCGCGTCCAGTAGCAAAAGCTGCGCCATGATCGCATTCGCCACCGAGTCGTCCACCGGCGTCCCGAGAAACACGATCCTATCCCGCAAGAGCCGCGAATAAATGTCCATCGTCCGCTCGCCACGTGGACTCTGCTCCGTTACATAAGGGATGACCAACCGCAGATCACTCATCTCCACCACTCCTTCTCGCCTGCGCTATACTTTCAGAGAGTAGCATTTATGCAGTATTTATGCAAGTTTTATGTAGTGTTTTGGAGGACAAGACGATGGACATGTCGCGTTTGCGGGGTTTTCGGCAGCGGGCGGTGATGAGCCAGGAGCAGTTGGCGGAGAAGAGCGGTGTGGCGCGGGACACCATCTCCAAGCTGGAGATGGGACGGCGCAAGGCGTATCCGGCGACCATCCGCAAGCTCGCCGCCGGTCTGGACATGGAGCCGCGACTCTTGCTCGGGGGCGTCGAGTACCTGGAGGAGCAGCCGGTGGAAGATCCCTCGCCGGAGCAACCGGAGCAGGGAGAAGGCAGGAAGGTCGGGTTTTGATCCACCGGCTTTCGAGTGTCGGATCGGCCTTCCTTGCCGGCGAAATGTCTTAATCGAGCACGGCAACGTCAGGGTCTTGCTGGACCTCGCAATTGGCGGCTATCGCGTCGCCGGGGCCACCCGCAACGGGATCGGGGAGGTCGCGGATGACCGTATCCTCGCCCTTACCGCAGCGCACCGTGTCCCCGCCCGAGCCGTCGCCCACGTCGATCAAGTCGTCGCCCGCTCTGCCCCGGACGTCGTCGTCGCCATCGTAGGCGGCGAGGAAGTTTGCGCGGTCGTTCCCCTTTAGGAGGTCGTCGCCATCGGAGAGATCGATCGCCTTGTCTATGACGTTCCCCTCCCACCCGGCGGCGGCGCCTCCCTCGCTTCTGACCTCGGAACCGGGACCGGCGACGAGGTCCACCACCAGATCCTCGCCGCCGTAGTGGTTCAGCCAGAGGAGGTTGCCGGTGCCAGCGCCGGAGTCGGGGACGGCCCTGTCGATCAAGGTGTCGTGCCCCCAGTTGTACCCTCTGAGGTCGTAGCTGTCGTCGCCCCCGCCCCCGGAGAGAACGTCCTTGCCCGGGCCGCCCTCCAGCGAGTCGCGGACCCTCCCCCCGAACAGTTGGTCGTTGCCCGCGTCACCACGCAGGTAGTCGGGGCCGTCGAAGCCCTTCAGCATGTCGTCCCCCTCGCCAGCGTACATCTGGTTGGAGCTTCCGGTGCCCTTCATGAGGTCTGGTCCGGCGGTCCCGCGACACTCGCCGTCCTGGCACTGTATGCCCGTCGCGGCCAGCGCCGTTGCTCCGACACCGAACATCACCGCCAGTCCCACGCAGAAAGTCGTGGCCCTGCCGGCCCACATCACCTTCGAGAAAATCGCCCTCGTCATCCCCTGATCCTCCTAGCTCGCATGATGGTCCGAACGGGAACCAGGTAGCGCTCCCGCAAGGATGCCGCAGTCCAACCTTTCGGCCAGACAACGAAAGAGCTTCAGCCGGTAAAGGGCCCAAGCCAGCCGCCTGGGCTCGATTATGGCCCCTTCCAGAGCGGAGCGCATACGCCAGATGGCCTATCTTGGAGAATCAAAAAACCTTCCTGGCGAGCGCGTGAGAACTCCTAGCCAATCCTTGCGGTACCGTCTCCCTATCATAGCCGGGACGATTATTCGGCTCCCATAGACGGCGAAGGAGACTACGATGAACAGACAACCAGCACCAGTTTGGGTGGGGCTCCAGTCTGCTCCAGCGTCAGCCCTTCTTCTTGCGCCGTCGACCGCCAGCGCCGTCATCAGGATGGGCCGCAGCCGCGCCCGCCCGGACTTCCGGTTACTACTAGAACCTGGGGATAGATTCGAACTCGCCGATTACGGTGTCAAACTGGTAGGCGCTGCCACCATCGCTATGCTGAGTCATCGCCACCCACCGGGTCGCAGTCGCCGTGGTGATCGTGAGAGTAACGTTGCTGTTCTGACTATAGCCGTAAACCTGAAGCTGAGCAGCCGGAGCAGGGATAGGGCAGGAAGTTCGAGTTCTAGCCAACCACTCTCTGCGGCTAGAGCACGCGGCGTTGCCGTCGAGACGGGGCGATCTCACCCACCCGGGATTTCTGGCGGTGCCGATGCGAGGATCTGGACGACGAGCTGACGATCTCGTCCGGGTACATATGTTTCCGTTAGGGATCGGAGCGAAGGCCCGACGTTTGTCAGTTCGTGTCGCTAGCACTCTGACTTGTTGGCGAAGCGTTGCGCATTATCAACATAATTTACTCATGAATAAAGCGCTATTCTCATGTTATAACGTAGACGCATCAAGATAAAAACACGGATAGGTCGTAAAATGTCTACAATAGGGACTATGAAGATCAATGGAGACAAGTTGCAGGGGCTCAGGCTTCAGAAATTTTGGAGCCGCAGCGAGCTTGCCGGAATGTGCGGCTTGCATCGGGACCATCTAGGCCGCTTGGAGAGAGGAGAGGGCGGTAACTCCCGTCCACCCACTGTCCGCAAGCTAGCAGCGGCGCTAGGGGTAGATCCCGCAGAGCTCGTCAATGGAGGTAGCTGATGGAGAAATTTACGGCGCTCTTCGAGCGCGGCGATCAGGGCTGGTGGGTTGCTACCTGTCCGGAAGTGCCTGGTGCGATCACGCAGGGGCAGACCGTCGAAGAGGCGCGCGAAAACCTCAAGGACGCAATTCACTTGATGCTCGAAGACATGCGCGAGGACGCGCAGGAGGAACTCAAGGACAAAGAATCCAGAGGCAGGAAAGTTATCCTCGAATCCCTCGAAGTGTAGTCAGCACAACCGCTAGCCAGCCCCAAAGCCCGCGCTACTTCACTCGTATGCCTGCTCATATTACTTTGCGCATCCGACGCGCGTCGCGCTCCCCAGCAAACGCTTAACCAGCGTCCGGTCAAACTCTGTTGAGCATCGCACTTATACCGTGCTATACTCCGCTCGGTTCCCTTCGAAAAAGGTGTAGCGTGCCAAATTTTGAGAAATTTCGCCGGTATAAGGTCACTTCGGAGCCTGTTCCTATCGTCGCCTTTCATCTCCGCGGTTTGTTTGCGCTCAACGAGTTGGCTTACGAAGCCTTAAACCGCCCCGAAGCCATCGAGTTATTCTACGACCGCAGCGATAAGGTCATCGGGCTGAAGGGTGCGGAGCGAGGGTCACCGGACTCCTACGCGGTGCGGCACCATACCAAACACTCCTACCAAGTGGAGGGGCGCTCCTTCATGAAGTTCTACGAAATTCCTGAAGAGGCGGCGGGCCGCCGCTACCAAGCGGAGATGATGGACGGCATCCTGGCCATCGACCTCCAGAAGCAGCTAGAGGGCAGCGGAGAAGGGGAGTAAGGGGCCAGGGAATGAAGCGCCGAGATCTCCTCAAACATCTGTCCATACACGGATGCGTACTCAAGCGAGAGGGATCGAAGCACTCGATCTATTGGGATCCCAATACCCGCAAGCGCACCAGTGTCCCGCGCCACAATGAGGTAGACGACGCCACGGCCCGCGGGATCTGCAAGCAACTCGCGATTCCAGACCCATGAAACGGAATAGTCGAGCCTCGCTCCAGCGTCAGCCCTTCTTCTTGCGCCGCCGGCCGCCTTTCAGGAGCGAATAGCCTACGGGCACGACGAGGAGCGTCAGGAAGGTGGAGGTGACGAGACCCCCGATCACGGGTATCGCTAGGCTGCTTGAGATGAGCGCGCTGCCCCCGCCCCCGAAGCCGAATGCGAGCGGCAGCAGGGCGAAGACGGTCGCCAGCGCCGTCATCAGGATGGGCCGCAGCCGCGCCCGCCCGGCCTCGATGATGGCGTCGTCCACATTGTCATGGCGACTCAGGGCGTTGCCGGCGAAGTCCACGAGCAGGATGGCGTTGGAGACGACTATCCCGATCAGGAGCAACACGCCCAGAAGCGCCGGGAGGCTCAGGGCCGTGCCGGTGATGAGCAGTGCGCCGAACGCCCCTGTGGTGGTGAGCGGGACGGAGAGCAGGATGACCAGCGGCGTCAGCAGGGAGCCGAAGAAGATCACCAATATCAGATAGACGAGCACGAGCGCCACGATGATGGAGAGGAGGAGGTTCCTGAAGCTCTCCTCGATGTCCTCGGACTCGCCCCCGACGTTGGCCGTCACGCCCTCAGGAAATTCGAGGTCCGTAAGCGAGGCCGCGACTTCATTGGAGACGGAGCTTGTGTCCTCGGAGGTGATGGTGCCGGTGACGGTCACGGCCCGTTCACCGTCGGAGCGGCTGATGGCCGAGGGCGCCTGCACCTCCCGCACCTCCGCCACGCCGTCCACGGTCTGGCCGGAGCCTACGGGAAGTTCCCGCACGTCCTCCAGCGAGTCAGCCGAACTCTCCGGCACGCCGACGGTGGCGGGCGTGTCGCCGAGCGTGATCGGGGGCCCGCCACCGAGCAAGGTGCCCAGTGAAGTCGAGACAGCGGTCGGGGAGAGCCCGGCCTTCGCGGCTTCTTCGGCGTTCACCTCTACCTCGACCTCCGGGCTCACGTCGGAGATGTCGCTTCGCACGTTGGCGACGGCGTTGTTGTTGGAGATCTCATCCACCACGGTCTCCGATGCCGTCCGCAATTCCTCCTCGGAGCCGCCGATGATGGTGATCTCGATTCCTCCGGTCGGCGGTCCCTGCTGGAGGATCTGGACCTGGAAATCCTCACCGTAGCGATCGCGGCCCTCCTCGGCCAGCCGGGCGAGGGTGTCCTGGACGTTGGCGTTTTCCTCCACGACGATGAACGCCTGCCCCTGGTTCTCGGAACGCAGAGGCTGGTCCGGGTTGAAGTTGTCCTCGCCTCCGATGGAGAGCTGGTAACCGTCCACGCCGGGGTCGTCGAGCATGAACTCCTCGAAGGGCCTGAGCCTCTGCTCCGTCTCCCCGGCGGCGGTCCCGGCGGGCAACTCGACCGTGGCCTGCAAGAGACGCTCCTCGCTCGGCGGAAAGAAACTGACCGCGAGGAACGGTATGGCGGCGAGCCCTCCACCGAACGCCAGAAGCGCCAGGAAGAGGACCGAGGGCCGGTGCCTGAGGCTCCACCGCAAGACCGGCGTATACAGCGCGACGAGCCACCCGCCGTCATCCGACCCCTCTTCGAAACGTCGCGCCGCCCGCACTGCGAGGAGGGCGAGGACCAGGATCACGAGCCCGGCCACGGTTCCTGCCACAGCGAGAAATACCGGCGATCCCGTATCCACATCCGCCACCGCATTCTGGACGGCGCTCGCGAGGTCACTCAGGCGTCCGACGAGGTCCTGTGGCAACCATGAGAACCCATCGAGCAGCCCGGCCCCCGCCGCGGCGACGGCGCCCGCGAAGAGCGCGGCCAGGACCAGCAGGGTCACGAAGAACGCCCGGAACACCCGCGCACCGCGCTGGTTCCGCCGCGCATCGCGCCGTTCCCGCCGCGAGTGGCGGCTCTCGTAATCGTCGAAGAAGTCGTCCTCAGTCCGGGTTTCGGCTTCGGATTTCTCGCGGACGGGCCTGCGCTTGATGAAGGCGCTGGCGAGCACGGGGATGATGGTCACCGAGACGATCAGGGAGGCGATCAGGGCGAACGCGACCGTGAGGGAGAGTGGGAGGAAGAACTTGCTGACGATGCCGCCGACGAGACCCAGGGGCAGGAACACGGCGGTCGTCGTAAGGGTCGAGGATGTGATGGCGCTCGCCACCTCCGAGGCCCCTCTCATGGCCGCGTCCTCCGGCTCATAACCCTGCTGGATGTAGCGGTAGGAGTTCTCCAGGACCACGATGGCGTCGTCCACCACCCGGCCGACGGCGATGGTCAGGCCGGCGAGGGTGATGATGTTTAGGGTCAGGTTGTCCGCCCACGAGAACAGGAGGGCGGCCAGGATCGAGGTGGGCAAAGATACCGCCGTGACGAGGGTGGCCCGCAGGCTACGCAGGAAGACGAAGATCACGAGTATGGCGAGAAGGCCCCCGATCAGGGCCTTCTCCACAAGCCCGTTGACCGACTCCTCGACATCCTCGGCGGAGTTGAAGACAACGACCACCTCGTCCTCCCCGAGGTCGTCGCGCACCTTCTCCAGCGCCTGCGTCACGCCATTGGCAACCTCGACGGTGTTTGCCTCCGGCTCCTTGGTGACGTTGAGACCGAGGCTCGGCTCCCCGTTGGTGCGCGAGATGCCGGAGATGTCCGAACTGACCTCCCGCACCTCCGCCACATCCCCCAACAACACCGGCTCCGGCGCCTCAGCCGAGGCGGGCGTGGCGGAAGCCAAAGCCCCTGCGCTCGCCCCCACCGGTGGCGCCGAAGCTCCGGCGGGAGGCGCGCCAGAGGAAACACCGGGCGGAATACCCGAAGGCGCACTCGCGCCAGTTGCTCCGCTCGGGACTCCGCCGGAGGCAGCGCCGGGGGCGGTTCCGGCCGTTGCGCCCGCGGCCCCGACTGGGAGGTCGCGCAGTTCCTCTACGGTGGTCAGTTCGCTGGTGGCCCGGATTGGGGTGGAGAGGTCTCCGATGCGCACGTCGCCCACGGGCGCGTTCACGTTCGAGCCGGAGATCGCGCCGACGACCGCCTCGGCCGGAACCCCGCTCTCTTCGAGTTTCTCGGGGTCGAGTTGTATCTCTATCCGCCGTTCGGAGCCGCCGATGAGGTCAGCCGACGCGACGCCTTCCACGTCCTCGATGCGCGGGATGGCCTCGTCCTCAGCGTACTCGGTGACGCGGGCGAGGTCCCCGTCTTTCGCGGAGAGGGAGACGTTCAGGATCGGGAACTCAGAGGCCGACTGGCGGTTGATCTCCGGTGTCCCGGCTTGCTCCGGAAGCGAGAGACCGCTCAGGTTGCTGCTGATCTCACGCTCCGCCTCCTCGGTGTCCACATCGAGCCCGAACTCGACGACGAGCACGGAGAAGCCCGCCGCTGAGGTCGCCTGGATGCTCTCGATGCCCTCGATGCCTTCGACGGCGCTCTCCACGGGCTGCGTGACCTGCTCGTCCACCACGTCCGGCCCCGCTCCGGACACAGGGGTCGAGACGGTTATGATTGGAAACTCGATGTCCGGCAACAGCTCCTGGTTGAGGCGCGTCGTGGCGTAAGCGCCCGTGGCGATGAGGATGAAGGCAGCCAGGAACACGACGGAGCGGTTCCCGAGGCACCAGCGGACGACAGCCTGCATCTAGTTCTCCTCCCCCGGCACGCCGCCGAAGCTATCCACCAGCATCTTCAAACCCTTAAGGAACGCCATCGCTTCCTGATCCGTAAGCGCCTCGATGACCCCTTCGAGCTGCCGGCGGCGGCTCTCCACGATCCCACGTGCCACCTCGCGCATCTCCGGCACGTAGTCCACCATGACCATCCGCCGGTCTTTCTCGTCGTGACGCCGCTCGACTATCCCGTGCTCCACCAGCCGATCCACGAGCTGCGTCACAGCCGGCGGTGAGACGCCCACTACTTCGGCCAGTTGCCCGACCGAACACGGCCCGCGCGAAAGCGAGATCAAAACCTGCACGTGCCCCGGCGAGATGTGCGCCTCCGCCGAAGCCCGTCCCCCCCGGCGTGAGATCTCAGCCATCTCCACCGGCGTTGGCTTCCCCATCCCACGCCCAAGCGCCGGCAACAACATCATCACCTCGTCCACGACCTCCTGGCGATCCAAGCTCCGCTCCAACCCATTTAACATTTATTTAAGCTACTTATTTAATTTCCTTAAACGTTATCGTATATAGTCTGTTTGTCAATGCGGGTCTGTTGCGAATGTTCTAGGGTACGGGTGGAGGAGTGAGGAGTTTCGTGGGGCGAAGGAAGATGGCCGGGTTCGGGGGGGCATTGGCGGTGGGATGCGTAGGCGGAGCCATCCTCGGGCTCGCGGCGCTCAATCGCAGGCTGGAGTTGAGTGGAACTCTGGAGAACCGGCTTGGGGGAGAGGTCCGGCGTTTCCGGTGGAGGGATGGGGACCTGGCGTACACCGTCGCCGGGGAGGGCGAGCCGGTCTTGCTGGTTCATGGCGTCTACGCTGGGGCGTCGTCTTTCGAGTACAGGAAGAACTTCCGAGAGCTATCACGGGACTTCCGGGTGTATGCGCTGGATCTGCTCGGGTGCGGCGCGTCGGGGCGTCCACGGCGGCGGTACGGGCCGGAGGACGTGGCGGCCCAGATAGAGGACTTCGCGCGCGAGGAGATCGGGGAGCAAACACACATCGTCGCAAGCTCTCTCTCCGCCGCCCTGGCGATGCCCGCACTCGTCCGCAGTCCCAGGCTCTACAAGAAGGTCGTCTTCATCTGTCCGACCGGCTACAGGAGCCTGGAACGTCCCTCGGGCCGTCTGGGCGACGCCGTCTACACTCTCTTCGCCGCGCCCGTGCTCGGGGACAGCCTCTACCACGGCCTCGTCTCCCGGCGGAGCATCCGCTACTACCTGGAGAGGATGGCCTACCACGACCCGGCGTTCGTGACGGATGACCTCGTGGAGAACTATTATCGGGCCAGTCATGGACCGGGAGGACCGGGAGCCAGATACTTCCCGGCGGCCTTCGTCTCGGGCAAGCTCAACCTCGGCGTGTCGGATTACTGGCCTCGGGTGCCGCACCGGACCATGATCGCCTGGGGACAGGAAGCCAAGACCATACCGGTCAAGGAGATCGAAGACTTCCTTCAGCGCAATCCCCGCGCCGTGCCTCGCGTCTTCCGGTACGCCGCCCTCCTCCCCCACGACGAGCGGGCCGAAGCGTTCAACCGCGAGGTGCAGGGATTCTTGCTGGGCGAGAGGAAGGACACTCACGGTTAGCCGTCAACAGGCTTACGGCTTTTTCAGCCGCCAAAGGTCTTTGAGCCAGAAAACAAAGGGGGGGCCCTTGCGGGGATCGGAAACGATCCCTAGCATGGATGATTACGTATCCGCCTGTCAGGGTCCACGCAGCCTGGAAAAAGAGGGGCCATCGCTCAAGCAAGAACAGCCAAGGAGCTTGCTAGCAGCGCGAATATCAACAAAGTGATCTCCGTTGTCTGCTGCCTGTCGATCCTCGTACCCTTCTGCATCTCGATACTCTACGTGTATCTGTTCGGCGTCAACGTCTTTTTCGCGGACGAATGGGACTTCGTGGTGCCCTTGCGCAGGCTGTATCGGGACACGCTAAGCATAGCGGACCTCTTCGCACACCACAACGAGCACATATACTTCCTTCCCTATACCGTGATGCTGCTGTCGGGCACCATAACAGATTACAATACCGTGCCCTTGATGTACCTCGTACAGGTCTGCATCTTCGTCACGTCGGTAAGCCTGTTTCTTGCCTTTAGGAAGAGCTTCGAAGATCGGCACTCTCTTCTTCTCTTTATTCCTATTCCGTTCTTGTTGTTCAGCCTCAGGCAACACGAGAACATGCTGTGGGGGAACCAGATCACCTTCGCCTTCGCGCAAACGTTCTCCGTACTCGCGCTCTACTTTCTCCACAACTCGCGGAACGGCAACGTCAAAAAAGCCAGCCTTTTGGCGGCTTCGGTGAGCGCTGCGGCTGCTTCGTTCTCCGCCGTGCAAGGTCTTTTGGTGTGGCCCGCGGGACTCCTGCAACTTCTCATTACCCCCATCGGGGGGTCGGCAAAGAAGCTCGCGGTCGGAAGCTGGAGCCTGATCGGTCTGGGAATATGGGTCTTTTACTTCATCGGGTACGAGAAGCCCAAGAGCACCCCTCCCCTTCTCTTCGTCTTTGATCATCCCCTAACCGGGATAAGCTACTTCTTCACCCTACTCGGCGGCTCACTGTTCTGGGACGACAGTCTTGCACTCGGAGGCGGCCTGTTGCTCGCTTGTCTGGCCATTGTGGGTATGCTTTTGATCTACAGAGGCGAGAAGGTACAAGAAAACTCGTTCTGGCTAACCCTTCTCGTCTTCTCCTTCCTCTCGCTGACGCTCATCACGGTGGGACGCTCGGGCTTCCCGGAGGAGCAGGCGTTCGCGCAAGCCCTGGCTTCGAGATTTTCAATTTTCTCCATCTTGGCGGTGGTGAGCCTCTACACCATGTTCGCAAAGCTAGCGTTGGAAAGAAGGTCTCACGTTATCACCGCTCTGCTCGGCGTCATGCTGGGCGTTATGCTGGTAAGCATACCCGCATCCTACATGGCGGGGATGGAAGCGGGAGCGGCAACCAAGACCTATAGGGAAAGAGCGGCATACATACTTGCCACTTACAAAACCCAGCCCGACGCGGCTTTGGTAGCGTTCGGGCACGATCCCGAGCGCGTGAGAAAGTACGCCCGTATCCTGGATCGGCTGGACTACAACGTTTTCGCCGAGCGACCGCAAGACGCCACCGCCCGTACCCTGGCCGAGACGAGCAGCGCCGCAAAGACCACCCACACCACGACCCAGCCATAGTAGATCCTCCTTCCGCCCAAC
>JBPCLT010000216.1:0-17492 GCA_051003015.1 Rubrobacteraceae bacterium | reverse complement strand
CACGAACCCAACGCCATGACCGTCGCCACCGCCACCCCCGAAGGCCATCCCTCCGCCCGCGTAGTCTTGCTAAAAGGCTTCGACGAGCGGGGCTTCGTCTTCTACACCAACTACGAGGGACGCAAGGCCGGAGACCTGGAGAATAATCCCCGATGCGCCTTGCTCTTCTACTGGGGCGAGCTGGAGCGGCAGGTCCGGGTGGAGGGGAGTGCGAATCGCGTCTCCGGAGAGGAGTCCGACGCCTACTACGCCAGCCGCCCTCGGGGCAGCAGACTCGGTGCGCTCGTCTCCGAGCAGAGCCGTTCGGTCGAGGACCGGGGCGTCCTGGAAGACCGGCTGCGGGATCTGGAGGAAGAATACGAGGGTCGTGAGGTGCCGCGTCCGCCGTACTGGGGTGGCTATCGGGTCGCGCCGGAGACCATCGAGTTCTGGCAGGGCCGCGAGAACCGGTTGCACGACCGTTTGATCTACCACCGGGACAATGGAGCCTGGAAGATAGAGCGCCTCCAACCCTGAGAAGCAACTTTTTCGGCGACGCGGGGTAATTATGGCGGTACGGCTATCGCGGGCCTCTGTCGAGGCACTGCGCGGAGGTGTTGCTTTTTGGATGGGATCGGAGCCTGGGTACTCGACGTGATAGCCGCGCTCGGCTACGTTGGCCTGGCGTTGCTGCTCCTCGCCGAGAATCTGTTCCCCCCGATACCCTCGGAGGTCGTCCTCCCGCTCGCCGGCTTCCTCGTCGGCCGGGGCGACCTCGGTTTCTGGCAGGCCGTCCTCGCCGCCACATTCGGGAGTGTTGCCGGGGCCCTCATCCTCTACGCTCTGGGCTGCTACGGAGGACGCAGGCTCGTGCTGCGCTACGGGCGTTTCCTGCGCGTGGACGCCAAGAGCCTCGACCGTGCGGACGGCTGGTTCCGGCGCTACGGCGATTGGGTCGTGCTCTTCGCCCGCGTCGTGCCCGTTGCCAGGAGCATCGTCTCCATCCCAGCCGGCACAATGAAGATGCCCCTCCTCCGTTTCACCGCGCTAACCGCCGTAGGCTCCGGCGCGTGGAACGCGCTGCTCATCGGGGCCGGCGTCATACTCGGCGCGAACTGGCAGCGGGTGGAAGCCTGGATCGGCTCCTACTCAAACGCCGTCCTCATAACCGCGGCAGTGGCAGCCGCCGCGCTACTGGTACTACGCCACCTCCGCCGCAAGACCTGAGCGGCGAATCGCAAAGCATGACGCAAGCATGGCGTTCGTCCGGGGAACGGCGGGCGGGTTGCTGCTAAGATTGCCGGTGTCACAGGCAAGATAGCAGGGAGGGAATATGAGGCTGGTCACGTATTCGGTGGGGGATGGTGGGCCGCGGATCGGTTCACTTGAGGGTGAAGAGATAAGGCCCCTCGCCCACGAGAGCATGCTGGATTTCATCGAGTACGGCGGGAGCCCCGAGCCGGGGGAGGACACTGTTCCGCTTTCCACGGCGCGGCTGCACGCCCCGATCCCGAACCCCGAGAAGATCGTCGCCATCGGCCTCAACTACGAGGACCACGCCCAGGAGACGGGAGCCCCAATCCCAGATAAGCCCGTGGTCTTCACCAAGTACCCGAACACCATCATCGGGCCGGGCGAGGCCATCCTCATCCCGCCCATCACCCGGCAGGTGGACTATGAGGCGGAGCTTGCCGTGGTCATCGGGAAGACGGCCCGCAACGTCCCCGAGTCCGAAGCCCTGGATCACGTCTTCGGATACGCCAACGCCAACGACGTCTCCGCCCGCGACCTCCAGTTCTCGGAAGGAGGACAGTGGACGCGGAGCAAGTCCCTGGATACCTTCATGCCGTTCGGGCCTTTCATCGCCACGAAAGATGAGGTGCCCGATCCGCAAAATCTTTCAATCAGAGCAATTCTGAACGGTGAGACGGTACAGGATGGGACGACGGCGAAGATGATCTTCCCCGTCGCTGAGCTGGTGGCGTTCCTCTCCACCGGGATGACGCTGGTCCCCGGCGACATCATCATCACGGGCACGCCTCCTGGCGTCGGGATGGCCCGCGACCCGCAACTGTGGATGAAGCCCGGCGACGAGGTAACCATCGAGATTGAAAACCTCGGCGCCCTCACCAACCCGGTCGAAGCGGAGTAGGAGGACGCCGTGGACCTGCTTTCCGGGCTCCGGAGCTTCCTTCCAGAGGATCGCGTCGTTGGCGGCGGGGAGGAGTTCGAACGCCACGGGACCGCCGTCTTCACTTACCACGCCTCGCGCTCCCCAGACGCGGTGGTCTACCCCCAGAGCCGCGATGAGGTCGCGGAGATCCTGCGTTTCGCCAACGAGCGCGTCATCCCGGTAGTGCCCTTCGGCGAGGGGAGCAGCCTGGAGGCTCACACCATCCCGGTTCGGGGCGGCATCAGCCTGGACCTGGGCCGGATGGACGGGATCCTCGAGGTCCGTCCCGAAGATTTCGTGGCGCGGGTGCAGCCCGGCGTCACGCACGGGAAGCTGAACGCGGCGCTCGAGGAGCACGGGCTCTTCTTCCCGGTTGATCCCGGCTGGGACGCCTCCATCGGCGGGATGGCCGGCACCAACGCGAGCGGCACCAACGCCGTGCGCTACGGGGTGATGCGGGACCAGGTGCTCGGCCTCGAAGTAGCGCTGGCTGACGGGACCGTGATGCGCACCGGCGGGATGGCTATGAAGTCTTCCGCCGGATACCATCTGACCGGGCTCTTCGTCGGCTCGGAGGGGACGCTCGGCGTGTTCACCGAGATCACGTTGCGACTCTACCCGATCCCCGAACACATCCTCGCCGCGAGGGCCGTCTTCCCTGATATCGAGGCGGCCGGGAGGGCTGCGGGAGCCGTGATCCAAACCGGCATGCAGGTCGGGCGCGTCGAGTTGGTGGACGCCCGCACCGTCGGGGCCGTCAACGCCCTCAAGGGTACGGACTACGCCGTCGCCCCGACCCTCTTCCTGGAGTTCTCGGGCTCCGAGGCGGGCGTCGGCCACGACGTGGAGACGGCCCGCGCCATCGCCGATGCCCACGGCTGCGAGAAGTTCGAGTTCGAGGCGGACAGGGCCGCGCGCGAGAAGCTGTGGGAGGCCCGCCACGAGGCGGGGCTCGCCATAAGGGACCTCAACCCGGGCAAGAAGCCCATGACCACCGACGTCTGCGTCCCCCTCTCAGACCTGCCGGACGCACTGCGCCACGCCCGCGAGACCATCGAGGCTGCGGGCTTCGACGGCGCCATCCTCGGACACGTCGGCGACGGCAACTACCACGCCGTCTTCCCCGTTGACCCGGACAACGCGGAGGAGTTGGAGCGGGCCAAAGCGGTGAACGAGCGGATCGTGGACCACGCCCTCGCCCGCGGCGGCACCTGCACCGGCGAGCACGGCGTCGGCTCAGGCAAGATAGCGGACCTGAAGAAAGAGCACGGCGATTCCCTGCCGTTCATGCGCGGCATAAAGCGCCTCGCTGACCCCAACGGCATCATGAACCCAGGCAAGGTCTTCGAGGAGTAGCGCGGGGCGCGGGTCCGGCTACAATACGAACCTATGGAGCGTACGATACGGGTGGTGGTGGCGAAGGTGGGGCTCGACGGTCACGACCGGGGGGCCAAGATCATCGCGCGCGCCCTCCGCGACGCGGGGATGGAGGTCATCTACACGGGGTTGCATCAGACTCCGGAGCAAGTCGTGGAGGCCGCCATCCAGGAGGACGCCGACGCCATCGGCATCTCCATCCTCTCCGGCGCGCACATGACGCTCGTCCCCAAAATAATCGAACTCCTCGAAGAGGACGACGCCGGAGACATCCTCGTCTTTGTTGGCGGCACCATCCCGAAGGGAGATATCCCGAAGCTCAAGGAGTTGGGCGTGGGTGAGGTCTTCACGCCGGGGACGCCGACGAAGCGGGCCGTGGAGTACGTGAGAGAAGCCGTGACTGCCAGCTAGTAAGCTATCAGCAGTCAGCAATCAGCCAAGAGCAAGAAGCTGAAAGCTGATGCCTGATAGCTGACTGCGCTGACCAGAGGGAGGCAAACGTTTTGGACTTCGTGAGGGTGGACTGGGAAGATAATGGCGTCGCCGTGTTGACCATTGACCGCCAGGGAAAGCTGAACGCCCTCGACCCGCAGGTGGTCGAGGAGATCGGACAGTCTTTGCTGGAGCTGGAGAGCGAGGGACCGCGAGCCATCATCGTGACCGGGGCGGGGGAGAGGGCTTTCGTCGCCGGGGCCGACATATCGGCGATGCATGCGATGCATGCTTTGGAGGCCAAGCGGTTCTCGGAGATCGGTCACGCCGCCATGGCCCTCCTCGACCGCGGCCCCATCCCCACGATAGCCGCCGTCAACGGCTTCGCTTTGGGCGGCGGCGCCGAGGTCGCGCTGGCCTGCGACATCCGGGTGGCCTCCGAGAACGCCCTCTTCGGCTTCCCCGAGGTGGGACTGGGCATCCTGCCCGGGATGGGTGGGACGCAGCGGTTGCCGCGTCTCGTTGGTCCTGCCGTCGCGAAGGAGCTTATCTTCACAGGGCGTCGCATAGACGCTGCGGAGGCGCAGAGGATCGGGCTCGTCAACCGCGTCGTATCGCAGGGAGAGGCGCTGAACGCGGCGAGGGAGATCGCGGCGGAGATCTCCGCCAACGGCCCCGTCGCCGTGCGCCACGCCAAGACTGCCGCCAACCGCGCGCTCGACGTTGACCTCATAAGCGGCCTGGAGTACGAGGCAGATCAGTTCGCCCTCCTCTTCGCCACCGCGGACGCCAAAGAGGGCATGGGCGCCTTCATTGAGAAGCGCAAGCCGGGGTTCGAGGGACGCTGATCCACGCCACAAAGCTCCGAGTCCGCTACTCCGAGACCGACGCCCAGGGCATAGCCAACAACGCCAGCTACCTGGCCTACTTCGAGGTCGGCCGCGTCGAGTGGCTCCGCGCCGCCGGACTCTCGTACCGGGAGATGGAGGAGCAGGGCCTCGGCTTCGTGGTAGTCGAGGCCCGCCTCTTCTACAAGAAAGCCGCCCTCTTCGACGACGAACTCACCCTCCGCACGGACCTCGCGGACGTGGGACGTGCCTCCTTGCGCTTCGAGTACGAGGTACTGCGGGACGGGGAGGTGATCTCCACGGGCTACACCCGCCACGGGTGCATCGAGCTTTCGACAGGCCGGCCGAAGCGCGTACCGGTGGCCCTCGGTGACTTGCGCGCCAGGGGCCGGTGAAGCAGATGGTGGAGGCGTTGGGGACGAAGAGCGCGTCCTAAACGGGCAAGCGGGTGGACGTGGACTCCTTCGTGGTGATTAGGTAGGGGAGGCGATGGAGACGCCAAAGCCCTCGAAGCTTACGTTCGCTTATAATCCCGGAACGTGGAACGGACCAGGACGGAGGAGGCCATGAGTGTCGTCAAGCACCGCTTCACGGTCGAGGAGTACCACCTGATGGGTGAGGCCGGGATCTTAGGCGAAGACGACCGTGTGGAGCTTATTGACGGAGAGGTGGTGGAGATGACCCCCATCAGTTGGCGCCACGCCTACTGCGTGAGACAGCTCATAAACCTTCTCGCTAGCCTGGTTGGCGGTCGTTACGTGGTGGACGCGCAAAACCCTATCGCTCTTGGGGGGCATGGCGAGCCGCAACCCGACCTCGTCCTTCTCGCCGGAGAGCCGCCGACGGGACGCCTGCCCATCCCCGACGAAGTCGCCCTCGTCATAGAGGTTTCGGAGAGTTCGCTCGAGTTCGACCGGAACGTGAAGCTGTCCTGGTATGGCGAGGCCGGCATACCGGAGGCATGGATCGTGAACTTGAGGGAAGACCTGGTGGAAGTGTACTCCGACCCCGGTTCGCAAGGCTACAAAGCCATCCACCGCTCCGGGCGCGCCCAGCAGGCCGTCTCCGCCACCGTTCCGGGACTTGCCTTCGACCTCGCGCGGATACTTCCACCCAGGTAGATCCTGGCCCTCGAACCCGGCGTCTCTGGAGGAAGACCGCGCTGTCTTCGAGCACGAACCTACCGGCGTGTAATGGCGTGGCGCTTTATCGGAAGAAGAGTCGAGAGCCTCGCGGTATGGAGCGGGCGCCGCCATGTTTCGGTTGGCGGCGCCCGCTCACCAGGAGGTCTTCTCTCAGGAGAAGGTAAAGCGCGCGAAATTGTACTGTGTCAAGCCACCTACCGTCGTGAACCTGCCACCGACGAAGAGATGGTTTTCATCCACGAGGAGGTCCCAGGGACCCATCCAGTGTCCCTCGACGGCGGGTGACCAGCCGGGGACGACGGACCCATCCGAGAGGTTGACCAGCGCGATGCGGACCCTCTTTACTCTTTTGATCTGCGAGAAGTGGCCGCCGATGACTACCTTGTCGGGACCCAGCATCGCCACGGCCTGCGGGTCGCCGCCACACTTGTTCGCCCACGCCAGCGTACCGCTGTTCCCGTCGTCCAGGCGGAAGGACCGGGCGTAGTTCGGCCCCTGGTAGGCGACGGTAATCCGCTCGCAGGTGACGGAGAGGTCAATTGCGCCCTCGTCGTTACCCACGACCGCAGCGGGGATCGCCCACGGGTGCAGCGAGCCGTCGGTTGCAGTGAACCGGGCAAGCGAATAACGGGGACTATAGACCCCGTTTGATCCGGCCGCGTTCCGGAAGGTGCCGCCAGCGAATACCGTGGCTCCGTCGCAAGAGGAGGCCAGGCTCCGAACAGAACTACTCGCCTTGGGCTTCCATGCCGGATCCACGTTACCGGAGAAGTCCAGGGCTCCGAGATTGCTGCGAGATTTGCCATCGAATGTCGTGAAACCACCACCTACGTAGACCTTGGTGCTCGACGCCAAGAGCGCGCGCACGGCGCCCGAGGTTGCCGAACCGATGATCGGATCTACGATCGGGTCCAGGACGCCCGTAGCAGGGCTCACGGCGGCGAGGTTCCGGCGAGCGACGCCGTCTACGGCCTCGAACTTCCCGCCGACCCAGATCTTCCCTCCGGCCGCGGCCAGAGCATATACCTGCGTTGTGGTCATGTCCGTCCCGGTGACGTCCGGTGTCCAGGTAGGATCACCGACACCAGTGTTGGCGTTGAAGCGCGCGAGATTGGTGGCCGCGAACGACTGCCCGCCTGGCGCGCGCATGGCCCTGGTGAAGTTGCCGCCCACGTAGACGTAGTCCCCGTAGCGGATCATCGAGTACACGGTCCCGTTGGTCATCCAGGTGCTGTCCGGCGTCGGGTTCAGCGTGGGAGACGCGGGAGCCAATGCGTGGGTCTTCGTGCCAGCCGTGTTGCTGTAGCCGGAAGAGCCGGTGGCGTTGGTAGCCTTCACACGGTAGTGGTAGGCCGTATCAGCGCTCAAGCCCGTGTCGGAGTAGATCGTTGTGTCCGCGGGCAGGGTGGAGGTCAAATCTACCCACCCACCGCTGCTATCGAGGGAGCGCTCGACGGCGTAGGCTGTCTCGTTCGTGGCGTTGTCCGCCCAGGTCAGGTCTATGCGCGAGTTGGAAGCCGCTGTCGCCACGAGACCACTCGGGTCTGAGGGCGGCTCTCCTATCTCCTGTGCCAGGGCCATCCCCGCCGTGGCGATCACCGCCACCGCCATGGCCGCCCCCATCAACAACACCACTACTTTCCTGCTCAAAGCGCTCAACTCCTTCGCTAGCCGGTGGAACAACGGGGCGGGAGGAAGTCGCACACACCTCCCTCGGTGCAATCACCGAAGCGTAGTAGTGAGTGGGAAAGGGGTGCATCTGCCAGGCAGCCTATTTTGAGGCTATTCACCGATCCGGCCAGAGATTTCCGCCGGCCACCACGACGGCGTGCCTGGCGGGATCATGCTCATCTGTCTCCCGCGCCGGATGATCCAAAGCCCCATTAAAGGGTCTGTTACTTCCGGTCGTAGCGGCGGCGGGAGAGGCTTGCGAGGAGACCGAGGGGCAGGGCGATCAGGGCTGCGAGGGCGAAGAGGAGGCTGAAGGAGCCGTCTTCGGCGAGCGGGGCGGCGGCTGAGGTGACGAGGCCGCTGCCGGTGAAGAGGGCCGCGGCGAAGAGTGAGATCACGGTGGCCCGAGCCTCCGGCGCCACCTCGGTCACCCACGTCTGGAGCGTCGAGTGCATGAAGGCGAACCCGCCGCCGACGAAGACCGCCGCGAGCGAAACCCCGATCAGGTTCTGTCCCATTGCGCCCGCCGCGTAGCCCGCGGCGAGCAGCGCGCCGCCCACGAACAACAGGATCGGCCCTCCGGCCCGGTCGGACACTTTCTTGAGTAGTTGCGTCCAGGCGAGAGTGGCTATGCCGTAGAGCCCGACCACGAGGCCGGAGGCGGCGGCACTGTAGCCCTGATCCTCCAGGGCGGGGGCGAGGTAGGTCAGGAAGCCCAGGATTACGCCGCCCTCGATGAGGGCGAGCAGCACGACCAGGACCGCCCACGGCTTTCTGACGACGGTTCCGAGGCGTGCGAACATTCCCGCGTCCCCGTCATCGCGCTCCGGCTCGGGTAGCCGCCGGGCGAGCAGCAGGCCGAGCGCGGCGGAGGCCAGGACGGGGGCGGCGAAGGCGAGCCTCCAGAGGCCGAGGTACGCCGCGACGCCTGCGGTAACGGTGGCGAGGGCGGTCGCCACGGCGCTTGTGGCGAGCTGGTCGGCGAGGGCGTTCTGGCGGGTGGAGATGGGGACGGTGTCCCCGATGTACACGAGCGAGGCAGGTATGATCGCCGCGAAGAGCCCGCCAGCCAGCGCTCGTCCCACGACCAATGCCGCCAGTCCCGGCGCGAGCGCGGAGAGCAAGCCTGGCAGGAGGGCCGCCACCAGCGTGAGCCGGATGACCTTGACGCGGCCGATCCTGTCAGACAGCGCGCCCCACACCGGCTGCATCAACCCGTAGAGCAGATAGTAGACGCTTGCCGCCGCCGCGACTTCAGCGAGTGAAACGTCTAGGTCCGCCGCGATGGTCACCAGCATCGGGGCGATAGTGAAGCGGTCGAAGGTGCTCAGGAAGGCCGCCGCCCGGAGCAGCCGCAACCGGCCCTCGAGGTCTCCGGGGACCTCCAACTTTATCCGCCGGGCCCGGTGGTCGAAACGGGGTTCACACGCTCAACCTTACGGAAGACGGCGTCGGAGGACAAGCCGGAGACCGCGGCTCCACGACCGGAGCCGTGTTTTGTCACAATGGCCTCTGCTCCCTCGTCTCGTATATAGAGGACAATGAAAGGATCTGGACGTGAGAGTGGACGCACGGAAGCTTTCGGACGATCCGGTAGCGCGAAGCGGGGTTGATATGGGAAAGACAGAGGATTTCGACCGGCACAGGCCTTTACTTTTCTCCGTCGCGTACCGGATGCTCGGCAGCGTGGCGGACGCCGAGGATGTGCTTCAAGAAGCTTATTTGAGATGGCAGAGGGTAGCGGATAGTGAAGTGCGCGCGCCCGGAGCGTATCTCTCCACCGTCGTCACCCGGCTCTCCATAGACCACCTGAGATCCGCCCATACCCGGCGTGAGGAGTACGTGGGCGCCTGGCTGCCCGAGCCGTTACTGACGGAAGGGAAAAACGCATCCGATGCCGTCGCCGAAGCTGCGATCCTCGGGGAATCCCTCTCGATGGCTTTCCTGGTGTTGCTGGAGAGCCTGACGCCGACGGAGCGGGCGGTGTTCTTGCTGCGCGAGGTCTTCGACTACGATTACGGGGAGGTCTCGCACCTCGTCGGCAAGAGCGAAGACAACTGCCGTCAGATCTCACGCCGCGCTCGCCAGTCCGTCGCGGCCCGCCGTCCCCGCTTCGAGAGCTCGCCGGAGCAGGAGGAGCGCCTGATGGAGAGCTTCCTCGAAGCCTGCGCGAGCGGTGACATGGAGGCCCTCATCTCACTCCTGGCCGAGGACGTTATCGTGTGGTCGGACGGTGGAGGGAAGGTCCGGGCCGCGCTCCGTCCCATCCACGGCGCGCGGAACGCCGCCCGGTTCTTCTTCGGGATACTGGGCAAGGCCCCGCCGGGGCTCGCCATCCGGCGGGCTTCGATCAACAGCCGCCCTGGCGTTGTCGGCTATTTCGCTGATGGAAGCCCCCAGAGCGTTGTGACGCTGGACGTGGAGAAAGGCAGCATCCGGGCCATCCACATCGTCGTGAACCCGGAGAAGCTCGCGAACATCCCGCCGCTTGAGGAGGTTGAACGATGAAAGCCCTGGAACCGTTCCTTCGCCAGTGGGCCGCGCTGCTGACTACCTACCGCCGCGACGGTACTCCCGTAGGTACACCCGTGAGCATCGTCGTGGAGGGAGACCATGCCTACTTTCGCACCTGGGACACGACCTGGAAGCTGAAGCGCATCCGCAATAACCCCGAGGTCGAGGTCGCCCCATCCACGGCGCTCGGGAAGCCGACCGGGCCGGCTCTCCAGGCTCGCGCCAGGATGCTCGAAGGCCAAGAGGCAACGCACGCCGCGAAGCTTCTGTCTCGCAAGCACCCATTCCTGCACCGTTTCCTGGTCCCGCTGATTCATCGTCTGCGCGGCAACAAGACCGTGCATCTCGAACTTGTATTCCTCGAAGGCCACCCGGCGGATAGCGTCCGGGAGGGTGTGGCGTGAGCGCGCCGGAGGTTCTCGTCACCGGGGGGACCGGCGTGCTTGGCCGGCAGATCGTGGAGCGCCTGCGTTCGGCCGGAGCCGAGGTACAGGTTATGAGCCGCAGCGGAAAGCCGGGGACGTTGCGCGGGGACCTGCTCACGGGGGAGGGGGTGGAGCGGGCCGTCCGCAGCGTCGACACCATAGTCCATTGCGCCACCAGCCCGTTCCGTAAGCCAACGCAAGTGGATGTCGGGGGGACGGAGAACATGCTCCGCATCGCCGCGAGGGCGGGGGTATCTCACTGCGTCTACATCTCCATCGTCGGAATAGACGGTGACGCTTCATATCCCTATTACAGAATCAAGCTTGAGACCGAGCGCGTCGTCGCGGACTCGCCGGTTCCGCATACCATCCTGCGGGCCACGCAGTTCCATGACCTGATCCTGACGGCGGTGCGCTTCCTTGACCGGCTGCCTGTCATACCACTCCCGTTCGGTTTCCTCGGGCAGCCGATCGACTCCGGGGAGGTCACAGATCGCATGGTGGAACTCGCGCTCTCTGAGCCCGCCGGGCGCGTCCCCGACATCGGTGGCCCGGAGGTCAGGCCGTTGGAGGACGCCGTGCGGACCTACCTCCACGTCAAGGGAAGCCGGAAGCGTATCGTGAAGCTCCCCTTCCTCGGCAAGACGGCCCGCGCGTTCCGCAACGGCGCGATAACGTGCCCGGAGAACCGCTACGGCAAAGTCCGTTGGGAGGAGTTCCTGCGAGCGTGGGTAGACCGGGGCGCGAAAGATGGTGGCTGACGGCGTGTTGCTGGATGAGATCATGCCCGAATACGAGTTTGGCGAGGTTCACCGGACGCTGGTATCCGCGCAGCCCGCCGATGCTCTGAAGGCGGCGAAGGATGCGACGCCGGGTGAGATGCCGATGGTGCGGCTGCTTTTCGGTGTCAGGTCGTTGCCGGCGGTCTTTTCACGACGGGGTGGCCTGCCATCCGACAGGCTTCTACCGCTGTGGGACCAGATGCTGGATTCGGGTTTCGTGTTCCTCGGAGAAGACCCGGGCCGTGAGATGGTCGCGGGAGTGATAGGCCAGATGTGGAAATTGGGTGGCGGCCTCGTGCCCTCTGTCAGCGGTGCGCGGGAGTTCGCCGCCTTCGAGAGGCCAGGCTACGCCAGAGCAGCGATGAACTTCTCCGTCGAGACCGAAGGTAGCCTTACGAGGCTCCGTACCGAGACCCGCGTACACTGTACCGGCCTCGACTCGCGCCGGAAGTTCGGACGCTACTGGCGGGTGATACGGCCTGGCAGCGCGGCGATCCGGCGCAATTGGCTCCACGCGGCGAAGCGACGCGCGGAGCGCGCGGCCGGGAGTGCTGCGTGAGGCGAGATTGGCTCCTACGGGCCGGGCTGCTGCTCGTGGCCGTGTCGCCCCTGGGAGTCGGGATCTGGGCGCTCTTCGCTCCCCGCTCCTTCTTCGATGACTTCCCGGCCGCCGGCAGGCACTGGGTTTCGGCCCTCGGCCCCTACAACGAGCACCTCGCCAGGGACGTCGGCGCACTGAACCTCGCCCTCGGCGTATTGCTGGTGGCGGCGGGTGTGCTACTCGGGCGGACGCTCGTCAGGGTCTCGATCCTCGCCTGGCTCGTCTACGCCCTTCCGCATCTGGCCTTTCACGTCTCCACGCTCGGGGTTCTCTCGCCCCTTGACGACCTGGCGAACGTGTTGGGTCTGGGGTTCGTGGTCCTGCTCCCGCTGGCGCTCCTCGCCGTAGCCGGGAGGGATGCGACTAGTGCGGCGCCATCCGGATTGCGCCGTCGAGGCGGATGACCTCGCCGTTGAGCATCCGGTTTTCGATGATGTGCCGCGCCAATGCGGCGTACTCCTCTGGTTTGCCGAGGCGGGAGGGGAAGGGGACTTGTTCGCCTAAAGAGTCGCGGGCTTCTTCGGGGAGGCCTGCCATCATCGGGGTGTCGAAGATGCCTGGGGCGATGGTGACGACCCGGATGCCGTGGCGGGACAGTTCGCGGGCGAGGGGCAGGGTCATGGCGGCGACGCCACCTTTGGAGGCGGCGTAGGCGGACTGCCCGATCTGCCCTTCAAACGCCGCCACCGACGCGGTGTTGACGATCACGCCTCGCTCCCCATCCTCCCCCGGCTCGTTCCCCGTCATGGCCTCAGCCGCCAGTCGGACGACGTTGAAAGCCCCGACGAGATTGACTTGAATGACCTTCGCGAAGGACTCCAGCGAGTGCGGCCCTTCCCGGCCGAGCACCCGCTCCGCGATGGCGACGCCGGCGCAGTTGACGACGCCATCCAACCCGCCGAACTCTTCGAGAGCAATGCTCACGGCGGACTTCACGCTCCCCTCATCGGTCACATCAGTCTGTACGAAACGAACGCCGTCGCCTGCCTCGCCCCCGAGGTCTGCGGCCACGACGTTCGCGCCGTCATCGGCGAGCAGGCGGGCAGTCGCGGCGCCGAGGCCCGAGCCGCCACCGGTGACGAGGAAGGTGCGGCGCCGAACGTTCATGGAGCCTCCAGTGCGTCAACGACCGTGAGCGTGACGTGGCTTGGACGGTCGGGGTCATGGAAGATGGTTTGCCTGGCGACCTTGGTGCGCGCGGAGTCCATGCTGCTCTCGCCGGTGTTCGGGTTGCGGTCCCAGCGGGGGAAGGAACTGGAGGTGACATCCACCCTGAGCCGGTGCCCGGCGAGGAAGGTGATGCCCGTGGCCCATAGGTCCACGGCGTATTCGTACATATCGCCGGGCACGATTGGGCTCGGCTTCGTGGGCGAGATGACGCCGGGGGCGGGGTAGCTATCGCGGGCGCTGGCGCGGATGATCCCATCGGCAATCCCGATGGCCTGCCCGTCCGGATACACATCCACGAGCCGGACAACGAAGTCCGTGTCCGGCGCGGATGATGCCGCGAAGAGCGTGGCGTGGACCGCGCCGATGACGGTGTAGTCTTCCCAGAGGGCTTCGCTCGTGTACACGAGCACGTCGGGACGCGCCTCGACTTCCCGCTGGTCCCGTGCGCCAGGACGATGGATGTCCGCCAGCAGGCTCGGCCCTCCGGTGGTCGCCACGGGATCATGGGGATCGTAATCGTACTCGTCGGGTGGCTCCGCGCCTGGGGTTTCCCGGAGGAGAGCGCCGCCGCTCCCGAGGTACCAGCTTTCCTCGCGCGAGCCGGGGACGGGCCACTCTTCGTAGCCGCGCCAGCGGTTCTCGCCCATCACGAACACTTCCACCGGCGGACGATTTGCCAGAGCTTCTTCATCGTCCTTGAGCGTCGCGTCGAACCAGCGGAGGTGACGATCCGTGAGGTCTCCATCCGCGTTTATGAAGCCGCCCGCGCTCGTCATGCCGAAGTCGAGGTCTCCGAAGGTGGTTCCGAAGTCCGCGTGGGTCCACGGCCCGACGAGTAGACGCGGCGAACGCATCCCGGCCTCCTCCGAGCGGGCCTTCATCGCCTCGTATTGCCTCAGGGTCTCGCCGATGAAACAGTCGTGCCAGCCCCCGATGTGGAAGGTGGGGGCCTCTATCCTGTCGTATTTACCGTCTATGTTCAGGTGGTCCCAGACAGGGTCGTCCACGCCGCGTCCCAGGCCGGAGCCTGCGCTCAGACCGCCGGGGTCGGGGAGTTCGGAGAGCGGAAGCGCGTCGTAGCCGCCTCCGGCCAGGAGCCCATCCACTATCCCGATGACTTCCAGGAGCTTCGCGCTGAGCTTATCCGGATCCGCAGCGTATTCTCGGAAGAGTTGGTGCGGCGCGATGGCGCCCTGGGCCCATAACTGGACTAGGCCGAGCTCCTGGGCGCCGCTGCGGAGGCTCGCGCCGTTCAGGTGGTTGCCCCACGTCTGTCCGGGGGCCATGCTCTTCAGGGAAGGCGGCTGCGTGGTGGCCGCGTGCCACTGCGTCTTCCCGAAATACGAGAGGCCCCACATCCCCACTTTGCCGTTGGAGCCGGGGAGTTTCGCGGCCCACTCCACGGTGTCGTGGCCGTCGTCTATCTCCTGCGGGAAAGAGCCGAACTCGCCTTCGGAGGCGAAGCGCCCGCGCACGTCCTGCACGACGACGATATAGCCGTGACGGGCGGCCCGCACCGGGTCGAAGTAGGTGAAGTCGCGCGGCTGGTCTTTGCCGTACGGTAGCCGGGTGAGCAGGACCGGGTACTCTCCGTCCGCCGCCTCGTCCGCCGGGCGGTAGACGTTCGCCATCAGGGTCGTGCCGTCGCGCATGGTGGCGGGAACGTCTATCTGGATGGTGATCTCTGTGGGGGACATCCGCCTCCTGTTCTTGGTCCGTTTACCTTTTTGCACGCCACCAGGAAAACGCGACCGCGAGGATGACCAGTAGCGCGAGGACGCCGGGGACGGCGAGGGAGATCACCCGTATCGTCCTTATCCCGCGCCGCATTCGGGCCGCGTCGTTGAGGCGCGGGAAAGATTCGTCGGGTTCTTCGACGCCGAGAAAGGCGCACAGCGGTCCCCAGCCTTCCTTGACCTCGTAGACCAGCAGTTTATCCGGCGGGACGCGACGCCGGACCTCCGCATTGTGGCGCTCGAAGATTTTGATGGCGTACTTGCGATCCTCAAAGCGGCCGTCGAAGGTGCCCTGCCAGATTATTTCGTCCTTCACGCTGTCCCAGCCCTCCGTGGACCCGCCGAAGACGTGGAGGCTGATCAGGCCGAAGACCGCCCGGGCGACCGGGGAGCGATCCACCAGCATGCTCAACTCGTAGACGGTGCTCCGCATGCTCTCGTACCAGCGCTCGGGGTCGCGCACGCTCAGGATCACCTTCGCGTCCGGGTGGCGTTCCACAAGCTCTCCGTAGAATGTGCAGGCCGGCCAGTCCAGGGTCGCTTCGTAGCCGCCGAGGACTCTGTCCCAGTCTGCCGGTTCCCCGCGCCAGGCAGCCAGCCACAAGTCCGCGTGGTCCGGGTGCGCCAAGACCTCGGCCATGTGGTAGCAGGGACCGAAGCCGAGAGTCTCGAGGGCCGTCTTCAGCGACATCGTGCCCGTCCGGCCGAAGCCGGCCCGATCACCTTCAACCTGGAACCTTCACGCGGGGCTAGCCCTCCGCGGGCGTGTAGTCCTTGAACCGCTCGCGCAGGGCGCGTTTGAGGAACTTGCCGGCGGCGGTGCGCGGTATCTCCTCGACGAACTCGATGGAGTCCGGCAGGGACCACTTCGGATGGCTCTTGGCGAGGTGGGCGATGAGGTCCTCTTCGGTCGCGCTCTTGCCTTCTTCCAGGACGACGACTCCGAGAGGGCGCTCCTGCCACTTCTCGCTGGGGACGGCTATGACGGCTGCCTCGGCGACGGCGTCGTGGGCCATCAGGCCGTTCTCCAGGGCGACAGAGGAGATCCACTCCCCACCGCTCTTGATGAGGTCCTTCGTCCTGTCCTGTATCTCGACGTAGCCGCCTGGCTCGATGCTGACGATGTCGCCGGTCCTGAACCAGCCATCGTCCGTGAACTTGTCCGGGTCCTCGTCCTTGAAGTACGCGCCCGATACCCACGGCCCCCTGACCTCCAACTCGCCCATGCTCTCCCCATCCCAGGGCGCGAATCCCTCATCGCCGCGCGCCCGGACCTCGATGAACGGTCCCGGTATGCCCTGAGTCGAGCGTATGCGGTACTTCTCGTCCTCCGGGAGGTCCTCCTTCTCGGTCGTCAGGTTGCAGACGGTGCCGAGCGGCGTCGTCTCGGTCATGCCCCAGGCGTGGAGGACGCGCAGGCCGTGGCGTTCCTGGAAGGCCCGGATCATTGCTTCGGGGGCGGCGGAGCCGCCGATGATCATATCGTGTAGCTTCGACAGGTCGTAGGCGTCAGGGTCTTCGTCGAGCTTCCTCAAGATGCCGAAGAAGATAGTCGGCACCCCTGCGGTGACCGTGACTTCTTCCTGAGTCAGGTTCTCGAGCAGGCTCACTGGGTCGAGGTGCGGGCCCGGCATGACCTGCTTGGCCCCGACCAGGGCGGCGGTGAACGGCGTGCCCCAGGCGTTGACGTGGAACATGGGGACGACCGGCATGACGGTGTCGCGCTCCCGCAGCCCGAGCATGTCCGGCATGGCCGAGGCCATCGAGTGCAGGCAGATGCCCCTGTGCGAGTACGTCACGCCCTTGGGGCGGCCCGTCGTCCCCGACGTGTAGCACATGGCCGCTGCGTCCGTCTCGTCGAAGTCCGGGTACTCGAAGTCTTCCTCGTCTGCGCTTGCGAGGAGGTCTTCGTAGCTCTCAACGCCGTCGGGCGCCGAGTCGGGGACGGAGCCGTTGGCTGACATGACGAAGATTCGCTCCAGGCTCACCGCGTCCTGGACGGAGTCGAGGAGCGAGAGCATGGTCTCGTCTATGAGGAGTATTTTGTCTCCGGCGTGGTTTATGACGTAGGCGAGGTCGTCCGTGTTCAGGCGCGGGTTGACGGTGTGGAGAACCGCTCCGGAGCAGGGTACCCCGAAGTACGCTTCGAGGTGCTGGTAGGAATTCCAGGCCAGGGTCGCCACCCGGTCGCTCTTGTCCAGGCCCAACTCGCCGAGGGCGACGGAGAGCTTCTTGGCGCGGCGGACGAAGTCCGCGTAAGTGTAGCGGTGGAAGCTCTTGTCGGGCAGGCGGGTGACGACCTCGCGGTACCCGAAGAGCGCCTCATTCCGGTGAAGTATCGCTGGCAACGTTAGCTGGTAATCGGCGGTGAGCCCTCTCATGTCTGCGTCTCCTCCTCTTTCCCAGAGAGATACGGTAAGGCGATGTTAGCATTCGCTGGAGACGCGGGGCAACATGGAGGTACTACCGGGAACGATGGAAGAACGCCGTTTCAGCGTGATGGCGGTGACGTTGTTCGGGAAGTGGGAGGTCGCCCGCTTCCCCACCCGCGAGCAGGCCGAGTGGCGCGTCCGGGAACTGAAGAAGGAGATGGAGCGCAGCCCGCGCGGTCACATCGAGTACGTGGTGCAGCCCGTGAG
>JBPCLT010000215.1:0-8835 GCA_051003015.1 Rubrobacteraceae bacterium | reverse complement strand
CCTCTTCGCGCCGATCGCGCCCGGTATCGGGCGGCTGGTTCACCCCAACCTGATCTCGGTCCTCGCCTTGCTCGCCGGATTGGCCGCCGCGCTCCTCGCTGCACGAGGGCGGCCGGTGCCGGCGGTGGCGGCCTGGGCGGCCAGCCGCATCCTCGACGGTTTGGACGGCAGCGTCGCGCGGGCGGTCGGTACTCAGAGCGATCTGGGCGGTTACCTCGACACCCTGATGGACTTCGTGGTTTACGCAGCGGTCCCGATCGGGGTCGTTCTGGGGCACCCGTCGGCCACGGCCTGGCACTCGGGCCTCTTCCTGCTGGCCAGCTTTTATGTCAACGCCGCGTCGTGGATGTACCTGGCGGCAATCCTCGAACGACGAAACCTGGGCGCCGGGACTACGGGGGAGCGCACGACGGTTACCATGCCTCCAGGTATCGTGGCCGGCACGGAGACGGTGGTGATCTACTCGTTGATCCTGCTCGTCCCCGCGTGGGCGCCGACCCTCTTCTGGCTGATGGGGAGTCTGGTATGTCTCAACGTGGTGCTACGGCTGGCATGGGCGTGGAGGCGGCTCTGAACCCGCCATGGATCGGGCGCTGCTTCGCTACGACAACCCTGGGCGCCGTTCTGGTCGGCTTCACGCTGAGTTGCGAGCGGACCGCGGGATCTATTCCCAAGAGTCAGCACGCTCGCGTCGAACAGCGGGTGGGGCACGTGCTAGTGACCATCGAGTACAACCGGCCGGTGGCTCGCGGCCGCCGTCTCTTCGGGGGCATCGTGCCATACGGCGTGCCGTGGGACCCGGGAGCGGACGCCGCGAGCACGATCGCCTTCGACGGGGACGTGGAGGTCGGGGGGCATCCCGTGCGGAAGGGCACCTACAGCATCTGGGCAATCCCGGATCCCGAGCAATGGACCTTCATCCTCAGCCGAGCCGCAAAGGTATTCCACGTGCCCTACCCGGAGGGGAAGGATGCGCTCCGGCTCTCGCTCACGCCGCAGACGGGGCCCCACATGGAGACCCTGGGTTTCTACTTCCCCCTGGTCGACGCTGACAGCGCTCTCCTTTACCTCCATTGGGGTGAGACAGTGGTGCCGATCCGCTTGCGGACGCGGTAGCGGGCAATGGTGTAGACGCACCACACGCGATCACGAGGCGGCGGGCGGAAGGCAGATGACTTTCTTGAACCCGACGGGGTCGCGTGGGGCGTGGTCCGCAAGAGCGCCGGGGCGGACGTCTCCGCGCCAAAACAGCGAACAAACCGCGCCCGATTCGTCGAATCGTGGGACTAATCAGGCTCACCGAGGAGAAAGTAGCCCGGTGACATTCTTGCCGGCCGAAACACCATTCGGCTTGCGCCTCCTCTAAACCATCCCCCTCGTTGATCCTCCGTTGAACCTCCCTGCATAGGTAGCCCTGACGATCGATTGGCGGATCCGAAATCCCGAAGTGCCGAGGTTGTGCGAATGCCGTTCAGCGCAAATGCGAGGGCGTCCCCAGGACAGCACATGACCGTCTCTCCGGTTGAAGACACGGTGCGCGTGCTCGCTGCGAAGTGGAAGCCCACCATTATCAGTGTGCTTGCGACGGGCAGCCATCGCTACAGTCAGCTGCAGACCGAGCTGCCCGGTATAGCCCACAAGGTCTTGATCGAGCAGCTGCGCAAGTTGGAACATGACGGGGTAGTGAGGCGTGAGGTCAAGGTGGGTGGATACAAGCGTGTCCACTACAGCCGTACTGAGACGGGGTGGCAGCTCCTGCCCATTCTCGAGCTGATGTAGAGCTCTGGCCTCAGTGCGGCTAGCTCTTGGGTTGCCAGTTGAACCACGGCGGGCTCGCCGTGCGGTCCAATTCCAGTTTGAAAGGGCTCGCCCGTGCGCGCGTTCCTTGCGTGTAGTCCGCGACTGTCTATTCGCTTGATGCACGTGGCGAAATCTCGGACGAGCTGGTCGAGCTTCAGATTGATCATAGGAGATGTAAGCTGCAGCCTCGGCCGCCTATGTTCCCGGCGTCGAGAAGCTACCGGGGTTGCCCCGAAGATACACCGAATTTAACATAAGAGGGTAGCACTATTTCATTCACAGACCAAGTTGTGGTAAGTAATGCCGACCTTTGGAGCCTCAATTCGCTCCGCCAGTCCTGAAACACTAAGTATGCCAATGCCTAAAGACGCACCTCATCTCACCCGTGGCGACGACCGCGACGAGCTAATCGCGACTGTCGCACTACTCCGTGCAGAAGTCCTCAGCCCAACCAAGCTGAGTGCTCTACTGGAGGACGTCGGGTCTGCGGTCGATCTCCTGCCAATCTCCAAAGCGAACCTAGGGTGGGAAGCTAGACCTCTTCTCTTGGACGCAGTGGGCGAAGAACATGTCGCTAAAGCTCGTCAGGAGGTTGTCGAGTGGGAGGCTGCAGGACTCGACGCTCGCACGCTGCTCCATCAGACCTACCCAACCAGTCTGCAGGGGATTTTCGATAAACCACCTCTGCTGTTTGTGTCAGGCGCGTGGGATGAACAACTTGATAGCCGCGCAGTGGCCGTCGTCGGTACCCGAACGTCCACGCCAGAAGGCTGCCGGCGCGCATACCGTCTAGCGCATAGCCTAGCAGAGGCGGGTGTGACCGTGATATCGGGGCTTGCACGCGGCATTGACACCTGTGCACATCAGGGAGCCCTACGAGCTGGGGGTCGCACGGTTGCTGTCATGGGGACAGGAATCACAAAGCGTTACCCTAAGGAGAATGCTCCCCTTGCCGATGCAATAGTCGAGTCTGGTGGTGCGCTAATCTCTCAGTTCTTCCCGGCTCAACCGCCCACGAAGTGGACCTTCCCCGTTCGAAACGTCACTATGTCGGGTCTCACCCTTGCGACCATAGTGGTTGAAGCAGGCGCGACTTCTGGGGCGAAGATGCAGGCGGAGGCCGCACTCACGCACGGCCGCGCCGTATTCCTCCCGAGCTCCCTTGTCGCGGCGCACCCATGGGCGAGAGCTATGATTGAAAAGGGCTTCCGGGGTGCTCACGCGATAGAGATCAGTTCGCCTGAACAAGTTACGGAACTACTCGACTTTTCCTCCTTGACGCTCCCATCCCTTTCGGCTTGAGTGCAACGCTTTCCGCCCGCGAGGTTGTCGCGAGGATCTCGGGTGAGATAGGCACCGTTCCCCACGTTTCGAACTCTTTCGTTTGTCATAGATGTTTGGGTCCGGTAAGTGGCTTCCCGCAGTGCCTTGGCTGCAACAGACTCTTCAGTAACAGCCCCTGACGAACTCCGCGGCCGCGTCGTTCCTATGACCGCTGTTGCAACCCAAGCGCTTGGTACAGTCGCCTCGTCACGTATAAACACGGTAATACGGAGAACCATACGGTGCTCGCAGCCCTAATGACGCGCCACTTTGGTGCTCATGAGGACAAGTTTCGCGAGCTCCTAGGTGGTCCTGTGTCCCAGATAGCCGTTGTCCCATCCACGCGTGGTCGCCTGTTCGCGGCCCATCCACTCGCTCGTGCGGTTGCCCGATCCGTACCCCTCAGCGAGCGTCTTGCCGACGTACTCGCACACGTGGAGGGTGCGACGATAGCACGCCAGGAGTACAAGCCTTCAATCTTCAACGTTGACTCTCGGGCAGTGCGGGGGGAGCGGATTGCATTAATTGAGGATTTGTGGGTAAGCGGCTCGAAGGCAGTGAGTGCTGCCGGGGCTTTGCTTGATGCAGGTGCGGAGTCGGTCCTTATTCTGCCGGTCGCGCGAGAGATCCGTCCATCGTCGCCATTCTGTGGAGAGGATCACCCTTATCTCGAGGCAATGCGCACTCCCTATGTGGTCGAAGCATGGCCCCGCTGAGCTGAACTAGGAACCTTAGCGTCTCGTTTGTTGTCGGTCTTGGATCTCGCAAATCAGGTCCTGTCAGGCGCCCACGTTCTTCCCTAGCGGTGCAGCCCTACAGCTCTATCTGATTCTACCTCCAAACACGTTGGTCTTCAGAACGGTGTAAGACGATGAGCAGCATTGCTCAGGTACAAGCTAACGTGAGGAAGTTCGAGGCTGATCTCGATGAGCACCTAGCATCTCTACCGGCCCTTACCTGGAATGGTCCTGCTTCACTTACCATGATGGGTAACATCGTAGAACTCGCCTATAAGGAACGCCCAGGGGCAGGCAGTGGTCGGTTGATACCGTTAGAGACCGATTTGAAGCATCGGGAATCCGGGCAGATCGCGCAGACCTCTCTCGGAAAGTTGCTGCAACGTCGGACTCCTGATGCCTTCATCGGTGCCTGATAAGGGTGAGGTCGATAGTTCAAATCTATCTAAACTCGCTCTCTCGACTTCACCCCTGCTTGGCCCTGCAACCAGCCGGCATCGTCCTTCGAAATGAAAGAAGTAGGTTGTCGCGTGCTGCTGTTGGCTGTTGATGTCGGTCGCCACCCACTCTATGCGATCCCAGGATCCACATCTGCAGGTCTCGAGGTCCAAACACAGCCGCTCGCTCATGTTCTCACGTGCGTGGGAGCCGAGAGGAAGGCCCGTTCGATATCTCCCTCGACGTGGGATCCACCCTAAGGCACAGTGCGGCACGAGATCAAGGCCTTACGAATCCGCTACTTAGCGCTGGCCAGCGCAATGCCCGCTGCTCCGGAGGCAAGCGCTCTATCCAACTGAGCTACGGACCCGTAACGACTTACGCCCTGCGGTGAGGTCACTGTGTGCGGGAACAACGTGCCGGAGCGGTGTCCCGGAGCCCCAATTTTAATACCCTGGTCTCTTGAGGGTAGTCCCCACGTCCGTCCGCGTTGACCCCCTCGATCAGAACGATACCTGCCAACTCAGCGTCGCCCCCGCGGGCGTAACCAGGAAGCCGGGTGGGCGCAGGTTGAAAATCCGCCAGCGACCGGCGACCAACTTCGCGGTGGTGACCCCGAGGACGGCACTCATCGCGGTGTCAGTGAGCCAGTGGCGGTCGTCGTTGATCCCGGACCAGGCGGCGCCGGTGGCGAAGGTGTAGAGCAGGACGTCGGCCACCGGACTGTCGATGTCATCGGCCAGCGAGGTGGCCACGGCGAATGCCGTGGTGGCGTGACCGGACGGCATGGCGTGCCGAGCCTGAAGGCCGGTGGAATCGCTGAGCGAGGTGAACGGGTGAAACTGGAATGCTCCGACACGCCGTTCGGGCGGGACCGCCCGACCACGCGCTTGAGCCCTTCGCTCGCCAGGCCCGCGAGGAGCACCGAGGTGACCAGCCGCCCACCGGCACGCTGGATGTCCGGATCCTGCGCCACCAGCCCTACCCCCAGGACGCCGAGACTGACGCCGGCATAGTAGGCCCGGTTCTCCCTGCTGTCGAAACACGTCGGCCAAGTGTCCAAGGTCCCTGAACGACCAGGGTAATTCCGGACGGTGACAGCACGATTACAGCCTGGACGCAGTCAGAGCGACCTCGATCTTGGCTGAGGATCCGTTTGCCGATGCTCCAGTGGCGGTTGTCCGCCGCGCCCTGCAGGCGAGCTCAGTAGACCGGGCTGCCGATAAGCGCGCCCAGTCCCCCCCGAGGCCGGCCCCGATCATGAGGTGTGGGACGCGGGAGTTGGAGCAGCGGTTGTCCACCGCCTCGCAGATGGTGTTGTAGAAGGCGTAGCCAGTGACGAGGCCGAGGCCGGCGCCGATGGCGAGACCGACGAGCGTGTGGTTACCGCGCTGGCGGGCCATTCGTACGTCGAGCAGGAGCCCGGAACGGACTGGCCGCACGAGCGGCGCTGGCGGGATCGTCGCCGCCCACGGTGCCGGGAGGGGCGGGAAGGCGGCCGGGATGTACGGGGAAGTCTGCCCAGCCAGGGGAACCGGAAGGAGCACTCCCGAGGCGGCGAGTCCGAGGGCGACTAGCAGGCGGCGGAGCATAAAGAGTCCGAGGTAGGAGACGGCTCGAGGATAGCCGTTCCCCGTTCCCTATCCGTGACCCGACGATTTCCCCGCACATTGGTTCGCGGACCAGTTTCAGACTAAGGCCCCTCCCGCTTCGCCACGATGGTCGAACCTTCCTGCTCCAGCAGCAACGCAGTGATCCGGCGGCGCTTGTCCGCCGTGAAGGAGACCGTTGCATTGAGAGCCGGCATGGCGAAAGAGTCCGGCGCGACCGGGGCGAGCGCGGCGGGGCGCCCCCGGCCGTGCGACAACAACAGAGTGCCGGCTTCCTCCCTCACGAGAAAGCGGAGCCCGGCCGCCGACGCGTACCGGCCCAGGTACCTCCTGAGAACCGAGGCCGGAAGCGCCCTGGAGGTTGGACGCTCCTCCACATATCCCGGCCACTCGTACTCACGGGCGATGGCCCGCATGATCTCCGAGAGCATGTCGGCTCCCTCGTTGGAGTTCATCATCACGACGGCTCCATAGCCGCCCTTCCGGTACACGGTCATCCTGGCAACAAAGCCCTCGTTCCATCCGCTATGATGAAACCTGGTTGAATCTCCCTCGCCCTCGAGAAAGAACCCCAGTCCGATCTGGCCCTGAAGCGCCGGCTGCGGAGTCAGCATCTCCTGGGCGATCTCCGGGGACAGCAAGCGGCTGGTATCTCCTGTCAGGGCCCGCTGCATCTCTATCCCGGCGCGTGCCAGGTCGGAGGCTGTGGTCCACAGCCCGGCCGCGGCCATTTCCGGGTAGACGTGCCACTTCCCCTCCACCGGGCGTGCCTTCCACGGGTGAGCCGTTGCCGCGTATCGAGCCAGGGAGTCGGGAAGCGGCTGCTGGTACGTGCTGTTGGCCATCCCCACCGGCTGAAGGACGACGTCGCGCATGATCTCTGGAAAAGGGCGGCCTAAGACGTCGACGACGAGTTGCTGCGCCACGGCGGTGCCGCCGCCCGAGTATCGCAGTTGGGTGCCGGGAAGAAGATTCACCCGGACCGGAGGGGTGTTGGCGGGCCCCTCGCCGTCGAGCGCCTGAAGGAGGGTGGGAAGCGTCTCCGAGCGCAGATAACCCGGAAACCCGTGCACCGTCATTCCCGCAGAGTGGCTGAGGAGCTGTCGCAGGGTGACGAGAGGCTGCCAGCCCTCGGTGGGAGGCACCTTCCACGACTGGAGATAGGTGTTGACGTCCTGGTCGAGGTCGAGCCGTCTTTCCTGGGCGAGGCGCATCACGGCCATCGCGAAAATGGGCTTGCTGATCGAGGCGGCCTGAAACAGGGTGCGGTCGGTGACCGAGTCCCCGGCCCCGGCCTCCCGTACGCCGAAGCCGCGGGCCCATTCGAGTCGGGACCGGTTGATCACGGCGATGCTGACGCCCGGAGTGTGGTAGTACCGCATCCGCTGCATCAGGGTCGCGGTCGAATACCTACCGGTGAGTGGGGTCTCCACCAGCAGAGCTCGAACGACTCGATCTATCCGCCGCTGGATGGTGGAGTCGGTGGGAGCTTGGGCCTGCGCGCCCGGCGCCGAGGCCGTTACGCCAAGGAGTGCTAGAAGCACCGGGTTGAGGGAACTCAGCGGTCGCATATGGGTGTCTGCCTGCGATGACCCACTCTCCAGTGCCTTCTATTCCCTCCCAGCCTCCGATACCGTGTCTCCAAGAATTCATCCAGCTTCCAGCAGCCGTTTCCCGATGTGGCGTCGAACTCGGCCGGCGGCTTGGCCGCCACCACCTGCGGTAGTGTCTCCCGGTTCGGTACCTCAGCCCGGAATGTTGGGATTGTTGTCCCGCTCCACCGCCGGAAGCGGGAAGCACACCTGGGTCCCGAACTCGCCTCCCACATAGAATGGCGTTCCGGGCGCGGGATAGAGCGGAAGGCCGTAGCGGATGATGTCGCCCAAACGCTGGCCCTCCAGAAACAGCTCGCGCCGCCGCTCCTCGATCACCTGACTCATCACCTCCTCGGGCGTGCCCCCGGCGTACGGTGGGAGCCCGGCGTTGGCATGCAGCGTGTTGATGATGCCGACGGCCCCGGCCACGTCGCCGGCGGCCACGGCCGCCTCTGCCAGGATGAGCTGGGCCTCCTCCCACCGGGCCACCGGGATCGGCGAATCGAACCCGGAGTACTTGGCCGGCAGGAACGCTGGGGTGACCCGGTCGGCCCCGAGAGTCCCCGCGTCAATCACGGTGACGCGGGGATCGGGCACGCCCTCGAAGGTGAGGTCGCGGAAAGGCACATCTACAGTCCCTGAGAGGAATAGCGAGACGAAGGTGAAGACGCGGTTCTCCCGTCTGGTTCTCGTGCCGGAGTAGGTGGCCTCCACCAGGAAGCCCTGAGGAATGAGGGCGGCATCCTCGGCAGCGCCTGGCAGGTTCCCCAGCCCCAGCCGCGCCCGGGCCCGACCGAGGAGGGCCAGGTTCAGTGTCTGCTCGTCTCCGACCGTCGTGGCCGCGCCGATGGCCCTGGTGAACCGGGTCTCCGCCTCGGCCAGGAGCTGGGCAGGCGTGAGCTCGGGGCCCACATCGAGCGCGGCGGAGCACATCCCCTCACCCAGGAGTACCAGGCTGTAACCCGCGTACGCGGCGGCGGTGGCGATCAGCGCCGTACGGTCGGGGACTTGTTCATCGGTCGCGCCATCGAGCAGTCGTAGGGCGTTGTCTGCACTAAAGCGGGCAGTGGACAGCACGGTATAGACCGTGGGAAGGCCGCTGTCGCAAGTAAGCGTAGAGTAGGTATCGTTGGTCGGGAGGATCACGCGCCGGTCGTAGTCGAAAAGTACCTGCGCCAGGTTGGAGTTGGCCAGTTCGTCTCCCACCAGACCACCCGCGACGATATAGCTCGCCAGGGCGCATTCGAAGTCCCCGATCGCGCTCTGCACCAGCAGGGGCGCGTTCTCGGGCCGTTCCAGGCTGTCCGCGGGGATCCGACTCGGCGCCTCCTG
>JBPCLT010000214.1:0-5002 GCA_051003015.1 Rubrobacteraceae bacterium | reverse complement strand
CGCGGCGCTACGTCGCCTTCCGGCTTCGCCTCCGAAGGCGCGGAAACCTCGGCCGGCGTCTCATGCCGGTCACGTTCGCGCAGGGCGTAGGCCATGACGCCGTCTTCCACCTGCATTTTCAGATGGCCTTTGCGGGTAAGCTCCTCGAGCATCTTCGATGCTTCGTCCACGGTGAGCGAGGTCCGCATGGCGGCCGTGGTTGGGGTGAGTTCGCCCCGCCCGGCCAAAGCCTCCAGAAGCTCCCGTTCCTTGACCTTCCTATCGTCCGGTTTCCTGGATGCGAGGCCGGGCCTGTCGAGCACGGAAGGCACGATCGCGAGCGTGATGGGCACGCCCATGCCCAGGACCGGGACTATCCACCAGAGGCTTGTGAGGGGGACCAGGAAGACGCAGATCAAACCCAGGACGAACAGGTACAACGCGGATTGCCAGTTGACCCACGAAGCCACGTCCCGTTTCGGGATCGAGCCTCGTCCCCCGGGGCTCCGGTTGTCTTCGCCGGATCGCGGGCCGTCCGAGGCGGTTCCGGGACGCTCCGGGTTCTGCTCCCGGCCACCGTCTTCGATCCGCCCTCGATCTCCGTTTCCACGGGGCTCCATCCAGGTCACCTCGCCTTCGGGACGCGGTTTTCGCCATTCCTCGCCATTGCTGAAGGGGTACGAGTCCAGATGATCCATTGTTTCACGATCCAACGTATCCAGCTACCGATAGAATGGAGCGGATAGAATACGCGGCTGGAGATATAAAGGAGGCATTGCATGAACCCGGTCGTTGACAAGGTCGCGAGCTGGCGCGAGGAAGGAAAGAGGGCCGCCCTCGCTACGGTGGTGAAGGTGGAGCGTTCGGGGCCGCTGGGGCCGGGGACCTCGATGGCCGTCTCCGAGAGCGGGGAGGTCGCGGGCTCGGTGAGCGGCGGGTGCGTCGAGCCAGCCGTGTTCGAGGAGGCGATGGCCGCTATCGAGAGCGGGAAGCCGAAGTATTTGACGTACGGTATCTCCGATGACGAGGCGTTCGGGGTGGGGCTGACGTGTGGCGGGATCATCCACATCTTCGTCGAGCGGGTGGACTGGTAGCCGTGGGCGAGTTGCTCTCGCGCTGGCACGCCGCCCTCGTCGAGCAATCGCCGGTCGCCATCACCACGGTCATCGAGGGGCCGGAAGGTTCCCTCGGAAGCAAGCTGCTCGTCGCGCCGGAGGACTACGTGGGGACGGCGGGCAACGGAGAGCTGGACAAGGCCGTCGTCGAAGCGGCCCGCGGCCTGCTCGAAGGCGGGCGCACCGAGACCCGTCACTTCGGTCCCAGGGGACAGCGCCGCATGGAGGACGTGGCGGTCTTCATCCAGTCCTTCGCGCCGCCGCCGAAGATGTACGTGTTCGGGGCTATAGATTTTGCTTCCGCTGTCGCCCGAATCGGCAAGTTCATGGGCTACAGGGTGATCGTCTGCGACGCGCGGCCCGTCTTCGCTACCCGAGAGCGATTCCCTTCGGCTGATGAGGTCGTCGTCGCGTGGCCGGATGAGTTCTTGAAGACGGCGGAGGTGGATAAACGAACCGTGATCTGCGTCCTCACCCACGACCCGAAGTTCGACGTGCCCGTCCTCGAGGCGGCGCTCGCCACGGAGGCCGGCTACATCGGGGCGATGGGGAGCCGCCGGACCCACGACAACCGCACGGCTCGCCTCAAAGAAGATGGCGTATCGGAGGAAGACCTCTCGCGTATCTCCAGTCCCATCGGGCTGGACGTCGGGTCGCGCACCCCCGAGGAGACGGCGGTGGCTATCGCCGGTGAGATCATAGCTCTGAGAACTGGACATTCAGGCGGTCGCCTGGCGGAGCGTTCCGGCCCGATCCACGCGGCGAAGCGGAGGGAGGCTGCGCCCACGGAACGTTGAGCGAACCATCGGGTTTGGCGTCTTTGTTATACTGTCTCTTGTATCAAACGTCGTCCGGTGGGGATCTGACGACACACGACCTCTTGGGGAAGGGAGGCGGCGTTGCAAGTACCGGCGCGGTTCGAGTATGAGGTGGCGACCTCGGTCGAGGAGGCCATAGAGCTTCTGGAGCGGCACGGCCCCGAGGCCCGGCTCCTGGCGGGCGGGCACAGCTTGATCCCGATGATGAAACTCCGGCTGGCCTTCCCCGAGATGCTCATTGACATCCACGAATTGGACGGAGAACTATGTTACATCCGGGAGGAGAATGGGGCGCTCGAGATAGGCGCCCTCGCCCGTCACCAGGACGTCCTCGATTCTGAGGTCATCAGGGAACGGTACCCGATCCTCTGGGACGCGGAGACCATGATCGCCGACCCCCTGGTCCGAAATATGGGCACCGTCGGCGGCTCCCTTGCCCACGGAGACCCGGCCGAAGACCTCCCTGCGGCCTTCATCGCCCTGGGATGCGAGGTCGTGGCGCGCGGCCCCGGCGGGGAGCGAACCGTCGCCATTGACGAACTGCAAACAGGCCCCTTCGAGACGGTCCTCGACCAGGCCGAGATCATCGTTGGAGCCCGTATCCTCCGCGTCCCGCAGGGGAGCGCCTACACCAAGGTCAAACGCCGAACCGGCGACTACGCCTCGGCGGCCATCGGGGTCGCGCTGGACGTGAATGATGGAGAGATAGAGAACGTCCGCATCGGGATGTGCGCCGTGGGCGGCAAGACGCTCCGGGCCCGCAGCGCGGAAGAAGTCCTGGAAGGTCAACGCCCGGACATGGAGTTGTACAAACGGGCCGGGGATCGGGCGGCGGAGGAGAGCGAGCCGTCCGAGGATGCCCGCGGCCCGGTCGAGTACAAGCGGGACCTAGTGAAGGTCTTACTTGTCCGGGCGCTGGAGAAGGCTGTCGAGCGGGCGGGGGGAGGAGCGTAGTGCGCATAAGCATAAACGTCAACGGGCAGGCGCGCGAGGCTGACGTGGAGCCGCGGCTTCTGCTGGTCCACTTCGTCAGGGACGTGCTGGAACTTACGGGGACGCATTGGTCGTGCGACACGTCCAACTGCGGGGCGTGTACGGTGCAGTTGGACGGCAAGCCGGTCAAGTCGTGTACCGTGCTCGCCGTGCGGGCCAACGGGCACGAGGTCACGACCATCGAGGGGATCTGGAGCGGCACCGATCTGACGCCGATGCAGGAAGGGTTCCGCCAGGAGCACGGGCTCCAGTGCGGCTTCTGCACGCCCGGCATGATCCTGACGGCGACCGCGTTCCTGGAGAACAACCCGGACCCGACGGAGGCGGAGATCCGGGAAGCCATCTCAGGCAACCTCTGCCGCTGCACAGGCTACGAGAACATCATCAAGTCCGTCCAGTGGGCCGCGAAGAACAGGGAAGGGGTGAGCGCGTAATGGACACGGCACCCGGACACACCATGGGCGACCGGATGTTGCGCAAGGAGGACGGGCGATTCATCCGGGGCAAGGGAAACTACGTGGACGACGTGCGGCTTCCTGGGATGCTGCATTCCGCGATCTTGCGCAGCCCCTTCGCCCACGCGAAGATAAACAACATAGACACCTCCGCCGCCCTGGAGCTCGAAGGGGTACACGCCGTCATCACGGGCGAGGACCTCGCCGCGCAGGGCCTGGCCTGGATGCCGACCCTCGCGGGCGATACCCAGGCCGTGCTCGCCACCGACAAGGTCCGTTTCCAGGGACAGGAAGTCGCCTTCGTCGTCGCCGACGATAAATACGTCGCCCAGGACGCTCTGGAACTCATAGACGTGGACTACGAGCCGCTTGGGGTCATAGTGGATTCCCGCAAGGCGCTCGACGAGGCCGCCCCCATCATCCGGGACGACAAGGAAGGCAAGGAAGACAACCGCATCTTCCAGTGGGATGCCGGGGATAAAGAGGCGACTCAGAAAGCCTTCGATCAGGCCGAGGTGACCGTCAGTCAGGACATGTTCTATCCGCGCTGCCATCCCGCGCCGATGGAGACGTGCGGGGCGGTCGCGGATTACGACGTTTCGAGCGGCAAGATGACCATCTACATGACCTCGCAGGCGCCGCACGCTCACCGGACACTGTTTGCGATGGTGAGCGGGTTGCCGGAACACCAGATAAGGATCATCTCGCCTGACATTGGCGGGGGGTTCGGGAACAAGGTTCCGATCTACCCCGGTTACGTCTGCGCCGCCGTGGCCTCCCTGATAATAGCCCGGCCCGTGAAGTGGATGGAGAGCCGCTCCGACAACCTCATGAGCACCTCCTTCGCCCGCGACTACCATATGACCGGCGAAATAGCCGCGACGAAGGACGGAGAGATATTGGGTGTCCGTTCCACCATCCTCGCCGACCACGGCGCCTTCGACGCCCACGCCCAGCCCGGCGAACAATACCCCACCGGCTTCTTCCCGATCTTCACGAGTTGCTACGACGTTCCCGCCGCTTACGCGGAAGCGACCGGCGTCTACTCCAACAAAGCGCCAGGCGGCATCGCCTACCGTTGCTCGTTCCGGGTGACGGAAGCCATCTATTTGATGGAACGCACGATGGACGTGCTGGCGGACGAACTTAGCATGGACCCGGTCGAGCTGCGGCGCAAGAACTTCGTCAAAAAGGAGCAGATGCCATACGTCTCGGTCATGGGCTGGGAATATGATGGCGGAGATTATGACGCGGGTCTGGACGAGGCATTGCGGATCGCGGGCTACGAGGAGCTTCTCGAAGAGCAGAAGAAAGCCCGCGAAGAAGGCCGGATCATGGGCATCGGGTTCTCGACGTTCACGGAGATCGTGGGCGCGGGACCGGGCAAGAAGTGCCACATCGCGGGCATCGAGATGTTCGACTCCGCGGAACTGCGTTTGCATCCGACTGGCAAGGCTATTCTAAAACTCGGCGTGAAGTCACAGGGGCAGGGACACGAGACGACGTTCGCGCAGATCGTGGCCGGAGAGTTGGGGATTCCGGCGGAGAACGTGGAGGTGCGGGAGGGGGACACGGACAACACGCCGTTCGGGCTCGGGACTTATGCGAGCCGTTCGACGCCGGTTTGCGGGGCGGCGACGGC
>JBPCLT010000213.1:0-10287 GCA_051003015.1 Rubrobacteraceae bacterium | reverse complement strand
GGACCCCGAGGAAGGGCATAGACCCGGAGATCGTCGCCATGATCTCCAAGCACAAGGACGAGCCGGAGTGGATGCTTGAGTTCCGCTTGAAGGCACTCGAGTCGTTCTTCGAGAAGCCGACCCCGACCTGGGGCGGCGACCTCTCGGAGATGGATTTCGATGAGACCTACTACTACATCCGCCCGATGGAGAACCAGGGCCGTACCTGGGACGACGTGCCTGACGACATCAAGAACACGTTCGAGAAACTGGGCATCCCCCAGGCCGAGCGCGAGTCACTCGCCGGCGTGGGCGCTCAGTACGAGTCCGAGGTCGTCTACCACTCCCTGAAGGAAGAGTGGGAGAAGTCCGGCGTCATCTTCACGGACATGGACTCGGGGCTGCGCGAGCACGAGGATCTCGTGCGCGAGTATTTCGGCAAGACCATCCCGCCGGACGACAACAAGTTCGCTGCGCTGAATAGCGCGGTCTGGTCGGGCGGCTCGTTCGTGTACGTCCCGCCGGGGGTCCACATAGACATCCCGTTGCAGGCGTACTTCCGCATCAACGCGGAGAACATGGGCCAGTTCGAGCGGACGCTCATCATCGCTGACGAGGGCTCTTCGGTCCACTACATCGAAGGGTGTACCGCCCCGACGTACACCTCGAACTCGCTGCACTCTGCGGTGGTTGAGCTTATAGCGAAGCCGAACGCGCGTATCCGCTACTCGACCATTCAGAACTGGTCGCACAACACCTACAATCTGGTGACCAAGCGGGGCGTGGCGCACGAGAACGCCACCATCGAGTGGGTTGACGGCAACCTGGGCTCCAAGCTGACGATGAAGTACCCGGCGGTTTATCTGGTGGGCGAAGGCGCACGAGGTGAGATCCTCTCGGTAGCCTACGCCGGTGACGGGCAGCATCAGGACGCGGGCGGCAAGGTCGTCCACGCCGCCCCGAACACCTCTTCGCTCATTACCTCGAAGTCCATCTCGAAGGGGACCGGACGTTCGACTTATCGCGGACTCCTCAAGGTGCATGAGGGGGCCGTTGGCTCCAAGAGCCGGGTCGAGTGCGACGCCTTGCTCCTGGACGAACAGGCGCGGACGGACACGTATCCGTACATCGAGATCGAGGAGAAGAAGGTCAACACCGAGCACGAGGCGACCGTCTCGAAGGTCGGGGAGGATCAGCTCTTCTACCTGATGAGCCGCGGCATGAGCGAGGAAGCCGCCATCGCGATGGTCGTCAACGGCTTCATCGAGCCGATCGCGAAGGAGCTTCCGCTAGAGTACGCCATCGAGTTGAACCGTCTGATCCAGATGGAGATGGAAGGCTCGGTCGGCTAGGTCTTCGACCTGCAAGCAACGTAGAGCAGTATGGTGGGGCGGGCTCTCTTAGAGAGTTCGCCCCTTTTCTGACACAAGAGAAAGGTGATACATGAGCGCGAACGGCGTGCCGGAGGTTCTCGAAAACAGCAGGATGAGCGTGGAGAGCGTGAAGGCTCTCTCGTCGTTCAAGGATGAGCCGGGCTGGCTCACGGAGAAGCGCCTCGATGCGTGGAGGACTTTCGAGGAGCTACCGATGCCAACCCTGCGCGACGAGTCGTGGCGTTATACGGATGTCTCGGACATCAGCCCTGCGGAATTCGCCGCCTACGCCCCGAGCCCGGACGTGACGAGCGAGGGGGATCTCCCATCCGCTGTGCAGAAGCTCATCGAGGATGGCGAGAAGAACTCCGCGCTGCTCGTGCAGCACAACTCCGAGACGACGTTCCAGAGGATTGACGAGGAGCTTGCGCGAAAGGGTGTCATCTTCACTGACCTGCACACAGCGCTCGCCGAGCACGAGGAATTGGTCAAGGAGAAGCTCTTCGGGCTGGTGGCGGAGGATTACGATAAGTTCGCGGCGCTCTCGGCGGCGTTGTTCGCGGGCGGGTCTTTCCTGTACGTGCCGCGAGGGGTGGAGGTGGAGGTCCCGATCCAGAGCTACCGTTGGCTCGATGCCACCGGCTCGACGATGCCGCGCACGCTCGTCGTGGTCGAGGAGAATGCCTCGGTCACGTACATAGACGAGTATGCTTCGAGCGGGACCGAGGACGACGAACCAGCCCTCAGCAACGGGGCGGTCGAACTGTACGTCGGGCAGGGCGCGAATTTGCGTTACGTCTCCTTGCAGAACTGGGGTCGCAACGTGCTCCACTTCAACACCATCCGCAGCGAGACCGGCAAGGACGCCACCATAAACAGCCTCGTCGTCGCCCTGGGCTCCGAACTCTCGCGCACCAACGTGGACGCGGGCCTCGCCGCCTCGGGCAGCGACTCGGAGATGTTGGGCCTGTACTTCGCCGACTCCAACCAGGTTCTCGACCACCACACCTTGCAGGACCACATCGCCCCTAACGCCCACTCGGACCTCCTGTACAAAGGCGCTCTCAGGGACGAGTCGCTCGCCGTCTTCAGCGGCCTCATCCGGGTCGAGCCCGGCGCGCAGAAGACGGATGCGTACCAGACGAACCGCAACCTCATTCTCGGCACGGACGACGCGATGGCGGTCTCCCTGCCGCGCCTCGAAATTCAGGCTGACGACGTGAAGTGTTCGCACGGCTCGACTACCGGGCAGGTGGATGAGGTGGAGCTTTTCTATCTGATGAGCCGGGGCATCCCGCGCCGCGAGGCGGAGAAGCTCGTCGTCTTCGGGTTCTTCGGGGAGGTCACAAGCCGCATCCCGCTCAGGGGGCTGAAGGAGAAGTTGGATCGGGCGATAGAAGGTAAGATCGGGCTCGGCTTCGAGGAGCGGGTGGCCTAGAGTATGGCCGAGTTCCACAAGATAGCCTTAACGGACGAAGTCGCCCCCGGCGAGGTGAAGCAGTACCGGGTGGAGGAGAGGCCCGTGGCGCTGTGCAACGTGGACGGCGAGTTCTTCGCCTTCGAGGACGTATGCACCCACCAGTTCTCCTACCTCAGCGAGGGCGGGCTGGAGGGCGAGCAGATAAGGTGCCCCCTCCACGGCGCGAAGTTCGACGTAAAGAGCGGCGCAGCCGAAGGTCTCCCCGCAGTCAAGCCCGTCCCCACCCACGAGGTCAAGGTCGAGGACGGCCAGGTGTACGTCGCCCTCAACCCGAAGCGCGTGAAGGTCGGTGGCGGAAGAGGCCGCCGCAGGAGGTAAGCATGTACGACGTAACGAGTATCCGGCAAGATTTTCCTATCCTGGGACGCGAGGTACATAGCAAGCCGCTCGTCTACCTGGACAACGCCGCGACCTCTCAGAAACCGTGCCAGGTCATCCAGACACTCACTGAATACTACGAGAAGCACAACGCGAACATCCACCGTGGCGCGCACCGTCTCGCGGAGGAGGCGACGGCTGCCTACGAAGAAGCGCGGGAGAAGGTGGCCCATTTTATCAGTGCGCCGGACCCCGCCGGCCTGATCTTCACGCGCGGCACCACCGAGTCCATAAACCTCGTCGCCCACGCCTGGGGACGGAAGAACCTGTGTGATGGCGATGAGGTAGTCCTGACCGAGACGGAGCACCACTCGAACCTCGTTCCCTGGCAACTCGCGGCGCGGGACACCGGCGCGAGGCTGCGCTTCATCCCGATCCTCGAAGATGGGACGCTGGACATGGAGGAGGCGCGGCATCTGATCCGCTCAAAGACAAAACTAGTCGCCTGCACCCACGCCTCGAACGTGCTCGCCACCATCAATCCGGTCGAGGAACTAGCGAAGCTGGCTCACGAGAACGGCGCGCTGATGCTCGTGGACGGGGCGCAGAGCGCGCCTCACATGCCGGTTGACGTGCAGGCTTTGGGGTGCGACTTCTTCGCCGCGAGCGGGCACAAGATGCTCGGCCCGACGGGCGCGGGGATTCTGTGGGGCAGGACCGAAATCCTGGAGGAGATGGAACCGTTCCTGGGTGGTGGGGAGATGATCCGGGAGGTCCACCTCGAACGTTCCACGTGGAACGACCTGCCCTACAAGTTCGAGGCCGGCACCATGAACATCGAGTGCGCCATCGGCCTCGGCGCCGCCGTGGATTACCTGGACGAACTCGGCATGGAGAACGTCCGGGAGCATGAGCGACGGCTTGGAGCGTATGCTCACAGGCGGCTCTCGGAGATCGAAGGCATAGTCCTCTACGGCCCCGAGGAGGACCGCGCGGGTCTCGTCTCCTTCTCGTTGCCGGACGTGCATCCGCACGACCTGTCGCAGCTTCTGGACGAGGAGGGCGTGGCTATACGAAGCGGTCACCACTGCTGCCAGCCCCTGATGCGTCGCCTCGGCGTCGCGGCCACCGCCCGCGCGAGCTTCTACCTGTACAACACGGAGGAAGAGGCGGACGCGCTGGTCGAGGCTCTGGTGCGCGCCCGCGAGTTCTTCGGGGCTTTCGCATGATGCGCGAGCTTTACACGCAGATCATCATGGACCATTATCAGCGTCCCAGGAACCGGGGTGAGATCGAGAACGCCGACATCGAGGAGCATCTCCTCAACCCCCTGTGCGGCGACGAGGTAACGGTCTACGCTTTCTTCGATGGGGAACGGGTCGCCGACGTGAAGTTCGGGGGGCGCGGGTGCGCCATATCCCAGGCATCGGCCTCGATGATGACGGAACGGCTGATGGGCAAGAGCCGCGAGGAGGCGGAGAAGGAGATCAAAGGCTTCAAATCCATGATGGTCGGCGAGACGGAGTTCCCAGAGATGGATGACCTGGCGGCTTTGAAGGGCGTGATCCAATACCCATCCCGCATCAAGTGCGCCACCCTTGCCTGGAACGCCTTCCACCAGGGACTGGACGACCGGAGCTAGGGGACCGAAGGATCTTGTCACCGCGGATCGGTGAAGTTCCTCGTTGAACCTTCGACGCCATACCTGTGCCAGGCGTGCCACTCGGCGACCGCCGAGAGCCTTCCTGTATAATCTAGCCAGACTAGACAGGAGTAGCATATGGCTCGTGCGTGGCAGTTGCAGGAAGCGAAAAACAGGTTCAGCGAGGTGGTCGAGGAGGCCCTCGAGCGTGGGCCGCAGGTTATCACCAGGCGAGGTGTGGAGACGGCTGTCGTCCTCGGGTACAAGGACTACCGGAGGATGGTGCTGGATCGGCGGAAGCTCTCCGACTTCTTTCGTGAGTCTCCTCTGGCGGGCGTCGAGTTGGAGCTGGAGCGAGACAGAAGCCCGGCTCGTGATGACGCCCCGCTATGAGGCACCTGCTGGATACCAACGTCGTTTCGGAGCTCATCGCAAGGGAGCCCGACCCGCGCGTCGTGCAGTGGGTAGACGATCTCGACCCGCATGGTGTCTATCTGAGCGTCGTTACCGTTGGCGAGTTGCAAAAAGGTGTCGAGAAACTACCCGATTCCCGTCGTAAAAGAGATCTGCGCGAGTGGCTCGAAGGCGACCTGCTCGTCCGCTTTGACGGGCGCATACTGATCTTCGACGTGGGTGCGATGCTGGCATGGGGCGCTATGATGGGGCGGCTGGAGCGTGTCGGCATGCCTTTGCCTGCCATGGACTCGATCATCGCCGCGCTCGCCATACACCATGACTGCACTCTGGCGACACGCAATGAAGCTGACTTCGAAGGGACAGGTGTGAGGGTCGCAAACCCCTGGGGACAGGACGCGTAACTCGGGAGGAGGCCGAACCGGAACCATGCTGCTCGAAGGATCTTGTCACTGCGGATCGGTGCGCTTCCGGGTCGAGTCTTCGACGCCTTGCCCGTACCAGGCGTGTTACTGCTCCATCTGCCGCAAGACGGCAGGCGGAGGCGGCTACGTCATCAACCTCGGAGCCGATGCGGAAACGCTGGAAGTAGAGGGCGCGGAGAACCTCTTCGTCTACGCCGTGAAAGCTCAGGACCGCGGCGAGTCGGAGCGCAACTTCTGCAAGCATTGCGGGAGTTTCCTGTGGCTCTTCAACCCGATGTGGCCGGACCTCGTCCATCCTTTCGCCTCGGCGATAGACACCCCGCTCCCGAAGCCGCCGGAGCGTGTGCGCCTGATGCTGAACTACGCAGCCCCGTGGTGCGAGATCCCCGACGACAGCGACGAGAAGCACTTCCCGGAATACCCGGAAGAATCTCTTGAGGAATGGCATCGCCGCCACGGTCTTCGCGGGTAGCTCTCAGGCACGAACGCTCCCTATATAATGCCGGCGCTGGAGTGGCGAGGGAAAGCGAGGAGTCTGAGTGGATGCCGATACAGGACGGCCGGAGATGCGTGGATCCAACCTCTGGGACTTTTCCGGTCTCAGGGCGCTGTTTCTGAACTGCACACTCAAGCGTTCGCCGGAGATGTCCCACACGGAGGGGCTCGTCAGGATTTCGCGCGCGATCATGGAGAAGAATGGGGTCTCGGCCGATGAGCTGCGTCCCGTGGATCACGACATCGCCTACGGTGTCTGGCCTGACATGAAAGGACACGGGTGGGAGAAGGACGACTGGCCGGAGATCTACGAGAAGGTCAAGAGGGCCGACATCCTGGTCATCAGCTCCCCGATCTGGCTCGGTGAGAAGTCATCCGTCTGCACCAAGGTCATCGAGCGTCTCTATGCTACCTCCAGCGATCTCAACGAAGCCGGACAGTACGCCTACTACGGGCGCGTGGGCGGATGTCTCATAACCGGCAACGAGGACGGGGTCAAGCACTGCTCGATGAACATCCTCTACTCGCTGCAACACCTGGGCTACGCGATCCCACCGCAGGCGGACGCCGGTTGGATCGGGGAGGCCGGTCCCGGTCCCTCTTACCTGGACCCCGGCTCCGGAGGCCCCGAGAACGACTTCACGAACCGGAACACCACCTTCATGACCTGGAACCTCATGCACCTGGCCCGGCTGATAAAGGACGCCGGGGGCTTCCCCGCCCATGGAAATCAGAGATCCGAGTGGGAAGCCGGCTGCCGCTTCGACCACCCCGTCCCCGAGTTCCGGTAACAAGGAGGCGGGGCTTGTGACCTGGCGCTCCGGCGGCTTCCGCGCTAGGATTGGCGCGTGCCAGAGACGAAACCACGACTGAAGCCCCAGCCCCTGTACATAGTCTCCAGCGAGCGCCGCTTCGTTTACTTCGTCGTGCAGAAAGTCGCCTGTTCGAGCATAAAGACCGCTCTATTGCCGCTCTTCGACGTAGATGTGTCTCCGCACGAGAAGACGCTACAAGATGGCTCCCGGATCGTAAAGATCCACGAGCTCTTCGACGGCTCGGATCATCAGGTCCGCCGGGCGCGCTTCGTCCGGCGGTTGGACGAGGGAGAATACCGGGACTATTTCAAGTTCGCTTTCGTCCGCAACCCGTGGGACCGGCTCGTGTCGCTGTATTTCCAGAAGGTGGCCGGGACGGAAGGGACTTACACCGGCCCTGACCTGAACCCGCCCGGCGTGAATGGCAGATTCTACAGGGGGATGCCGTTCGCGGAGTACGTCGAGGCCGTGTGCGCCACCCCCGACGAAGCCGCCAACCCCCACTTCCGCTCTCAGCACCTCGTAGTGTGTCCCCGAAATGACGGTGAGGTTCTGGCCGACTTCGTGGGACGATTCGAGAACCTCGCGCCGGACTTCTCCCACGTGGCGGAGAGGATCGGCGCCCCAGACCTCGAGCTTCCGCACCGCCTGCGCTCCAGAGACAGGGAGAAGCAACCGTATTCCGACTTCTACGACGCGAGGCTCAGAGACCTCGCCGGAGAGCGTTTCCGGCAAGACATCGAGACCTTCGGCTACTCGTTCTAGCCACGCCGCCAAAGACAACCAAGAAGTCTGGCGGACGGCTGAGTTCGCCTACGTTTCGGAGTCCTGGTCACGCTCCTCGCGGCGCGGTTCTTGGTCCCGGCGGCGTTTCTCGCCTCGAATCTCCATCGTGCGTTTCGAGACGGCGTCAATGAAACCCAGGATCAGGCCGATCCCGACGAACAAGTAGATGATGGTGAAGACCTTGCTCAACGGCGTGGATGGAGCGAGGTCACCGTAACCCACGGTGGTGAGCGTGACGACGCTGAAATAGAAAGAGTCGAGCAGGCTCCACCCCTCCACCCCGCTGTAGAACACGGTCCCCGACAGGAGAGTTAGGACCACGAGGAAGAACAGGGCCTGGAAATCAGGGTCCTTCATAGACCGGCCCACCGCGCGGACGAACCGCCACAGGGTCAGGACGAATGGGATCATGCTCTCTCCCTTCTCCTCAGCGCCGGCCGGGAGGCGACGCTCCTACCGCAGGACCCAGGTATCCTTCATCTTGCCGCCACTTTAGATGTTGACGAGCTTGCTGTCGGGCGCGACCACGCGGGTCATAGCTCCGGGAACGACCTTGATGGTCTGACTGATCTGCTGGCGGAACTCCTCAACGTACTCCTCCGGCGCTTCTGGGCCATCATGATATCCCAACTCCGCATCGTTTCTGACCGCTGTAATTTGGCCGCTATGCAAAGATACCTACGAGGGCGCAGGGCGCGCCGAGCAGGAAGGAGAGAGAGAACGTGATGGCAAAGAACACATTCTCCTCGGAGATGTAGGAGTAGACGCGGCGGTAGTGGGCCATGAACAATGCCGAGGTCACGGCCACGCCGCCCATCAAAACGGCCGTGACCCGGAGTGCGTTCACGGGACCCATCCGAGCGACGACGCCCTGAGAGTTCAGAAGAAGAAGTCCGAACCAGTCCACGGCGAGCACGAGCGAGACACCGAAGACCACCAGCAGGACGCGGAGGACGGGGCGCGGGAAGAGCGGGCCACGCACGGGTGCTTCGGGTTCCGTGTCCTCTTCGAAGAGCGTCCTCGTCCGGCGGCGTTGCAGGAGCTTCAGGAGGCTTCCGGCGGGTTCCATCGCGCAATGATAACCCACGCTTTCGGGGATCGAGAAGACTCGGCCCTCGACCCCCGAATCGCTACTCGCGCAAAAACCCGCCCTCGGAGTTGATGATCTGGCCCGTAATCCAGGCTGCCTCATCACTCGCCAGGAACGCCACGAGCTTCGCCGCATCCTCTGGCTGACCGAGGCGTCCAGACGGGAACTTCGGCAGGATTTCCCTCTTCACATCTTCGGACATCCAGCCAGTGTCCGTAGGACCGGGGTTGACGGCGTTTACCGTGATGCCCTTGTACCCGACCTCCGCTGCGAGGGTGCGGGTGAACGCCTCGATGGCGCCTTTGGATGCGGCGTACGCCAGCTCTCCGGCCATGGGACCAAGCGACTGCCCGGAGGTGAAGTTGATGATCCTGCCTCCCGAGCCAGGCTCGAAGCGCCGGGCGAAGAGGACGGAGAGCAGCGCCATCGCCCGCAAGTTGACGGCGTAATGGGCGTCGAGGGTTTCCGCGTCCAGCGCCTCGTAGCCGTCACGCTCAGAGTGGGCGGCGGTGTTCACGAGGATGGAGGGCCGTCCGAGCCTGTCTTCCGCCGTGTCGAGGAGGCGCTCCGGAGACTCCGGCAATGAGAGGTCCACTTCGATGGCCTCAGCCCGGACGCCCGTGGCGCGCAGTTCTTCGACGAGCGTCTCAGGCTCTTCTTCGTCCGTCGTCCACGGCATCTCGCGGTCGTAGGCTTTCCAGTAAGAGAGGACGATATCGGCGCCGCGAGCAGCGAGAGCGCGGCAGATCGCCGACCCTATCCCCCGATGCCGCCCGACGCCGGTGACGAGGGCCACGCGCCCGCGCAGTTCTTCCCGGCAAAGCATGGGGTCGGGGGAGGTCCGTGATCCGGAACGTTGGAAAGGAGATCTGGCTTCCGGCATGGTCTTGCTCCTCGAGATAGCGCCCGTGGAATGGGCTGGGTAGGGTCTGCGGACTCTCGTTCCAGCGTGGAACCTATGCCAACGTGTCGCCCATGATGCGAAAGCTATCATCCTCCGGCTCGCGTCACAAGACGCGCGTTCCGTGGAGCGCTCGTTAGCCCGAGGTGTCCGGTGGCTTGCGCACCATCTCGACCTCGCGCAGTTCGTGGCCGAGAAGTCCTCCGTGAACTCGCCGGTCTCCCTGAAGCCGTGGGCCTCGTAGAAGCGCCGGGCAGAGAGGTTGTCCCGCTCGACCCGAAGCGTGATCCTCATATCCGCCGGGAAACGCGAGGCTCCCGCCTCCAGCAACCGCGTCCCGGCGCCGCGCCCCTGTTCGTTCGGAAGGACGTAGATCGCGCCCAGCCGCGCCTCCCCGGAATCCGAATAGAAGTCCGCGAACCCCACGACCTCCTCATTCAGATCCGCCACCAGGAAGACCCCTTCATCCATCCGCCGCGCCAGCGACTCCTCCGAGTACGCCCGGCGCATGAACTCCGCCTGCACGCTTTCCGGGACGATGCCGCGGTAGGTGTCGGCCCACGTCTCGC
>JBPCLT010000212.1:0-9590 GCA_051003015.1 Rubrobacteraceae bacterium | reverse complement strand
CCTTTCCCGGTGCCCTTGAGGCGCTGCTGAAACTCCGCGCGTCGGTCGGCGACGCCGGGATCCCCGAGACCACCCGCTATCTCATCGAGGTGCGCGCAAGCCAGATCAACGGCTGCGGCGTGTGCCTAGACATGCACACGCGCGAGCTCAAGCACGCCGGCGAGCCGGACGAGCGGATCTTCACCATCGCCACGTGGCGCGAAGCGCCGTACTTCACCGATGCTGAGCGCGCCGCGCTGGCGCTGACCGAAGCCGCGACCCGGCTCGCGGATCGCCCCGACCCGGTCCCGGAAGAGGTCTGGGAGGAGGCCGCACGCCACTACAGCGAGCCCCAGCTCGCCGCGCTCGTGATCTCGATCGCGACGATCAATGCCTTTAACCGCGTCAATGCCGCCACCAAGCAGATCAGCGGCGACTGGGTGGAGCAAGTGATCGAGAGAGATCTCCGGCCGGCGTGAGCGTCCGAAAACAAGAACGCCCCCGGCATCATCTTCCACGACGCCCAGTAGCGACGGAGAACCGGGCAGCGGAGCGTTAGCCAAAACGATCGACAATCTCCCGTGAGCCAATGGCCGGAAAGCCGGCGTACACGACCCGATAGAAAGGTGGGAGCAATAGCGATGGCGAAGGTAGCGGTGGTCTACTACAGCGCGACGGGCAACGTCTACAAGCTGGCGCAGGCCGTCGAGGAGGGCGCGAAGGAGGCCGGGGCCGAGGTCAGGTTCCGCAAGGTGCGCGAGTTGGCGCCGGAGGAGGCCATCAAGAGCAACCAGGGATGGTCCGACCACGCTCTGATGACCGAGGACGTGCCGGAGGCCCAGCTCGAGGACCTCGAGTGGGACGCCTACGTCTTCGGGACGCCGACGCGCTTCGGGAACGTCTCGGCGCAGCTCAAGCAGTTCATGGACACCACGGGCGGGCTGTGGTTCCAGGGCAAGCTGGCAGACAGAGTGGTAGGGGTCTTCACCAGCGCCTCGACGTTGCACGGTGGGCAGGAGACCACTATCGCGAGCCTGTTCAACGTGTTCGCGCACTGGGGCGCGATTATTGTGCCGCTCGGATACACGGACGAGGCGATCTTCACCGCCGGAAACCCCTACGGCGCGAGCAGCACCGGGGAGACGACCGAGGAAGAGCGCGCCGCGGCGCGCCAACAGGGGCGACGCATCGCCGAGAAAGCGGAGGCACTCGCCCGGAGCCGGGCATAGGGACGAGGAGGACCGGTTCAGGCGAATAGAAAGGGCGCGACAACCGGAGTTTTCCATCGGTCTCGACGAAGAAGCCCGGACCAGGGTAGGGAGCGGCCCGTCCGACCCGGACCGCGACCTTTATGAGAGTGGTGCCCCCCTGCCCGATCCGGGTGCCACCCTCGCCGGTCCTACGTTTGAGGAGTGGCTCAACCCCTCGTCCTGAGGTGTCGGGGCAGCCGACCGTGCAGGGGCAGTCCCGGCTTGCCGACTACGGACCAGGTGTACCGGACGAGGCCCGCCCGGCACTACGACGAGCCGGCGCTTGCCGCCTTGACCGACGTCTGGAACCGCCTCAATGTCACCACCAGGCAGGTGGCGGGCTCGGTCCCCGGCTGAGCAGCACTGGGCGGCGCCGGGAAGGACCACCCGATGGCAGACCTCAAGTTGGCTGGAGGTAGCAGCATGTCGTCCGTGAGTGAAGACATCAAGCCGGTAGGGGGTGACCCGGTCACGTTCATCAACGTCTTCAAGGTGCCCGTGGAGCGGAGCGACACGTTCATCGCGCGGTGGTGCGAACGGGCGAAGATCATGAGCACTGCGCCAGTCTTTCCGCGACTCGCGGCCGCACCGTGCCCTCTCCTCTCACACGCGCTTCCGGATCGTCAACGTCGCCCACTACTGGGACAGCCGACAGGCATGGGAAGCCGTCGCGGCGAGCCCGGAGTTTTCGAGACCGCCCGCGTGCTCCGGCCGACGACACCGAAGCGCAGATCTCCGCGAACCGAAGGCCCTCTACCAGGTCGTCGTCGACCATGGCGATTCACAGCAGGGATAGCCCCGTTACCATCATCGTGGCCCCGCAAGGGCTCCCGGCCTCCGGCGTGAAGACGATGGCGTGCAGATCGGTGAGCACGCGGAGCACATTAGCCGAGCACTAACTGGCTCCGCCACGCGCAAGCGAGGACGGGACTATAGCACGGACTCGACATCCGCCAAGTTTGGTCGGTCCATACATCCAGACATAAAGGCTGTGAGAATAGGGCCACGGCGTTCGTGGCGGGTCCGTTTGTCGATCTGACCCGAATTAATGGCGAGGTTTCCCCACTTCTCCCGTGGAACGGGCGCCGTCCGGCTATCTGGAGGTCACGGAGACGCCGGAGGCCGAGTAGGTGAGGTCCACGGCGCCCTGGCCGGAGTTGACGGCTTGAACGGCGCGGGTACCGCCACCGATCAGGGCGACTTCCAGCTCGCCAGGGCCACGAAGCCGGATATTGCACTCTAGCTTCTTGCCGTTCAGCCGGTATGCAACCCTTTCCGGCGTCCGGCCGCTGATGTCCTCCTCCTCTCCGTCCACGGTACACGTCCCGGAGAACCTGGCGTCCTGCGTACCCGTGATCCTGAGCCTGACTTTCCCGGTACGCGACGTGCTCCCGGCTCTCGCTTCGGCTTTGTCCCCACCGCCGTCACCCGCGACGACGTTTCCCGCTCGCGCTTCGCTGTCACCCGCGACGGCGTCTCCTGCCCGCGCCTCCCCATTCCCAGCAACGGCGTCTCCTGCTCGGGCCTCTGCGTCTTTATCGGAGGGGGCCGCCGTTTTCTGGCTTTCTTTAGATCCGTTGCCGGCACGAGCTTCCTTCGGCTGCGCCGTGGTTTCTTCTGGTTGCGCGGAGGCAGGATTGCTTGAGGCCACGCTCTCGCCGGAACTGCCCTCTGACTGTCCGCCGCCGCAGCCGGCCGCAAGTATGGCCGAGGCCAGGATCGCGGAGAGCAGGATCACACTCCTTGCAGCGGAGAATCCACAGGTTACGATGGATACCATAAACGACCTCTTTCCGGGAGATCCAATCATATCGAAGAGACAGGGCCGGAAGGAGGGGGGAGAAATCCGGCCCTGTCTCTTACGATATCTCTACGCGAGAACTCCGAAAAGGTTGCGAAGAGAGTCAGGATGGGGAGGTGATGCTAAGATGCGGTTGTTTGGCGCACAACGGTTCGAGGATCGCGTTTCTTGCAGGGGGTTGGATGGAGAACGGACGCCCGGCGGCGTACATAACGGGGATCGGGGTGGTCAGCCCCATTGGGGTTGGGCGCGAGAGGTTCTGGGAGGCGTTGCTCGCAAACGAGAGTGGGGCGGGCCAGATCACGCACTTCGACCCTGACGGATACGAGGTGCGAATAGCAGCCGAGTGCTCGGACTTCGACCCGAAGGACTTCATGGACCGCAAGGCGGCATCCCGCACGGATCGCTTCGCCCAGATGGGCCTCGCCTCAGCCAAACTGGCCCTTGAGGACGCCGGCGCCTGGGACGAACTGAATCAGCATCCCGAACGGGTCGGCCTGATACTCGGCAGCGGTCTCGGCGGGGTGGCGACGATGGAGATCACCCAACACACCATAGACACGAAGGGTCTGATGCGCGTCAACCCGTTCGCCGTCACCAGGATCATGCCGAACTCCGCCGCGGCCCACGTCGGCATCCAGCTCGGCGTGCAGGGGCCTTCCTCCACGCCGGCTCTGGCCTGCTCCTGCGGCACGGATAGCATGGCCCTCGGCTACGACCTCATCCGGCGCGGCGACGCGGACGTGGTGATCTGCGGCGCCACCGAGGCCACTATAACCCCGGTGATCGTGGCCGGCTTCATCGCGATGCGTGCCATGAGCCGCGACAACGACAACCCCAAGGGCGCCTGCCGCCCCTACGACGTGGACCACTCCGGGTTCCTGATCGGGGAGGGCTCGGCGGTGATGATCCTTGAGAGCGCCGAATCCGTCGAGAAGCGCGGCGCGGAGCCGTACGCGAAGATCACCGGCGTCGGGCGCACGACCGACGCCTACAATATTGCCGACCCCGACCCGAAAGGACAGGGCATCCTGCGCGCCATGCGCCTCGCCGTTGAGGACGCCAGCCTTACGGGAGACCGCATCGGCTACATCAACCCGCACGGGACCGGCACCGTGGCCGGAGACGGCCCGGAGTCGCAGGCGATGGCGGGGATCAACCCGAACGTCCGCGTCTCAGCCACGAAATCCACCCTCGGCCACTCCCTGGGCGCGACCGGCGCCATAGAGACCGCCATCTGCGCCCTGGCCCTGAAGGAGAAGACCATCCCCCCAATGCGCAACCTCACAAAGGTAGCCGATGGATGCGCGGATCTCGACTACGTCGTGGACGAGCCGCGCGACGCCCCGGACCTGGATGCCGCCCTGTGTGCCAACCTCGGCGTCGGCGGCCACAACGTGGCGGTCGCGCTGGAAGGAGCGTAAGGTCATGCACGAAGCACGCAACCTGCAAAGCCTGCCGGACAACCTCCCCATGCCCACCGACGACGGAGCCTCCGACCATCTGCCGGGGATGACTCTGCCATCCGTGCCCCTCACGTCCACATCCGGCGAGACCGTGGACCTCTCGAAGATGACGGGGACATCCGTCGTGTACTGTTATCCAATGACGGGGAGGCCGGATCTGGAGTTGCCGGAGAACTGGGACGACATTCCCGGCGCGAGAGGGTGTACACCTCAATCGTGCGCTTTCAGAGACCATCACGACGAAATTCAAGCTCTCGGGGCTCGCGTCTTTGGCGTCAGTACGCAGAGCACGGAGTACCAGCGGGAAGTGGTCGAGCGGCTGCATCTACCTTATGAGCTTCTGAGCGACGAGGGACTGGCGTTTGCGAAGGCGCTGGACCTGCCGGCCTTCGAGGTCGAGGGCATGACACTGATCAAGCGTCTGACGCTCGTGATCGAGGACAGAACGATAAAGAAGGTCTTTTACCCGGTATTCCCGCCCGACGCCAACGCTGCGGAAGTCGCCGCGTGGCTGAGGAGCGAGAGCCCTGGAAAGGTTTGACATGAGCCACATCGAAGAGCGTCTGAAGGACCTGGAAGATATTCTCGCGCCCCACGGGAGCGCGCTTGTCGCGTTCTCCGGCGGCGTGGATTCCTCGCTCGCGCTGGCCGTCGCCGCGAGGGCGTTCCCCAAAGAAAAAGTCCTCGCCGTCACCTCGAACAACGAGACGTACCTCCCGTCGGAGCTTGACCTGGCGAGCGATTTCGCCGAGTCTCTGGGCGTGGAGCATCTCGTTGTAAACACCCGGGAACTCGACGACCCGAACTACGCCAGCAACCCGACGAACCGCTGTTACTTCTGCAAGAGCACGCTGTATTCGGACCTGGCGAGGCTGGCGGCGGAGCGCGGTTTCGGTTGCGTCGTTGATGGGGCGAACGCCGATGACGAGGGCGACCATCGTCCGGGCCGGAAGGCGGCGGGGGAGATCGGGGTGGTCTCGCCCTTGAGCCTCGCGGGCGCCGGGAAGGCGGAAGTCAGAGAGATGGCGAAGCATCTGGGGCTGCCGAGCTGGGACAAGCCGGCGTTGGCGTGTCTATCGAGCCGTTTCCCTTATGGGCAGGAGATCACCCCTGAGAAGCTCGCGCAAGTCGCCCGCGCCGAGGAGTTCATGCGAACGAGAGGTTTCAGGCAGGTTCGGGTGCGCCACCACGACGATACGGCCCGCCTGGAGGTCGGCCCTCAGGAGATGGAACGCGCGTTCGCCGAGCGGGATGAGATCGCCGCCGAACTTCTGGACGCCGGCTTCCTCTACGTCGCCCTCGACCTCGCCGGATACCGCTCCGGCAGCCTGAACGCCGCGCTTAAGAAGCCCGGCAAGAAGACGCTGCCGGTCATCTCGTAGCCGTGGAATACGAGACCATTTTGCTCATCGTTACGTTCGCGGCGATGGGTCTCGGGTTGCTCGGGAGCGTGTTGCCGGGACTTCCTGGGGTGCCCCTGATCTTCCTCTCCGCCCTCGTCTACGCCATACTCACGGACTTCGCTTCAGTTGGATGGCCGGTCATACTGCTGCTAGGCATCTTCGCGGCGATAGCCTTCGCCGCTGACTTCATCGCGACCACCTACGGGGCGCGCAGGTTCGGCGCCAGCAACTGGGGCACGGTCGGCGGCGCGGTTGGCGGCATCGTGGGGACGCTGGCGGGCGCGCTCGTCTTCGGGATCGGCGCGCTCTTCGGCCTCATCCTCGGGACCATCGGCGGCGTCTTCCTCGGCGAATACCTCAGGCGCCAGCGCGAACCGGCCGGTGAGGGCGGCGAGCCCGCACGCTGGGACTGGCAACGCGCCTCGCGGGCCGCAGGCGGCGTGTTGGTCGGCTACGCCGTCTCCGCTGTGACACAGGGAATCTTGGGCGCCGTCAGCGTGATCGCCTTCGTGCTGGCGCTGGTTTAATAGCAGTCAGCCATCAGCGGTCAGCTTTTCCGGTTGGAGATAGCATCCTCTCCAGCGAACGCAACCACCGCTTCTGACGATGCTCCTCCCAACGGGCCGTCACGCTACCTCGCTTGCTGCTGACGGCTGAAAGCTGATGGCTGAAAGCTGATGGCTACTCTTCTTCGCGCCGCTGATCGCGGAGGAAGTCCTCCAGTTCTTCGGCGAGGTCGTCGCCGGTGGGGAGGTTCCTGGGGTCCCCGGCCTGGGAGTCGAAGCGTTCTTCGAGCATCTGGACGTAGCCTGCGAGATCCGAGTCTTGGGAGACGGCGGCGGACACTTGCTCCTGGTAGCTCTCGGCGGAGTGTTCGAGCTGCGAGGTATCCACCCCCACTCGCATCAGGTTCGAGAAGCTCTCCAAGAGGGACAGCGCGGCAGGGGCAGATGGCACGGACGGCAGGTAGTGCGGCACCGAGGCCCAGAAGCTGACCGAAGGCAGGCCCTGCTCGGCGCAGACGCCGTGAAGGACGCCGGTTATGCCCGTCGGACCTTCGTAGCGCGACGCCGCAAGGTCCAGCCCCTCGACCAGCGCCGGGTCCTGGGCATTTGCCGAGACCATGACCGGACGACTGTGCGGCACGTCCGCCAGCAGGGCGCCCATCGTGACCACGAGCTCCACCTCGAGCTCGCGCGCCAGCTCCACCACCGACGCGCAGAACGAACGCCATCGGAGGTTTGGTTCCGGGCCGGAGAGCAGGACCATGCCTCGTCCTCCGGTCTCATCCGACGCGGCGGCGGAGAGTGCGTTCTCCGGCCAATCTATCGTCCGCGTGACGCCGTCCACCAGCCGGACCTGTGGGCGCGTGGCCTGAAAGTCGAAGAACTCTTCCGGGTCGAAACTCCCGAACTGTTTGGCCTCCCACGAGTCCGCCATCGCCCCGACCGCGACGCTCGCCGCCTCCGCCGCGTCGTTCCAGCCGGTAAAGCCGGCAACGAGGACGGGACGCTCCAGCTCCGGCCGCCATTCCAGGTTGATGTGCCTGTTATCCATGCGGCTAGCTTAACACGCCGCGTGAGCGGCTCGGAGCGTGGCTAGCGGGGTAGCCGTTTGTACCTGGCTGTATAGGTGGCGCCGAAGGCGGGGGTTAGGATCACATGCTGCCGGCTCCGTCCGTCAGACCAGGACTTGAAGGCCCACCTCCGTCCCGACACGCTCTTCGCCCGGCGCGGCGCCTCGACGCGCAACCCGTATCCGTGCCACGAGAGGAGGGTGCGCGGCGCGCGGAACCGCGTCCCGTTCACGATGAGGCCGAGCCGAACCGGGGCGGTCCTGAACGTCACGTTCACCCGCCGGGGTTCCAGCCTGCGCGATACTGTTTTCCGCAGTCCCTCGGAGTCTGTCGCGGTGAGCTTTGCCTCCAGATTGTTTCCGACCCCGGTCGAGGACAGGTCCTCCGGCGGAGGCGCCGTAACATTGATTCGACCGCCGATACCCGAGTCGTATGGATGCGCATGGCTGGCGTTATGGTGGCGAAGGACTTCCCACTTCAGGGAGGTGCCCTGAACCGTGCTGTCCTCAGGATCGGTGGCCGCGCCGGAGAGCCCGACCTGGCTCCCCACCCTGAACCGATAATCCGCACCCGGAGCAGTTACCGCCGGCACGGGCGGTGTGTTGCCGGGGAATACCTCGACCGTGTACGGGTCGGAGAGCGCGCCACGGCTGTCGCGGACCTGGAGCGTGGCGATGCGCTTGCCGGATCTGGCGTAGGTGTGACTCGTGGCCGAGTCAGTGATGGTTTCAGGGGTGGTCCCGTCGCCAAAGTCCCAGATGTATGTCAGGGGCGTGTCGTCGTCCGGGTCGCTGCTGCTGGAGCCGTCGAATTCTACCTTCAAGGTCTCGTCCCAGAGCTGCTCGCCCTCGATGATGGCCGTCGGGACGCGGTTACCGTCAGCGTAGGCGATGCGGCGCACCTCGCCCCCACCCGTGTACGTCGTGTAGTAGAGCGCCTGGTTTCCTCCGTAGGGGCCGAAGGTCATGGTCGTCGGGCCACCCCTCCCCAGCCCGCTCAGGAACGTGGTCCTGTCGAAGCCGCCACCGCTTCGGGGCGTAAGATTGAACATCCTGCCACACACGTAGTCTCCGTAGAGGTAAGAACCATCGTACTGGGCGGGCCAATTCGAAGCGTCCGGGACGAACGCGCCGCCGGTGACGGAGGAGCAACCGGTGGAGTGGCTGTAGGCGTGTATGGGATCGGTTATACCGTTGACCACGGCCTCCGGCGTGGCACGACAGTTCCTCGTCGAACCGTTCGCGCAGAAGCCCTCGCGTACGTTCCAGCCGTAGTCAACCCCGGAGGCGCCGCGGTCGATCTCCTCCCAGGCGTTCTGGCCTACGTCGTTGATGAAGAAGCTCGTGCCGGTGGCGTCGGTGGCGTCGGTGGTGTCGGGATCAAAGGCCATGCGGAAAGGGTTCCTCAGACCGCTGGCGAAGGTCTCTTTGCACTGCGTTCCATTCGTGGTACGGCCCGCCGCCGCGCAGACGCCGCCTGTGGCCGCGTAGGGGTTGGTCTCGGGGATGCCGCCGTTGCGCGTGATCCGGAGCACCTTGCCCACCAGGACGTGCTTGTCGCGGGAAGCGTCGTTCTCGCCGGCGCAGCCGGAGTTGCCCGCGTAGTCGCAGCCGCCGTCGCCGACGCTTATGTAAAGGTAGCCGTCCTTGCCAAAATGCACGTCGCCCGCGTTGTGGTTGCCGTTAGGCGAAGGAATGTTGTCTACGAGGACCTGCTCGCCGCCCGCCGTATCGCCTGTCATGGTGAAGCGCGACACCCGGTTGACCGGAGACATGGAGGTGTTCTGTTCGCACACACCATGTTTCTTGTAGGTGTAGTAGACGTAGATGTACTGGTTGGAAGCAAAATCGGGGTCAACGGCGATGCCAAGAAGGCCGCGCTCGGAGTTGGAGCAGACCCGGCTGCTGATATCCAGGGCCGTCCCGCGCAAGGTTCCGTTCTGGTAGATGAGCAATCGTCTCGTCTGGGTGGTGATGAGCATGCGGACGTCCGGGGTGAAGGCCAGCGCGGTCGGAGACGCCACGCTGGCGACGAGCCCGTCGGTGAACCCGGCGGGCAGCGTGACAGCGGCAGGCTCCGTGGGCTCCGCGAGCTTCGTCAGGAGCAAGGCGGAAG
>JBPCLT010000211.1:0-12678 GCA_051003015.1 Rubrobacteraceae bacterium | reverse complement strand
TTCAACCGGCTCATCCTCGGAGCGCGGCTGGCGTGGCGCGAGGTCTCGATCCTGCGCGCCTACGCGAAGTACCTGCGCCAGACCGGGACCACCTTCTCCCAGGACTACATGGAAGACACCCTGACCGCGAACCCACGCATCGCCCGCCTCCTCGTCGAGCTATTCCAGACCCGCTTCGACCCGAACAGCCAGGCGCAGGCCCTCCAGAAAGCCGAGCGGCTGACCACGCAAATAGAAGAATCCCTCGACGAGGTCACCAGCCTCGACGAGGACCGCATCATGCGACGGTTTCTGGGAGCGATCCAGGCTACCGTGAGGACGAACTACTTCCAGACCGAGGACGGCGAACCGAAGCCGTACCTCTCGTTCAAGCTCGATCCGGAGAGGATCCCCGAGCTTCCGCTCCCGCGTCCGAAGTTCGAGGTCTTCGTGTACTCGCCGCGCATGGAGGGCGTGCATTTGCGAGGTGGAGAGGTCGCCCGCGGCGGCATCCGCTGGTCCGACCGACGCGAGGACTTCCGAACCGAGATACTCGGCCTCATGAAGGCCCAGACGGTGAAGAACGCCGTGATAGTGCCGGTCGGCGCAAAGGGCGGCTTCGTCGTGAAGCATCCCCCGGCCGACGGCGGGCGCGAAGCGTTCATGCAGGAGGGCATAGCCTGCTACAAAACCCTCATCCGGGGCATGCTCGACCTGACGGACAACATCGTCGAAGACGGCATCGTGCCTCCCCCGAACACCGTGCGCTACGACGAGGACGACCCGTACCTGGTGGCGGCGGCGGACAAGGGGACCGCGACCTTCTCCGACATCGCCAACGGCATCTCGAAGGACTACGGCTTCTGGCTCGGCGACGCCTTCGCCTCCGGCGGAGAGACCGGCTACGACCACAAGGGGATGGGTATTACCGCGAAAGGCGCGTGGGAGTCGGTCAAACGCCACTTCCGCGAGCTCGGCACGGATATTGACGAAGACGAGTTCACCGTCGCCGGCGTCGGCGACATGTCCGGCGACGTATTCGGCAACGGGATGCTTCTGAGCCGGCGGATCAAGCTAGTCGCCGCCTTCGACCATCGCCACATCTTCCTCGACCCCGACCCGGACCCGGAGAAGAGCTTCGAGGAGAGAAAGCGCCTCTTCGAGATGTCCAGGTCCACATGGGCCGACTACGACGACAACCTCATCTCCGAGGGCGGCGGCGTCTTCCCGAGGGCTGCCAAGTCCATAGATATTTCCCCCGAGGTCAGGGAGATGTTGGGCGTGGACGCCTCCCGCCTGGCGCCGAACGAGCTGATGAGCGCCATCCTGAGAGCTCCGGTTGACCTCCTCTGGAATGGCGGCATCGGGACCTACGTGAAGGCATCGGTCGAGACGAACCCCGAGGTCGGGGACAGGGCAAACGACGCCTTGCGGGTAGATGGGAAGGACTTGCGATGCCGGGTGATCGGGGAGGGCGGCAACCTCGGCCTCACGCAGCAAGGCCGCATCGAGTTCGCCCTGAACGGGGGCCGCGTCAACATGGACGCCGTGGACAACTCCGCCGGCGTGGACTGCTCCGACCACGAGGTGAACATCAAGGTGCTGCTCGACGCCATTGTGGAGAACGGCGACATGACGGGGAAGCAGCGCAACGAGCTTCTGGCGGAGATGACGGACGAGGTGGGCCATCTCGTGTTGCGGGACAACTACTTGCAGACCCAGGCCCTGAGCAACTCCGTGGCCCAGGCGGCCTCGATGGCCGACGTACACGCCCGCTACATCCGCTCCCTGGAGCATTCGGGCAGCCTCGACCGGGACCTGGAGTTCCTGCCGGACGACGAGGAGCTTGCGGAGCGCAAGTCGAGGGGGCTTGGGCTCACGTCCCCCGAGTTCGCCATCTTGCTCTCTTATACCAAGATAACGCTCTACGGGGCGTTGCTAGGCTCGGACCTGCCGGAGGACGATTATCTCTCGGATGAGCTGGAGCGGTACTTCCCGGCGCCGTTGCGGGAGCGGTTCCGGGAGCAGATGAAAGGGCACCGGTTGCGGCGGGAGATCTCCGCCACCCACCTCGCCAACGAGGTGGTGAACCGCGCCGGCACGACGTTCGTCTTCCGGCTGCAAGAGGAGACCGGAGCAACGGCCCCTGACATCGTCCGGGCATACATCGCGGCGCGTGAAATCTTCGGCATGAGGGACGTGTGGGCGCAAATAGAAGCCCTGGACAACGTGGTCGAGACCGGGGTGCAGACGCGCATGGTCCTGACCGGACGCAGGCTGGTCGAGCGCGCGTCGCGCTGGCTCCTGCGCAACCGCCGTCCTCCACTGGACATCGCCGCGACCATATCGTGCTTCTCCGAAGGAGCGGCAGACCTGGCCGGGCGCATCCCGAACCTCCTGCTGGACGGCGACCGCGAGGCGCTGGAGGAGACGGCCAGGCAACTCGAAGAGGCGAGCGTGCCGCCCGAGTTGGCGCGGCGGATAGCCACCCTGGACGCCATGTTCTCCGCGCTCGACATCGTGGACGTCGCCTCCGCCACGGGTACGTCCGTAGAAGCGGCGGCATCCGTCTACTTCACCCTGGGCGACCGCCTCGAGCTCCACTGGCTGCGCGGCCACATCGAGAATTTACCCCGCGATAACCGCTGGAGGACGCTCGCGCGGGCAGCCTTGCGCGACGACCTCTACAACCAGCAGGCCACGCTCACGTCCGAGGTACTGCGCGGCACGCCAGAAGACCTACCGGCTCCAGAGCGCATCGAAGCCTGGATAGACACACATCGCGCACCGGCGGATCGCACCATGCAAGTCCTAAGAGACATCAACGCCAGCGGGACCTTCGACCTCTCCACCCTGCCGGTGGCACTGCGCGAGATCCGCAATCTCATAACCTCATCGAGTGTTCCAACGACGGAGGTGGAAGCTCCCGCCAGATGATGGGCCGGGCGCCGCAACCGATTCTTCAGCTTCGGGCGTAGTTGTTCCAGATGTGGACGGCGTAGAAGATGGGCGCGTGATCCGTGAGGTAGTCATCCGGGATGCCCCGGACGAGCTTCGCCCTGATGGCGCCGATGGAACCGACCGTGCTGGCGAGGCTCCGTAGGAGGCCGCCGGATTCGTCCTGTTCGGTGTGCTCGTCGTGGATCATGCCTTCTTCGTCTATGTACTTCGCGGTTCCGGCGTGATCATAGGTGCCGGATAGCGGGACCTTGCAGACGATGTCCCGGTCGTTGACGAAGCGATGCGCGTGGCAGCGTAGGCTCTCCGCGTAGGCGCGGTCCCCGACCCGAGGAGAGCCGTACGTGTATAGCTCCGGCGCGTGATCGTAACGGCCGGCGGCGAGCGTGGCGAGGGCGGCGCCCAGGCTGTGGCCGGTGAACCAGACTTTCCGGTGCCCGCCCTCGCAGACACCGTCGAGGTACGGCTTGAGACGCTGGTCTTCGTCTTTGTCCGGTGGGTCCCAGATCTCATCCAGCGCCCCCAGGAAGCCTTTATGCACCCGTCCGCCCCGCTCGGAGTCCTCCATATCGGCGTCCAGGTTGACCAGCCAGTCTGTGAGGATGTCGGAGGCGCTGTCCGTGTCGTCGCGGTTTCGCATATCCGAGCCGCTGAACGCCACGACCGCGAAATCCTCGTTGTGTGCGGCGTAGCACTGCGTGCTCTCGTCGCTGAAGCACTCGACCGCATCGAACCCGGCTTCCCGGAAACGCGGGATGGCGAAGTCCGGGGCCGCGTAAGCCAGGAGAGACGCCTCAGCCAGCCACCAGGCGTTCACCAACTCGAACCGTTCGGAGCGGCAATCGAACGGATGGTCCCTGCACCGCTCGAAGTACGCATAGTCCTCGTTCGGAGGCGCGGCGTCGGCGACGGTGAGGGACGGTACCGGTTTCTCCGCGCGCGGTGTCTCCGCACTCGACATCAGGCAACCGTCCCGTAAACCATCATGATCCCCTATCGTGTTCGTCTCGACGCGGCGAACCGTAGCAGAATGCCGGCCTCCCATCCGGCTGGCGCGTAATAAAATGGGGGTGTGAGCGGGAGGCGTCTGCTACGGTTCATCCGGTCCTTTTTGACCTTGATCGCGGTCGCGGTCCTCTGCGGTCTGACGCTATTGGCCTTGCCGTCAGGGCGGCTGGGACACGGGCTCGGGTCGGCGCCGGTGAGTTGTCCGGCGGGCTTCGATGGGCTGGAGATAGCCTTCGGAAACTTCTTCGAGGAGGAACCCCTGAGCCCCGATGTCGCGGCGCTCCTCGAAGACCCGGACTTCGGGGCGTCGGCGGAGGCGGTGGAAGACCTGCGCGACGGCATTGTGGACCCGCGTCTGGTTGACGCTTTGCTGGCCATCACGCAGAAGCACCAGATATGCGTGGACGCTTTCAAGGAGGGACATTACTTCATCGAGGGCGTCGAGGACGGCCCGTTCATACCGGATGAGTATGGTGAGGCCGGTGGTTTGCCGAACACGCATTATCACGGGCGGGCCGCTGACATCTGGGACGTGGACGGCAAGGCGGTCGAGGGCAACGGCACGAACGAGGACGTATTGAGCGTGGGTTGGATGCTCGCCGGCATGCCCCGCGAGGAGAGGCCGGATCAGATAATAGGCCCCCAGAACTGGACCGAAAGGCTGGGCCGCTCCCGGCAGGAAGGTTGGATCCTGGCCGAAGACCAACTCCGGCTACACGAAGATCACATCCACATCGGATACAAAGAAGAAGGCACAAACAAAAACCGCCGATGAGATCGAAGCCGGTCGAGAGGTTCGATAAGTCTGGAAGCAAAGCACCTCCCGACTCCCGCGCCTCACACCCAGCGGCGCACCCGCGCCTTGTACGAAAGGTACTCCGCCCCGAACTTGCGCTCCAGGTACCTTTCCTCGCGTTCGATCACACCCCTCCGCATCACGGCGAGGACGCCAGGAAGTAGCAGGATGGGAGCGAGCGTGTTGGCAAAGGTCGAGATCCCACAGTACATCATTGTCATCCCGACGTAGAGCGGGTTGCGCGTGAACTGGTAAGGACCCGCGCTCACGATGGCCGTCGTCGGATGGTACGGGTCCACGTTCGTCCCCGCCCGGCGCATCTCGCGGAAACCGAGCATCCCGATCCCGAGCCCGCCAAAGATCATGGCAGGCCCGAGCAACCGCGAGAGACCACGCGGCAGAAAACCCGTCGGGCGCAGGCGGTTCAGAACGAGACCGGCAAGCAACGCGCCCGCGTAGATCAGGGGCGGAGGCGCGATCACGCCCGGGTTGTCCGTGTTGCTATTCTCGTCGCTCACTTCCGGCACCTCTTCCCAATTATCCAAGAGCAATCATGCTTATCCTTAGCACCTACGAGCGGCTTTGTAGCATTCATCGTAGCATCAGTAACATTCGAACCATAGCTCAAACCTTTTGCCATACTCAACCTTTCGTTTCGTTAAACACTATATTGCGCTTTTCAGGGTGCGTCTCCAAACATGCCCATCATGCGTTCGAGGGCTTCTCTAATAGGACGATATTGTTCGGTGGTCAGGCTTCCATGATACCTGTCGATGCGCTCGGTGCTCATGGCTCGCACCTGATCTACCAGGCAAATCGAGTCCGAGCGTAGACCAGCGGCACCAACCGGATATCGAGGGTAAAGTGTAGGCGCTTGCTCGACCCAACGATATCCTTTGTCGCTCGTCATAGGGGCAAGCAGGAGAACGGCGAATCGGGGCATGCCCAGCAGTTCCGGTATCCCCACTACTACGGCCGGACGGAAACCTTCCTGCTCACGTCCGCGCGGATTGTGTCCAGGAAATCTGGCTGACACCACGTCCCCGATCTTCAGTCGGCGACCGGCGGGGTAACCACCGGAGCTAGTCATTGTCTCCGTGGTGCTCCGTCCCTACGATCACGAAGCCCACCCCCGGTTCGTACCTTACGGGGGCCCCTTCTTCGCGCTCACCCTCCTCCCACTCGTAAGACTCGAATTCGTTGAGGTGAGACAAGTCCTCTTCCATCCAAGACTGGGTTTGTTGTTCCAAGAGTTCTTGTTTCTCATCTTCGCTAGCCACGGCATTGGGATAAGTTACGGAGAAGACAGATTCTGACAACCACCGTTTAAACGACGGATCATCGTAAAACTGCTTGAGCAACTCGTTGTGATCCGAGGAGAGATCGAGGATGACCTTCTGCAACGCCCTGTTATGCTCAATGCGCGCGTTTTCCCTGTCTGAGTTTTTCGCTGCGTTGCGGTATGCGCTGTCCGCCGAGACCTTGGTGGGAATCTCCTCGGTTATTACCCTGCCTATCTTGTCGGCGTCCTTCCACTCCACGTTGCCGAAAAGGCCGTTAAAGTCCCTGAGGATGTTGCTGAGGCGGTCTGTCTCCGGCTCCGACCGGCCAGCACCTCCGCCGTCTGGTATCGGCCCGATCTCCCCTTCTCTGTCGACCAGCGCGATAGAGATCGCAGCCTGTGCCTCGGTGCGATAGCTGTCCATGTCTATAGCTTCGAGGATGCCCTGGGAGAGATCTTCTTCGCTGGGCGCCGGCAGTTTCGGAATGAGGAACGTCAGGAATACGAAAAGCTTCTCCCAGTCGGCATTCTTGTAAGGCAACACGGTCCCGAGGAAATCGTACAGACGCACGAAAGCCTTTGCATTGCCCTTGAAGTCCACCTGACCTTCCTCGTCCAGCGTCTCGACGTACCGGGCCACGCAAGAGTCCAGGATCGGGTCCAGACGGTCCCGGTCGGCGCCATCCAGGTAGAGACCGACGAGTACTTCTACCTCCTCGAACGTGTACACCTGGTGACGGTCGAGGTCGTACTTGAGAGTATGCAGCCTGTTAGGGTCGATCTCCTGGCTGAGGATGGTCGTCCTATAGTAAGGTTCGAAGGCTTTCCGAATGGTCTCGGCCTCGTTGTAGAAATCCAGGACGAAGGTGTCGTGTTTTTTGGGGTGGGCGCGGTTCAGGCGCGAGAGGGTCTGCACCGCCTTTATGTCCGAGAGTGGCTTGTCCACGTACATGGTGTGCAGCAGGGGTTCGTCGTAGCCGGTCTGGAATTTGTCGGCGACGACCAAGAAGCGGTAGGGGGCCTCGCGGAACCGATCCGGGATCTGGCCGGACCGGAAGCCGTTTAGCGTTGCCTCCGTGACCGGAGCGCCGCCCCACTCGTGTTCGCCGGAGAAGGCCACGACCGCCTTGTGGGGGCTTTTGCGCTCCTCCAGGTACTCACGGATGGCGTAGAAGTAGCGGATGGCGCGCTCTATGCCGTTCGTCACCACCATCGCACGGGCCTCGCCGCCGACTTTGTTCTTCGCCAGCGTCTGCTCGTGGAAGTGGTCCACCATGATCTCGGCCTTGTGGCGGATGGCGTGCTCGTGTCCCTCCACGTAGCGCCGGAGCTTCTTCTGCGCTGTCTTGACCTCGAACTCCGGGTCTTCCTCGGCGCTCTTGATCAGGTGGTAGTAGCTCCTGACCGGCGTGTAGTTGCCGAGCACATCCACGATGAAGCCCTCTTCGACGGCCTGCTTCATGGTGTAGGTGTGGAACGCGCGGTAACGTTTCTCGTCACCTTCCTCGTACTCCTCGCCAAACATTCGGAGGGTCTTGCGCTTGGGGGTGGCGGTGAAGGCGAAGTAGCTGGCGTTGGGGAGCATCTTGCGCTCTTCCATCGCGCGGTTGACGGCGTCCTCCGGCGTCTCTTCTTCATCCACCTTCTCGCCGCCGAGTGCCCGGCCCATCGCCGCCGTGGTGCGTCCGCCCTGGCTCGAGTGGGCCTCGTCTATGACGATGGCGAAGGAACGCCCGCGGTGCTCGTCCCCGATCTCATCCAGAACGAACGGGAATTTCTGCACGGTGGTTATGATGATCTTCTTCCCGCCGGCCAGGAACTCGCGCAGGTCGGCCGAACGTTCGGCATCACCGATGGTCGCCGAGACCTGGGCGAACTGCCGGATGGTCGCCTTGAGTTGTCGATCCAATACCAGCCGGTCGGTGACCACGACGACCGAGTCGAAGACCGCCCGGCTGTTCTCTTCCAGGCCGACGAGTTGGTGTACGAGCCAGGCTATGGAGTTGCTCTTGCCGCTGCCCGCCGAGTGTTGGACGAGGTAGCGCCTGCCCGGCCCATCTTTCTTCGCGTCCGCCAGGAGCTTGCGTACCGCGTCGAGCTGGTGGTAACGCGGGAAGATCTGGGTCCGCCGCTTGCTCCCGCCCCGTCGGCGCTCGACGCTCTCCTCGACAATCTGGGCGTAGTTCTCGATGATGTCGGACAGGCTCTCGCGGGCGAGGATCTCGCGCCACAGGTAGGCGGTCTTTACGCCGTCGGGGTTGGGCGGGTTGCCCGCGCCGTCGTTCCAGCCCTTGTTGAACGGCAGGAACCACGACTCCCGACCCCGGAGGTGGGTGCAGAAGCGCACATCCTCCTCGTCCAGGGCGAAATGCACCAGGCAGCGGCCGAACTGGAACAAAAGCTCGCGCGAGTTTCGGTCGCGCCGGTACTGCTCCACCGCGTCCTCCACCGTCTGGCGGGTGAGGCGGTTCTTGATCTCAAACGTGGCGACGGGCAGGCCGTTGACGAAGATCGCGAGGTCGAGGAAGTCCACCGCCGTGCTGTCCTTGTTGTAGCGGAGCTGGCGGGTGACGCTGAATACGTTGGCCTCGAAAAGCGCTTTCGCCCTCTCGTTGCCCGGCGAAGGCGTGCCGTAGAAGAGGTCCACCGAGGCTGGGCCATGCTTGACACCGCCGCGCAGCACGTCCACCACGCCGTACTTCGAGACCGCGCCCTGCAACCGGGCGAGGAACCGCCGACGCTCGGCACCGTCTTCCTCCAGGCCGAGTTGCTCGACCTTCTCCGGCTGGGTGACGCGCAGGAAGGCGAGGAGTTTGTCGAGGTCAACGGCGTGGTCGCGGTCGTAGTCGCGCGGGTCGCCCTCGACGTAGCCGCCACCGCCGTAGGACGCGACGGCCTCCCCGACGATCTCACCGTCCGCCGGGTTTTGACCGCGCGGAGTCCTGCCGGTGAGGGCGGAGACTATTAGGCTTTCCAGGCCTCTCTCACTGGTGTCTGAGGGCGACATCCTGCACTTCCTCGGGATCGGGTGAACCTACAGTTGCAACAGATTCTAACCCGTCGAGCCCTGCCCCAACACCTTCTTCGCCCGCGTCCGGTACTCGCGGATGAGATCTATCTCGCGGCGGGCGCCTAGAGCTTCATAAAGCCGGAAGAGAAACCGACGAGGAAATCCATGACGTCGAGGATGGCGTCCTCGGCTTCTTCGGGGGCGCCTCGCCTCTCCAATACACTTCGGGCGCGCTCGAAGTCTTCGTAGAGCGCCTCGCGATTGTACCCGGTATCCAGGAGACCCACAGCGTAGCCCCGGATCGTTAGCAGCGCCCGCGAGTAGGGCTCGGCGAGCGCCAGGTCCGCGATCCGCTCGGCCACATCTGGTTGTCTTGCCTGTTCCATGACATCTCCCATTATCGCACGGTCGGGCGCAGACGGCGCCACGAGGCCCGGGTTCCGTGTACGATCCGCCGGTAGTCTCCGAAGCTTATCCGGCGCGACGGCTCTATGAAACCGTGCCCTTCGAGGTTGTCCGGGTCGGGGCGGTAGACCAACTCTTCGGGCAGCCCGTCAGTGTCGAGTTCGAAGACGGGGTCTCTGCCGGAGCCGCCGAACTCGCGCGGCAGGCGATGATGAGCGAGGTTGGCGACTGGCGGCGGGACGACGCTCATCCCTCCCGTCCGAGGCTCGACAAAACCGTCCTCGCCAACGGGTATGTCCACGCCCGGCCTGACACCCAGGTACCGTCCGGTCTCGCCGGTTTCGGGCAGGCCATCCGACTCGTCGGCTCTCATCGCCCGAAATACTTTCACCGGTTGCCCTGGAGGCTCTCGGAGGCGGGGTCGGTACCGAGAACAGGAACCTCTCTGACCTCGCTCGGGGCTTCCGGCTCGACTGGTCCCAGCCCTTTCAGCTCTGACTCTCGCTCGTCCGGCTCCGGCAACTCCACCCCGCGCACGTCCAGCTTGCCGGTTACGACGTCCGAGATCAGGCGCGTCCGGTACTCGCGTATGAGATCTATTTCCCGTTGTGCTCGGCTGATCGCTTCATCTATCGTCTGTGTCTCCCTCTTGATGTACTCGACCATCAGTAGTTGCTCCGACACTGTAGACGGTAGGGCAAGATGCAACGCTCCCAAGCGAGTCTCTGCAATTGCAGGGTATGCGATGCCGACAGAGTTTGCCATTACTCGCTCGACAAAGGTGTTGCTCTGAATTACGAAGCTTAGGCACTCTGGCACGACGCTTGGAACCGGCGTGAGTACGGCGAACCCAGTTGACGCAACGAGGTCCTCTTGACCATCTGCCACAAAGTGCACGGCTTTCAGGTAGGTCCTGACGGTCGAGATGATGGTGTCGCCTTGCTTGAGGACCCGCCGCGCCCGCGACGGGGCATCCCCGAACCGCATCAACTCCGGCTGCTCGGTCAAGAACCCGGTCCCGACGGCGCCGATGTCTAAATAACTGAATACGTAATCTGGATCGGTTGTTTCGGGAAGGACGCAACCGTTGATCTTCGCCCATCGCTTCAGCGGTTTGATCTTCCAATGCTTCGGCACCTCGGGCAGCCAGTCGAGGCCGGTGGACTTCATAGGCGCGTCGGGGTCGAGGCCGCGTGTTACGGCGCGATGGATGATGGCCTGCTTCTGCTCGTTCAGGAGTTCGATCAGCCGCAGCTTGGCGCGGATGAGGCAGTGCACCACTAGATCGACTTGATCAATCCAGTTGAGAATCACTTTCTGTTCTGCAACGGGCGGAACGGGCACACGAATGTCGTAGAGATCATCTGTATAAAGACGCCAGAAGCCTTCTACTATGCCCTTCGTCGAACGTCTGAGTTCGCTGATGTAAGCTGGAGTCTTGAAAACGCTCTCGAAGAACCGGCTTCTCTCGTTCTTGAGTGCACGCAAGACAGTGTAGTCGGGACTTACGACACCATCGACGGGCGCGTAAGCAAAAACGCCTAAATGGGCTTTGAGCCGATTGAGAACGAGGTCGTTTTGCTTACATAGCTTTCCACCAGCATAGGACTCTGATTGCATCCGCCATTCATCGATCCGCGAACTATCGACGAGACCATACTTCTGGCTCATCGAAAGATGCGTCTCCTCGCCTGTCGCCGAACGTTCATCTACTTCTCGAAAGACGTATTTTGTGCGGGTGAGGCCCCAATGTGTCGGGATCTCGCCCAGCCAGGGCAGGCCGGAGTCCCTGTACTCGGGGTAGGGCTTGAGTTCGAGGCTCAACGGGCGCCTTCTTCCCTTGCGTGGATTCCCGCTTTCGCGGGAATGACAGGGTTGTTGGTGCAACCGGATCGTCGGCGCGGCGGATAGGTTTGTTGACGTGGCGGATGGGCTTGTTGGCACAGTACCCGTACCAGCCGGGGCAGGCCGTAGTCTTTGCACTCGGGGTAAGGTTTCAGCTTCACCGGCCGTCCCCCTTTCCGTCATTCCCGCGAAAGCGGGAATCCATGTCCCCACTGCCCACTATCGTCGCCCACAGATCGTGCCATCGGGGATTGGTCTTTTCGATCAGGTCTACCTTCCACGCTCTGTTCCACTTCTTGATCTGCTTCTCTCGCCGGATGGCTTCGGTCATGTGGTCGTGAACCTCGAAGTAAACCAGGAGATGAACTCCGTAACGCTTCGTGAACCCTTCGACGAAACTGCTTCGATGTTCCCAGATCCGTTTTACGAGGTCGCCTGTTACCCCCGTGTATAGGGTGCCATTGCGTTTGCTGCTCAGAATGTAGACGGCGGGTTGTTTCGTCATCGTGGCGCGTCTTGTGGATTCCCGCTTTCGCGGGAATGACGAGAGCCGCCGCTTTCGGTCTCGACGAGGATCTGGTCGAGCAGGCCGAGGGTCTCCCGTTCGAGGGCGTCTATGTCGGCCCGGATCTCCTCCAGCGTCCGCAGGGGTTTGGGCGTGTAGAAATGCCTGTTGAAGTTGATCTCGTACCCGATCTTCTCGGAACCCGCCAGCACCCAGGCGTCCGGCGCGTGCGGTAACACCTCGCGCCTCACAAACGCCTCGACGCCTCCCTCCTCTAGGAGGGGTACCTGCTCGGTGTCGCGCATCTCGGGGTCCGCCTCGTACTCGACCACGACGGACGCCCCGTTTTCCTCTTCGTGGGAGCCGATCTCGTAGCGCCCGCGCAGCGGGTCGGCCACCACGCTACCGAGCGCGGGACTACCACCGTGGACCTTCTTCACGACCGGCGCTGCGTCCTCGTCCCGCTCCGTGAGCGTTTCCCGCAGCAGCTTGCGGCGCGCGGAGGTTAGCTTCACAGCCTCGCGCCGCGCCTCCTCCTCGACGGCAGTGATGAAGGCGGCATAGTCGAGGTGAGGTCCGGGGCCTAGCTCCTCCGCCACCCGGTCCACGAGATCCGCGAGCGGTGTCTCGTTCTCTCCGCACCGTTCGAGGAGACGGGTGCGGGTCTCTTCGGAGAGGTTCACGGCGAGGCGCAGGGGTCGCTCGATGGTGATCTTGCGGTACCCGAAGTGAGCGTTGGGAAAGATCTTCGAGTTCTCGGCCTCTGGTCTTGACCCCGGTCGGCGGACAAACGAGAGTTTCGGATGTGAACGCCGACGAAGGGAGACCACGCAATGCCGGGAGCAACACCACGCTACCCGCCAGAATTCAAACGAGAAGCCGTTCGCCTT
>JBPCLT010000210.1:0-4281 GCA_051003015.1 Rubrobacteraceae bacterium | reverse complement strand
AGGACACCGGCCAGCCGATAACCGTCCCCGTCGGAGAAAATGTGCTCGGGCGCGTCCTCGACGTGCTCGGCAACCCGGTGGACGAGCAAGGTCCTGTCGAGACCGAGGAGCGGTGGCCGATCCACCGTCCATCCCCGCGCTTCGAGGATCTCTCCACGCAGGCCGAACAGTTCGTTAGTGGTATCAAGGTGATCGACCTTCTCTGCCCGGTTCGCCGGGGCGGGAAGGTCGGCCTCTTCGGCGGCGCTGGCGTCGGCAAGACGGTGCTCATCACCGAGCTCATCAACAACATCGCCAAAGCCTATGAGGGCACGTCGGTCTTCGCGGGCGTGGGGGAGCGGACCCGCGAGGGGAACGACCTCTACAACGAGATGGAGGAGGCCGGCGTCCTAAAGAACACCTCGATGGTCTTCGGCCAGATGAACGAGCCGCCCGGCGCGCGCTTCCGCGTCGGCCTCTCCGGCGTGACGATAGCCGAGTACTTCCGCGAAGAGCTCGGCCAGGACGTGCTCTTCTTCGTTGACAACATCTTCCGCTTCGCCCAGTCCGGCAACGAGGTCTCCGCCCTCATGGGCCGCATGCCATCCGAGGTCGGCTACCAGCCGACGCTCGGGACGGAGATGGGGGCTTTGCAGGAGAGGATCACCTCGACCAAAGACGGCTCCATCACCTCGTTCCAGGCGGTGTACGTGCCGGCGGACGACTACACCGATCCGGCGCCGTTCACCGTCTTCGCGCACCTCGACTCCACGGTGGAGCTTTCGCGCGCGATCTTCGAGCAGGCAATCTTCCCCGCCGTTGACCCGCTGACTTCTTCGTCCACCCTCCTAGACCCGTCCATCGTCGGGCAGGAACACTACGAGGTCGCCCAGGAAGTAAAGAACGTGCTCCAGCGTTACAAGGAGCTTCAGGACATCATTGCGATCCTCGGGATAGACGAGTTGTCGGAGGAAGACAAGGTCGTAGTCGGTCGGGCGAGGAGACTCCAGCGTTTCCTCTCGCAGCCGTTCTTCGTGGCCGAGGTCTTCACGAGTCTTCCGGGCAAGCTGGTGGAGTTGGACGATACGATCCGCTCCTTCAAGGAAGTTGTGGAGGGCAAGCACGACGACCTTCCGGAGCAGGCGTTCTATCTGGTCGGCAACATAGATGAGGCCGTCGAGAAGGCGAAGAAGCTCTCTGGCGATGACTCCGAGGACGAAGAGGTGGCTGAGGAGAAGGGCGGCGACGAGGATCAGGAAGGCGAGCCGGTCGGACAGTCCGACGAGGATAACGAATAGTGGCGGAGGGAGGGCAACTTTTCTGCCGGGTGATCACTCCGGAGCGGATGGTCTTTGACGGCGAGGCGAAGCTGGTGAGGCTCCGTATAGCGGACGGCGACATCGGCGTCATGGCCGAGCATCAGCCCGTCGTCTCGACGGTCGCGGCGCGGGACGTTCAGGTCGTCGGGGAGGACGACGAGCGGAGTGTCTTCGCCGTCTCGGACGGGTTCTTCAAGGTCTCGGAGAACCTGGTGCAGGTGCTCGTCGAGGAGGCGGTCCCGGCTGAGGAGATAGACTCCGACGACGCCGGGAACCGCGTGGAGGAGGCTGACAGGGCCATCTCCGAACTCGGTGGAGAGGACGAAGACGAGACGCGGCGCAGGCGGGAGGAGCTGGAGCGCGAGCGGCGGATGGGCGAGAACCTCGCCCGCGTCGCCCGCGAGTACGGCTGATCCACTAGCGCATTTACAGGGGGGAGATTCATGGAGAGGTTCCTGATCGAAGGCGGAGTTCGGCTCGAAGGCGAGGTTGCGATCTCCGGCGCGAAGAACGCGGCGCTGAAGCTGATCGCCGCTTCCCTCATGGCGCTAGGCCGCACAACGCTTCACAACGTCCCGCGCATCAGCGACGTGGACACGATGCGCGCGGTCCTCGACGGCCTCGGCGCTTCCTCGGAATTCTCGGATCATACGCTGGAAGTGGACGCCGCCAGCGTTGACTCGTTCACGGCGCCATACGAACTGGTGCGCCAGATGCGCGCCTCCATCGTGGTCCTCGGGCCGCTCGTCGCCCGTTTCGGGGAGGCTGAGGTTTCAGCGCCCGGCGGGTGCAACCTGGGGCTCAGGAAGTTCAACTATCATCTGGATGGCCTGCGCTCGTTGGGGGCGGAGGTGGATCTGGACCACGGCTTCATCCGGGCTTCGGCGCCGCGCGGGTTGCACGGGGCCGAGGTGTATTTCGAGTACCCGAGTGTCGGGGCGACCGAGAACGTGATGATGGCCGCTACTTTGGCGCAGGGCACGACCATTATCGAGAACTGCGCCAGGGAGCCGGAGATCGTGGACCTCGCGGAGTTCCTGAACGCGATGGGCGCGCGCGTGGCTGGGGCTGGCACGGGCCGCATCGTCATCGAAGGCGTCGAGGAGCTATTGCCGGTGGAGTATTCGGTCGTTCCGGATCGGATAGAGGCCGGGACCTTCCTGATGGCGGCAGCCGCGACCGGCGGCGACGTGACCGTAAAGCACGCCGTCCCGCATCACCTGAAGATGGAGATGGAGAAGCTGCGCGAAATGGGCGTGGATGTGACCGCGACCAGGGACGGTATCCGGGCGCGGGTGGAAGATCCGGCGGACCTCTCCGGGGTGGACGTCTCCACGCTCCCGTTCCCCGGTTTCGCCACCGACCTCCAGGCGCAGATGATGGTGCTCCTCATCCGGGCTTCGGGGGCTGGAATCATCACGGAGAACGTCTACGAGAACCGCCTGCAGGTCGCCGAGGAACTCAACCGGATGAACGCCGGCATAGACCTTTTCGGAGGGCACCGGGCGCTCGTGCGTGGCCCGAAACAACTCTCCGGGACCATCGTGCAGTCGCCGGATCTGCGCGGCGGGGCGGCGCTGGTGATGGCCGGCCTCGTCGCCGAGGGGACAACGGCCGTGGACGGTGCGCGGCACATCCTGCGCGGCTACGAGGACTTCGAGGAGAAGCTCTCCGGCCTGGGGGCCACCGTCGCCTTCGAGGCTGGGACGCGCGTCTCTTCCTAGTTTCCGGCGCGTCTCCGGTGGGAATAGCGTTGTCTGGCCTGTGAGCAGGCTAGACACCTGAAACGGAGGAAGCGCTGGCGGTATCCACGAACAACGACGAGGTTTTCGCCCTCACCCGGCGGCTGGCGCGATACCGGTCGTATACGCCGGGCGTGGCGCAGTCTGCGGTGGACTTCATCAACGGCTGGTTCGAGGCGCGGGGTTTCGATCCCATCCGCTACCATGGCGCGGGTCCGAATGGGGAGCTTACGTCGCTGGTGATCCGGGTGGGCTCCGGCGAGCCGCGCATACTGCTGCACGGGCATGTGGACGTGGTGCCCGGCGAAGAGTGGCAGTTCGAGCCGCATGAAGAGAATGGCGAGCTCTTCGGACGCGGCGTCTACGACATGAAGGGCGCTCTGGCGGCCATGATGTACGCCATCGAAGACCTCAACGAGGTCGGTTGTCCGGCCACGGTCGAGTTGCTCATCGTCCCTGATGAGGAGCGGGATTACGATGGGCCGACGGGGGCGGAGGTCCTGATCCGGAACGGCCATCTGGGGGACTTCCTCATTACCGGCGAGCCCACCGACTTCCACATCGGGACGCAAGCCAAAGGCGTCCTCGACCTGCGCATCACCCTTCTAGGAAAGAGTGCTCACGGCTCGCGGCCCTGGCTCGGCAAGAACGCCGTCCTCATGGCTTACGAGCATTTTCGGAAGGTCAACGAGCTGCCGTTCGCCGGGGAGAGGAGCGACCTCTTCCCTTATCCGAGCATAAACCTGGCGCGCATCATCGGCGGCGACGTAATTAACCGCGTCCCCGACCGCGCCACATATGACCTCGACGTGCGATATTTGCCGGGTCAGAACCCGGAGGAGATCACCCGCCAGGTCCGCTCCCTGGATTTCCCCGCCGAAGTCGAGGTCCTTTTCTCCCGCGAACCGACCTACGTATCCCGCCGCAACCCATTCGTCAAGGCGCTGCGCGAGGTCGCGGCCCGCCACTTTCACGGCAACCCCGTGGGCGTCGGGCGTCATGGCGCCTCCGATATCGTGTACTTCCAGCGCGCCGGCGTCCCCGGCGTGGAGTTCGGCCCGATAGGCGGCGGGCACCACGGCCCGCGAGAGTATGTCGTCTCCTCGTCGCTTGAGACGTATCGCCAGATGCTCGTGCAGTTCGTCCAGATTCTCGGCCGCAACGGGAAGGGCCGCTAAACGCCCCCTTGCTACCGCACGCCTACGCGGACACTACGGCTCACTCATAGTCTGGTGAAATGG
>JBPCLT010000209.1:0-6982 GCA_051003015.1 Rubrobacteraceae bacterium | reverse complement strand
GCAAGTCCGAGAGGGAGGCGTTGCGTTGTCTCAAGAGACGCATCTCCGACTTGGTCTTCAGGCAGCTACGCACCGACTCGGAAAAGCTGCCCTCGGCCTCCACTTGACACACAGAGGAGCCTTTTTCTTGCCGTGACGGCGCCGTTTCCGAGGTGGTTGCGGTCAGTGGTTCGATGTCCGGACGGCGTTTATCTGCAAGAGGTAGCGGGCGGGGGTTGCGGGTAGTCGCAGGGCGGTAAACGTGCCGGTCCACAGGTTGCCGTCCCCGCCGGTGAACGTCCAGGCGCTCCAGGCTTGCGGGCCGGCATGGCCCTCTTCGACGCGGGACCAGCCGGCCCTTTCGAGTTGCGCGGCGTAGTGGGCGGTGAGGGCCGTGAGGTCGAGGCCGGTCTCCAGGGCTATGTAGGAGTATGCGGCGTCGTTCTCGGGACGACCGCTCCCACCGAAGTTGCCTCCGGGGCGGCGAGCGTCGTGTGGCGGCGCGAGGACACCGAAGTTGCTGATTTCCCGCCGCCGTCGGCGCGCATCGGACGGAGGAACTAGACTTGGCAGGATCTCCAGCGCGGGCTCATCCCCCGTCCACGGCCCGCGGCGGCTGGTGAATAGATGGAGGCGGACGTCCGTGGGAGCGTCAGGCCGGTCGTGGGCGGAGACCATGAGCTTGTATCCGCCAGAACGGAAGACGACCGGGAAGAGACCCGGCAGGCCGGGCACGCGACCGCGCAGGAACCGCCGGAGACGCCCGGAGCGGGATGCCGCAAGGTGGAAGAGACCGGGGAGGCCGGGAGGGACGAAGCTGCGGAGTCCGAACAGCTCTGTATCCTCGTCCCAGCCGGCGGCCAGGAGTTGTCGCCGATAGTCTTCCCGGAACCGTTCCGCGGACAGGGCGGCGTCTAGTACGATCTCGGCGTCCCTGCGACCCCGCGAAAGGTCTCGCGCCACGCCGCCGACGACATCGGCTCCGTCGGAAATCGGGACTTCCACGGGCAGGTCCTCGGGGAGCCGTCCGACGAAGATCCGGGGCGGGGCGGCGGCCTGCTCGTCCTGGATATTCTGCGCCGTCAGCAGCCGCGCGGCCAGTTTGCGTAACGCACCTCTGTTTTCATCATCTGCCCGAGAATCGGAGCCGTCGTGAGCCATAAAGCCTCCCGGTCGCTCGATGCTCTATACGGAGCGCGCGCCGAAAGGTTTTCGAGAAGTCCGAACCCGAGCGTCCGCGCAACGACCAGCCGCGCCTCGCGCAGACAGGCGTCCTAGTTGCGATCCGCGGCTCTCCCGGCGATGTAGTCTCCTATCGGGAGGCAGGCCGTGGCGGCGGGCGAAGGGGCGTTCAGGACGTGGACGCTCCTCTTGCCCTCCACGACGAGGAAATCGTCCATTATCTTTCCGTCGGTCATCAGGGCCTGGGCACGCACCCCCGCCGGGGCCGGCACGAGGTCTTCTTTCTCGATCTCCGGTAGAAGCCTTTGCAGGCTGCGCGTGAACGCGCTCTTGCTCAGGGAGCGGAAGACCTCGCCGGCTCCCGTCCGCCAGTTCTTCGCGGCCAGCCGCCAGAACGCCAGGTAGGAGAGGGTCTCGAGCAGCTCGTCCAGCTTCACGTCCGTCTTCCCGTAGCCCTCGCGGGCGAGCCCCAGGACCGCGTTCGGCCCGGCCTCGATGCCTCCCTCGACCATGCGGGTCAGGTGAACCCCCAGGAACGGGAAGCTCGGGTCCGGCACCGGGTAGATGAGGTTCCTGACCAGATGGCGTCTCTCAGGCTTGAGCTCGTAATACTCGCCGCGGAACGGCAGGATCTTCGCATCCGTTGCTATCCCAGCCAACCGCGCAACCCGGTCGCTGTAGAGCCCGGCGCAGTTGATGAGCGTCCGCGCGCGAAAGGTTTCGTCCGTGTCCGTGTGGACTTCGACCGCGTCTTCGCTCTCCGAAATACCCGTGACCCGCGTACCGAGCCTGGACTCCCCGCCCTGTTCCCGAACGATCCGGGCGAACGCCTCGGCGACGCCGGCGTAGTCCGCGATCCCCGCGCTTGGAATCCTGAGCGCCGCGATACCGGCGGCGTGCGGTTCGATCTCCCTGATCTCCTCCGCCCCGATCCTCTGTACTTCGAGACCGTTCTCGCGGCCACGCTCGCGCAGGTTGTCGAGCAACGGCAGTTCTCCGGTCTCCGTGGCGACGATGACCTTGCCGCAGACCTCGTGCGCGACGCCATGTTCCCGGCAGAACTCCACAAGCCTCGCGCCGCCTTCCCTGGCGAAGCGGGCCTTCAGGCTGCCGGGCTTGTAGTAGACGCCGCTGTGAATGACGCCGCTATTGTGCCCGGTCTGATGGCGGGCCCAGCCGCTCTCCTTCTCCAGCACGAGCACGCCCGCGCCCGGATGGCGCCCGAGCAAGGCCCGCGCCGTCGAGAGACCGACGATCCCACCGCCCACGATCAGGAAATCAAACAACAATCGTCCCGGCTTCGATTACCGCCCCACTCACGAAGCGTCTTATGAGTCCTCCTGATTTAGTCCGAGATCGCGTAGGCGAGAAGAGACCTCATCCGCCTGCCCTTCTTCGAGGCGCGTCAGCGGCGGACGGATATTTTGCCAGGTGTCCTCTCCCGTGAACTGGCCCGTGAGGCTCTTCAGGGCCGGGATCGCGGGGTATGCTTCGATGGCGGATCGCAGGCTGGTGAGATGCTCTTGCAACGCTTCGGCCTCGTCTTCCCGTCCCGCCTCGTGCGCGTCGTGGACCTGGCGAGCGGCCCGCGACGTGACGTTGACGGTGGCGGATATGCAGCCGGCGCCGCCGTGGCGCAGGGTATCCAGCAGGTAGCGTTCGGTGCCGGCGAAGACGTCGAGGTCCGGGAACTCGCGGCACACCGTCTCGATGCGATCCCAATCGCCCGCGCTGTCTTTCGTGCCGGCGATCACGCCAGGATATGCTTCCAGGAGACGCTCGATGAGCGGCAGGCTGAAGCCGACGCCCGTCATTTGTGGGAAATGGTAGAGGTACACGCGCAGGCGAGGGTCCGCTATGCGTTCGATCAACTCCGCGAAAAACTGGAATAAACCATCGTCGCTCACGCCCTTGTAGTAGAAAGGCGGCAGCACCAACACGCCCGGAACATCCATCTCCAGAGCCACGCGGCTCAGACGGACGGCTTCGGGCAGAGCGCAAGAGCCTGTTCCGGGCAGGAGCCTCTTGCCTGGGATGCCGCTCCCGGCCAGCGTCTCCAGGGCCGCGATACGTTCGTCGACGGTAAAGGAGTTGGCCTCTCCGGTGGTGCCGAAGATGCCCAGACCGTGGCAACCGGCGTCCAGTAGCCGGAGGCAGTGTGTCACGAACGCCTCGTGGTTCAGGTCCAGGTTTTCATCCATCGGCGTGAGGGCCGCCGCCAGGACGCCCTTTATCTGGCCGGTGTGTTGTTTCTTGCTGGCGAGGTCTTGCGCCATCTCACGCTCCTCTGTTTGGCTTGTTCACAGTTCATCCATCCCGTGCCAGCCTCTTGCGGACGCCCAAAGCCAGCGGGACCGCGACCAGAAGCACGACTATCGCTATCAGGATCAGGGACACCGGACGAGTATAGAAAATACTCAGGCTGCCGTTGGAGATGATCAGGGACTGCCGCAGAGTTTCCTCCGCGAGGGGGCCCAGAACCAGCGCGATCACGGTCGCCGCCGGAGAATATCCGTAGAGTTTCATGAAGAAGCCGAGCACGCCGCACCCCAGCATGATCCAGGTCTCGACGATGCTGCCGTTGACGCTGAAGGTCCCGATGACGCAGAGCAAGATGACGATTGGCGCCATGACCCGATACGGGACGCGCGCGATGTTGGCGAAGAGCGGTATCGCGAACACGTTGAGGGCGACGAGCATCACGTTTCCCAGGTACATGCTCCCGATGAGGCCCCACGCGAACTCCGGGTTCTGCGTCATGAGCAGCGGCCCCGGCTGGAGTCCGTACAGCAAGAAGGCTCCCAGCAGCACCGCCGTCGAGGCCGACCCGGGGATTCCTAGGGTCAGCAAGGGAACCATTGCGCCCGTGCTGGCTGCGTTGTTCGCCGACTCCGGTCCCACCAGCCCCGGAACCGCGCCCTGGCCGAACTTCTCGGGCGTCTTGGAGATAGACTTCTCCATGGAGTAGGACATCAGGGAGGCGATGGTCGCCCCGGCGCCCGGAATGACGCCGACCACGAACCCGAGAAAAGAACCTCTCGTCATGGGACCGGCGCTCTCCGACCAGTCCTCGCGTTTGGGCCAGAGTTCCGGCCCGCTAGCACTCACCTCCGTTACGTTGCTCTCCTCCCTGTGGGCCCCCTGATAGAGTGAGTAGAGTAGTTCGCCGATCCCGAACAGCCCGATGGCGACGGGGATGAAGTTGATGCCCGTGATCAAATCCGGAGACCCGAACGTGAAGCGTTGCTGCCCCGATCCCAGGTCCAACCCGACGGTAGCCAGCGCGAACCCGAAGAGCGCCGAGAGCAAACCGTAGCGCCGCTTGCCTCCGGCGACGACGATCAGGGTGAGCAGACCCATTACCACGACCAGGAAGAACTCGGGCGGCCCGAAGGACCGGGCCAGGTTTGCGAAGGCCGGTGCCAGCAGGGTGAGGAGCATGAGACCGATCGTGCCGGCCACGAAGGACCCAACCGCGCAGAGCACCAGAGCCGGTCCCGCCCTCCCTTGCTGCGCCAGCGGGTACCCGTCGAAGGTGCTCGCTACGGTCGAGGACTCTCCCGGCGTATTGATGAGGACCGAGGTGATGGTCCCCCCGAACATGGCTCCGTAGTAGATGGCGGCCAGCATCACGATGGCGCTGACGGGGTCCATCCCGAAGGTCAGGGGCAGCAGGATGGCGATGCCCGCCGAAGCCCCGAGGCCCGGCATAACGCCGACGACCATCCCCACCACCACCCCGATCGCAAGGTACAGGAGGTTGACCGGGGTCACGGCCACCGAGAAACCGTAGATCAAGTCCGCAAAAACGTCCATCGTCTTACTTGGTCCTCCTCTCGTCCCTATCCAAGGAACGTGAACATCCCCTGGGGCAGCGTCGTGTTCAGCCACACGTCGAACATCAGGTAGACCGAGACCGGCAAGAGGACGCTTAGAACGACGTTCATTACCATGCCCTCCCGATTGAGCAGGTACAACACGGCGAACATGAAGAGCACCATCGCCACCAGGGCCCCGACGACGTTGAGCATCACCACGAAGACGACCGTCACCAGGATCATCAACGCGACCGCCCGCCCGTAGCCGCCAGAACCTTCGCCAGCGGCATCGCCAGAGGCGCCATCAGGGGCGTCGTCGTCCGCCGATTCACGAGCGGGTTCACGAAAGTCCTGGACCAGGGAGTACGCGCTGATGACGATGAGCGTTACGCCGAGGATCTGCGGGAAGAAGCCGGGGCCGATCCTGCCGACCGCCATGAAAGGCAGGCCGAAGGCGAACAGCGTGTACGCGACCGCGAACGCCAGGAAAGCTCCCGAAAAGGCTTTTGCCATCTCTATATGCCTAGATCGCGCCGGCTTCTTGCAAGGTGCTCTTCAACTTGTTTTGCGTGTTGCGGAGGTACTCCGTGAAGTCCTCACCGTAACGCACCTGCTCGTTGAGGTCGTTCTCCTTCAGGTACGTCTTCCATTCCGGCAGTTTGATCACCTTCTTCATCGTGTCGATCCACCACTGCTGCACCCCCTGCTCGACGCCGGGCGCAAGCACCAGGCCCCGGGGCGTCGAAATGTCTATCTCGTAGCCCAGCTCGCCGAGGGTCGGGACGTCGGGCAAACTGGACATGGGTTCCTTGCCGCTGAACGCGAGGGGCTTCGCGTCGCCGGACTCGACCAGCCCGATCACCTCCGCCGGGTTCGACCCGATCATGACCAGCGACTCCGACAGCAGCGCGCTGATCATCTCCCCCTCATCATTGAAGGGGACGTAGTTGAGCTTGAACCCCGCTTGATCCGCGAGGAGCTTCGAGATGATGAAGTCCACGTTGACGGTCGCGATGCCCCCCACCGCCAGCGATTCTTGCTTGGCTGCGGCGATGAAGTCCTCCAGGGTGTTGTAAGGAGCGTCGTCCTTGACGACGAAGAGCAGATCGTCGGTCGCCACCATGCAGACTGGGGTGAAGCTCGTCGGTCCCCAACCCGTGTCGGCCGCCAGTGGGGTGGTCATGAAGCTGCCGCTCGTGGTGGAGATGTAGTATGGGTTTCCTTTCTGATTGAACAGGAACCCCCAACCCCTTGCCCCGTCGCCGCCTTCGAGGTTCGTCGCGACGATGTTGTTGGGGTAGAGGTCGTTCTCGCGCAGGATCTCGATCAAGGTGCGCGACATGATGTCGTTGCCGCCACCCGGCCCGAACGCAATGGTCCAGTTGAGGGTTTCCTGAGGATAGTCTTCGACGTTCCCCGATTGCGCCGAACCTCCACCGTGCGCTCCACAACCGGCGAGCGCGAGCGCATACGCGCCAGCGAGCGCGCCGCCACCCGTCCTCAAGAAATCCCGCCGCGTCAATGATGATCTCTTCATAACCTGTCTCCTTTCCCGAACGTTTCCCTGACTTTCCGCAGCCGCCCCACGCAGCTCTTCTTGCAAAGCTCCTTCTATTCGCCGCCCTCGCCTTCCGGCGGCTCGCGCACCCGCCACGCGCTACTCGCCACCGCGGCCAGTTTTCCTTCGGCGTCGAACAGGCGCGACTCGACGTAGGCCATGCTCCGGCCTTTCTTGAGAAATTGGGCCTCGCAGCGGGCCGCGTCTTTTATCGGGCGCAGGAACCTCGTAGTCATGTCGAGGGTCACCGCCGTGCCGAGGAACCTGTTGCACAGATGCCCCATCGAGACGTCGAGGGCGAACGCGATGGCGCCTCCGTGCAGCGAACCTTGAGGGTTGTTCATGAAGTCCGCGTACGGGAACTCCACGATGCAACGCTCCGGGCTCTCATCGTATGAGATGCTCAGGCCGAAGAACCGCGCCAGGAAGAAACGCTCGAACTCAG
>JBPCLT010000208.1:0-2582 GCA_051003015.1 Rubrobacteraceae bacterium | reverse complement strand
ATCTACTCCGGCAACGGCAGGATCGTCCACGCGTCCAGCTACTGGAACAAGGTCGTCGAGAAGGAGATGAAGTACATCAAAGGCTACTTCGGGGCGAAGCGGTTCAAGTCGCGCTAGAAGGGTAGCCCGCAGGGATGTATCGAAGAGGGAGGTCCACACGGACCTCCCTCTTTCGTGTTTAGAGAGCCGTGTCGCCGGCGGCCCATTTCGGGTTGGTCGAAGCAGCCCTGGGCCCGGACATCACGACGACCGACCCGGATCTGCTTCCGCCTGAATAACTCTGATCCCCGAAACTCCACGCCGCGGTTCACGTCAGGCCAACGACCCTCCCGCAAACCGCTCCGAGTTCTCCGTTTGCGGTTTACGACGAAGCGCCCTGGTTGCCGTGATCGGCACTGGCAACGGGGTCCGTACCCGGGTACCCTGGGTGGACGGGATAGTGTGCCCGGCGTGGGACGCGGGAAGGGGCCTACGCTCCGGTGGTCCTGCCGGGACCGCCGGAGCACCAGGCTCCGTCTCCGCTACGCGCCGGGAAGATAGAGATAGTAAGGCTTGGGTTCGAGGGTCAGGCCGGACTCTTCCACGAGGCGTTCGGCCTCCGTGGGCTGGGGTGAGAGGCCGGAGAGGAGCGTGTCCGTGAAGGTGGGCGCCTGGATGTAGCGGACCACGGTGGCCTGGCCGGCGTTCGCGAGCTCGCGGGCCTCGGCTGAGGCCTCGTCCAGGCCGCCGAAGGAGTCTACGAGGCCGAGTTCTTTCGCCCTCTGGCCGGAGTAGATGCGGCCGTCGGCTATCTCGCGCACGCGGTCCTCCGGGATGCCGCGTCCGGAGGAGATCACGTCCACGAACTCCGCGTAGGATTCGTCGACGAGGGACTGGAAGATCTCGCGCTCTTCCGGCGTGATCTGCCGGAAGGCGTTGCCTATGTCTTTGAACTCGCCGCTCTTTATGATGACCTGCTTGTAGCCGTACTTGTCGGCCAGCTCCTCGAAGTTGTTGAGCTGGAAGATGACGCCGAGGGAGCCCGTGAGCGTGGTCTCGTTCGCCACGATTTCGTCGGCGGCGGTCGAGATGTAGTAGCCGCCGGAGGCCGCCGTGTCTCCCATCGAGACGACCACGGGTTTTTCGGTGTTTTTCTTGAAGTCCACGATGCTCTGGTGCATCTCGTCGCTCGCCGTGACCCCGCCACCGGGCGAGTTGACCTCGAGCACCACGGCCCGGACCCCCTCATCGTCCGCCGCCTGCGCCAGGGCGTCGGCGAGGCCCTCGGGCGTCACGGTCGGTTGCGCGCCGCCCAGGGAGCTGTCCGCCGACGCTATGGCCCCCTGCACCGGGATGACGGCGACCTTATCTGACCCCTCGCCGGAGACGTACTCCTCCTCGTAGACCACAGGGGCCGCGCCGCCGGCCACCCCGCCGGTAGAGCCGAGGACGACGAGAAGGACCACGGAGACCACGGCGAGCCCGATCAGCCCCAGCGCCACGAGCCCGCCCAGGACCCAGGGCCACCGTCTCCGCCGCCTCCGACCGCCACCGTCTCCGCCGGCCGGTTCCATGTCCGATTCCCTGCGCGTGTTGCCTTCCGAGTCCAAAGTAGACCCTTCCTTTCTATTGATTTTTTACCGCAAGTTCTTACCGCGGCGCTGCGGCGCCAACGGCCGCGAAGGTGCCGATCGCCGCGACGATCACCACCAGGATTATAAGGACACCGAGCCCGACGCACGATAGGGCGCACGAACCCGCCGACTCCCCGTAGCCGATATTGCGGGCGAGCGCCGCCCCGATCACCACCAGCACGACGTACCAGAGGAAGAAAGCGATGCCCACCAGAGACACCAGGTAGCCGAGCGCCGCCCCGGCCGGCGTCCCCTGGCCCGCCAGGAGCTGCAGCCCCGTCAGGACGGCGCTCAACACGCCGCTGACGAAGAAAGGCGCCTGGGCCACCCCGACCACCCCGAGCATCGACGAGAGCGGCCCGGCGCCCCCGAAAAAGCGCGTAGCGAGCTGCATCAGCAGCGAGACGACGAGCCAGATCACGAACGGCGAGAGGAGCGCGAGGGCCGGGATCGCGACCTCCGCCACCCTCGCCAGGGTGTCCTCGAAGCCCGGCGGGAGCCCGGGCTGCGGCGATTGCTGCTCTATCGAGCGGCGCGTCACGCCGCCCAGCACGAAGGCCGTGCTCACGATCAGGCTCAGGGCCGCGTAGGTGGTCACCACCAGGAAGCCGGGGAGCGCCCGGCGTTCTTCGGCGACCCTCCGCAGCGTCCGTACCGGGCTCCAGATCACCGCGACGGCGCCGAGGGGTGAGTTACCGAAACCTCCCGCGCTCACGCGCGTCCGCGGGGGCGGCGCCGGCGGCCCTGCTTCATGATGTCGTCCTTGGCGGCCCTGGGTGAGATCTTCTCGTCGCGGGCTTCGAGGGCCAGCCGTTCGCGGTGGTTCACGATCCAGAGGTAAAGGTCGATCTCGCTCCGTCCGGGGAAGGCGTCCAGGATGCGCTCCTCCCGGATCATCTCCGCTATGGGCCTGTAGCCGTACTCGTACCAGTCCCGCAGGTTCTCCTCCACGGAGATGTACCGCCGCCA
>JBPCLT010000207.1:0-13848 GCA_051003015.1 Rubrobacteraceae bacterium | reverse complement strand
GGTGGTGCCGGATGGAGGAATACGGCGAGAGGCCGGTGTGGACGGATTTGTGCCCGCCGTCCATCGGGATGTAGTTGACGTTCACGTAGACGAGCAGATCGCTGTCCATGACCCGCTTGCTGACCGTGACCTCTTCGCCCCGCTCCGTCTCCCCGACCAGGACGTTGCCTTCAGGGTCTTCGGCGTCGTAATTGTAGAGGCGGTCGGGATAGAACTGGCCCATGACCTTCTTGCCCAGGCAGTGCGTGAGCTCGGCTTCGGTCATCCGGCGATGCAGTCCCAGGGCCGCTATGAGGTGGATGTCCTCGACGCCCTTCGCGCGCGCCTTCTCCAGCACCTTCTCGATGATGAGCTGGCGGATGTCCGGCTTCTGCATCGGCGGCAGCGGCAGCGAGAGGTCGTCGAAGGCGATGGTCAGCTTCATGCCGGGACGGAGGAGGTCGTGCAGCGGCTCCATATCCATCGGTTCGAGAAGCGCGCGTTCGATGGCAACACCGGGGTCGGCGAGCGGGTCGAGGGGTCCTGGGGGGTAGATCACGCGGGTCCCCTCAGGCAGCTTCTCGTGGTGAAACCCATCCCCCGCGTTGAACATCATCGGCGGGCTGTCTTTTTCGAGTATGGTGATGAAACCGGGGCGCATTTGTTCCTCCGTTCGGAAAGGTATCAGGCTACAGGTATCAGCTAGTCAGCTTACCGCGTTCTGATCTCATCCGTGATGCGTGGCCGATGCTCGGAGGGGACCAGTGCGGAACCCAGCACGCCGAATAGACCCTACCTGAAGCCCGAAGCCTGAGACCTGACGCCTCATCTCAGATCGAAGAATATCTTCACATTACCATTCCGTCCCGCCGAGCGCGCGGCGGCGATGGCCTCTCTGTATTCCGATAGTCGGAAGCGGGGACCGGCGAGCGTTTCGAGCCCGAGTGGGTTCGCCAGGCGCAGAGCCAACTCGAAGCTCGTGGTCTTCTCATCCTCGTACTCCTCCGTTCCGTAGGCGTAGGCGCCACGGAGGTTTACCTCGCCGTGCCAGAGCGGGGTGAGGTCGAGGGTGCTTCTGGCGCCTGGCATCCCAACGAGGGTGACCTCTCCGCCGGGGCGGGAAATCCGGATAGAATCCTCCATCGTCCCCGGAGAACCGACGCACTCGAAGACCCTGTCTGCCCCACCGAGCACCACCGGCTTGCCGAGCTCCGGCCGATGGACGCGCCCGCCAAGCATCGCCGGGAGCGCCGTGTAGGTTTCCTTCGGATGCGCCACCTCATCCGCGCCGAGCCGGAGGGCCTCCTTGCTCTGCCGCTCGTGCTTGGCGACGCAGATGATGCGCCCGGCGTCCGTCAATCGCCGCAGCGCCCCGACGGCCAGCAACCCGACGCTCCCGGCCCCGAGTACGACGGTCGTCTCGTCCGGCCCCGGTCGCGCCGCGAGCGCAGCGTGGACGGCGCAAGCCAGCGGCTCGACGGCGACGGCGGCCTCGTCCGGCACGTCATCGGGGACGCGGTAGAGCTGGGAGCGATGGGCTACCATAGTCCCCTCTGACCATCCGCCGCCCGTGTCCCGGCAGAAGCCGGTCTGGATGCCGGGGCTTATGTCGCCATCCGTCACGTTCACGCACAGCGCGTGGCGTCCGGCGGCGCATTGGGTACAAGGCGGAGAGATGCCGCGGACCTCGCAGCCGAGCGCGGGCTCGACCACGACCCGCTCCCCGACGCGGAAGCCATTCCCTTCCTCCATGACCTCGCCGACGATTTCGTGGCCCATCACGAAGGGGGGGGAGGTGATCGGGGAGAAGTAAGGCGAACTCTGCGCGGACAATGTGGAGAGGTCCGAACCGCAAACTCCGGAGAGCAAGGGTTTTACGCGGACCCATTCAGTGGTCGGGAGTCCCGGCTCAGGGACCTCTTCGAGTTGCAGGGGTGAGATGCGGCTCGTGTCCAGGTTCCTTATCCGTTTCGCGCCGGCGCGCATGAGAAGATAGCGTGGGACGGACTTGCGGTAGACGAGGGCGCGCAAGGGCTAGACCTTGTCCGGGACGACGCCGTCCTTGCTCCAGTGCCTGACGGTCCAGCCCCTCTCCGAGGCCCTCGCGGCGAGGCGGCGGTCGGGGTTCACGGCCACCGGGTTGCCGACGGCCTCCAGCATCGGGAGGTCGGAGATGGAATCCGCGTAGGCGTAGGAGCGCGAGAGGTCGAGGTTGCGCCTCCTCGCGAAGGAGGCGAGCATCCGGGCTCGGGCCTCCCCTGCGACCGGCGCTCCGCGCAGCTCCCCGGTATACGAGCCGTTCTCTTCCTGGAGCGAGGCGCAGAGCACGTCGTCCACCAGGTCCCTCATCGGTTCGAGCAGGAAGTCCAGGGCGCCGGAGAGCAGCACGACGCGGTGGCCTTCGGCCTTGTGCTCCCGCAGACGGGCGAGGGCGCCAGGGTAGATGCGGTCCAGGGTGAAGCCCGAGAAGCTCTCCTGGCCGAGATGCTTCGCGCGGGACTTCTCCCATCCGCGGTAGTTCTTGTAGAAGGCGCGGTTGAAGTGGGCCCGGCTCACCTTGTCCAGTCCCCAGTAGTAGGGGATTTTCGGCAGGAAGCCAGCGAGCCACAAGGGACGTTTATGGGACGGCAACTCCCACAGCCGCATCCAGGCGTAGTACGAGACTACGTTCGAGCCGACGAGCGTCCCGTCCACGTCGAAGATGGCCGCGATCTCCCCCGGCTTCTCCTCGACGGTTTTCCGGCGCTTCTTGCGGTTCGGACGGGTCGTGAGCGCGGGCAGGTGCGTATCCAGGATCCATGACCGCCAGTCGAGCGCCGCGATGTCGAAGGGGAATTCTTTCTGGTCCTCGGGCGATAGCTCCTGGAACAGGCTCACTATATGCGCGGTCGAGTATGTGGAGGCCATGTTGGCGTATGCGCCGTAGATGCGGCTGTAGTAGAGGCTCATCCGGCCGCGTTTCTCGGCGCGCGCGATCCTGCCGCGCAAGTCCGCGACCATGTGCCCCTCCGGCAGACGCGAGACGACCTCGCCCGCAACTTTCAAGCCCGTGAGCTCCAGCTTGAGACGGCCCTCGACGCTGCGGCGGCCGGGGAAGCTCCACTCAGGCACGGGGACCGGACGCCCGCCGGAGTCCCGCAGCGGGTTCTTCAGGAAGTAGTCCCGGACGAGATCGTACAGGTCCCGGTAACGGAGCGGGTTGCGGTCTCCGGAGGCGACGTGGAAGACTTCGGGTTTCTCGGGACGCCGGATGGCGGCGGCCAGAGTTGCGTTCACTACGTGGTCCACGGGGACGATATCCACCGGGCTTTCGGGGTCGCCGGGGAACTCCCTGAGGATGCCACGGGCGAAGGCCATGATTATGGGATCTGCCATGCGGGAGCCCTGGATCCAACCAGGGGACGGCTCCCGGAGGCTGCTCTCGATGATCGCCGGCCGCAGGATGACGAGGGGCGTCTCCCCTCTCTCTTTAATCACCGTCCGCTCGGCGAGCGACTTGGTGAATGTGTACACGTCGTGCCAGCCAAGCTCCTGGGCGCGCCGCGTCCCGCGTTCGACGAGGCGCTCGCGCATCCAGGCGCGGCGGAGCTTGTCCACCCTCTCGGCGACCTCTTCCTCCTCGCCGACCATCCCGAGTTCACGCCGCGCCTCCGTCTCGAAGCGGTTCATGAGATCGCGCGCCCGCGAAGCCCGCTCGACCTCATCCGAGATCCCACGCAGTTTCAACGCCTCCTCCCGCGGCTCCAGCGGCGTGCCGTTGGGAGACGTATCTCCAGGCAGCGTCTCGGGGATAAGCCCCTTCCGCACGCCCGCCACATAGGCGGTCGAGACGTGTACGAAGAGCGGGCGTTTCTCCCAGTCGCGGGCCAGCTTTAGGAGTCCCACGGTACCGCCGACATTCGAGTCCACGGCGGCGTCCAGCGGCGCATCGAAGACGACGGATGCGGCGGAGTGGATCACCACATCCACCCCCCTCGAAAGCTCCGCGAGATCGTCCTCACCGAGCCCGAGATCAGGGGCATGCACGTCGCCTTCGAGCACCCGAACCTTGTTCGAGACGTACTCTTCGAAGCCATCGCCCAAAGAGTCCCGCAACCCGGTGAAGGCGGAGGAGCCGAGCACGTCTTTCTCGAAGCGTTCCCGGGCGTCCTTCTCACGGGAAGGCCTGATGAGAAGGTACAGACGGCCCAGGTCGGGGAGGCTCCGCAGCATCTTCTCGACCAGCGCCGTTCCCAGGAAACCCGTCCCCCCGGTAAGCAGGACGGCCTTATCCCGGTACGCTTCTCGCAGCGCGCTACTCACGTTTCTCCCCTACCTTCCGCTCCGTGCCATTCAGCAGCGACCGCGCGTTGTCCCTGTGCCGCCACAGGACCAGAGCGCCGCCCACTATCGTGTACAGGACGTAAGGCAGCGGTTGTTCCGTAAGGAGAAAGGCCACCGGGCTGACGACCATCACGGCGATGGCACCCAGCGAGGTGTAGCGGCTCACGAGTACCACGGCCCACCAGAAGGCGAAGAGCCCGAGGCCGACCAACGGCGCGAGTCCGATGCTCGTCCCCGCTCCCGTGGCGACCCCTTTTCCGCCCTTGAAGCGCAAGAAGACCGGCCAGCAGTGTCCGGCGACCGCCGCCAGGGCCACGCCCGCCAGTATCCAGGCGTTGTCGGTGAGAGAGCGTGAGATCAGGACCGGGATCATGCCCTTCACCATGTCTCCGGCAAGGGTGGCAACGGCGGCCCATTTGCCTGCGGCCCGCAGGACATTCGCCGTCCCGATGTTCCCGCTGCCGACCTGGCGCACGTCCACGCCGCGCGCCCGCCCGACCAGGATGCCGGTCGGGACGGAGCCCAGGACGTAACCACACAGGATTAAAAGCACTCCCAACATAGCGAAAAGTATAGCCGAACGGATGCCCTCCGGCCTGTCTGCACGATCTCCCGCGGCCACCCGTGGCGACACATGCGCGGCCGGAGCCATGACCCCCCGTGACACGATACGGTGGATGATATGCTAGCTTCGCCGTCCGACGTTACTCGAACAGGAGGCACGGGTTGCAGTTCGTCTCCATACTCGGGGCGCTCGCCGTACTCGCGGCGTTCGCCGCCAACCAGTTCGGGTGGATAAAGCCCTCCCAGCTCTCGTACGCGGTCGCCAACTTCGCCGGAGCCGGCATCCTGACGGTCGTCGCGGTCATGGACCGGCAGGTTGGGTTCGTAGTCATGCAAGGCGCGTGGACCCTGATCAGCCTGTGGAGCATCGTTGAGATCCTGCGCGGCGGTGGCTCTTTATCCACCCGCGGCACCCGCCAGGAGGACTGATGGCGTTGCAAGCTATATCCGTCGTGGGCGCGCTCGCCATACTCGCGGCCTACGCCGCCAACCAGTTCGGATGGACCGACGTATCAAACCTGCCGTACCAGCTCGCCAACCTCGCGGGCTCCGGGATACTCGTCGTCGTCGCGGTGATCGAAGTCCAGTGGGGCTTCATCCTCCTCGAAGGGGCGTGGGCCGGGATCAGCGCGTGGGCCGTCCTCACCATCCTGCGCGGAGGAGATCCCGCTGGCGGCCATTGAGTCGGCACGACCGCGCCCGCGTAAGCTAACAATAGGGCTATGAACGATCCTCCTCCCGGTCACCTGTGCTTCAGGGGTGAGCTCGGACCCCTCGCGCTGATCCCGGCGGTCTCTTCCTCCGAACGTCAACCGGCGACCCGCCGGAGGGTGGCGATGATCTCGGGGAGGGGCATGCTCTTGTTTATGGCCTCGTCGGCCCCGGCTTCGAGCGCGTGGCTCAGGTCATCGTTCGCGCTCAACACCACGACCGGTAACCCCGGCCTTCTGGCTTTGATCTCGGCGACCAGCTCCGTGCCGTAGCCGTCGGGCAACATCAGGTCCACCACCACGAGATCCAGGCTCCCGGTCTCATCCGCGAAGACCAATTCCCGGCCCTCAGCGAGCGTGCCGGCGGTCCCGGCGACCTCCATGCCGCCCACCTTTCCGATCACTATCCTCATCGCCTGGATGAAGATGGCGTGATCGTCCACCAGCAGCATTCGCTTCACCGCCGTATCTCCCTCATCAACGCTCGACGCTCCCACGCGGGGAAGCAACGTAGTATGACTCTACCTCCATCCCCCGAATATACTACTTTCTCCGAATCTCTCGGCGCTCGTGGAGCCACGGGCACGCTATCCAGTCCAAACCGAACCTGACCCTACAGCCAAGACGCACGGCTGCGGGCGATCTCCAGAGCCTGGACCATCGCCTGCGCCTTGTTGCGGCTCTCTTCATACTCCAGCTTCGGAACCGAATCCGCCACGACACCGCCTCCGGCCTGGAAGTAGGCAACGCCGTCCTTGAGGAGCGCCGTGCGCAGCGTTATGCAAGTGTCGAGGCGGCCGTCCACGCCGTAGTAGCCGGTGGCCCCGGCGTACGGGCCGCGCCGGGCCGGTTCTAGCTCGTCTATTATCTCCATCGCCCGCACCTTCGGCGCGCCGGAGACGGTGCCTGCGGGGAAGGCGGCGGCCAGCGCGTCGAGGGCGGTGAGGTCTTTGCGAAGGTCCCCCTCCACCGTCGAGACGATGTGCATGACGTGGGAGTAGCGTTCTATCTCCATGAAGCTTTCGAGTTCGACGCTCCCGATCTCACTGACGCGCCCCAGGTCGTTGCGCCCCAGGTCCACGAGCATCACGTGCTCCGCCCGCTCCTTCTCGTCGGCGAGCAATTCTTCCGCGAGGGCGGCGTCTTCCTCCGGCGTGGCGCCACGATGCCGGGTCCCGGCGACGGGCCGGGTCATCGCCCGCCGCCCCTCGACCCGCACCAGCGGCTCCGGCGAGGCCCCGACAAGGAAGAGGTCGCCCAGCTTCAGGTACGTCATGTACGGTGACGGGTTCACGGTGCGAAGTCCCCGGTACAGAAGGAGCGGGTCGAGGTCTCCCACCTCGGCGGAGAACCTCTGCGAAGGTACGATCTGGAATGCGTCCCCAGCCCGGATGTACTCCTTCGCCCGCTCCACGGCCTCAATGTAGCGCGACTCGGTGACGTTCGAGGAGATCTCCAACTCCCCGCTCCCCGACGACAGTATACGCCGCGTCAGAGGCGCCGCCAGCTTCTCGGCGGTTCGCCGGATGTCGTCGGCGGCCCGCCGGTATGCCGCCGCGAACCCCTCCCCCTCCACGTCGCGCAGCCTCGCGGCGTCCACCAGTGAGATCACGAGCACCTTGTGACGCAGGTGATCAAAGACCACCAGAGTATCCGTGACGGCGAAGCACGCCTCCGGCACGCCCAGGTCGTCCGGCGGGGCGTCCGGCAGCCGCTCCAGGTAGCGCACCGCGTCGTAGGAGAAATAGCCGACGGCGCCGCCGACGAAGGCTGGCAGGTTCGGGAGCGGGGCGACGCTCTTCTGGCCCAGGATCTCCGCGAGCCCCCGGAATGGATCCTTCACCGGGACCTCGCGCACGCCGTCAGCGTCCACGACGGTATAGACGCCGTCGCGGAAGGAGAGCGTGCGCTTGGGATCGAAGCCCAGGAACGAATAGCGGCCGAAGCGTTCGGCTGACTCGGCGCTCTCCAGCAGGAAGACGTTCTCTTCTCCAGCAAACCGGAGGACGGCGGAGATGGGGGTCTCCAAATCCCCGATGAACTCGGCGTAGACGGGGACCACGTCGTAGGAGCGGGCAAGTGTCCTGGCCTCGCCAAGCGAAGGCGTGAACCGCACGCTATCCATGTCTTTCACGCAGCACCTTCGCCACCTCGTCCAGCCCGACGCCCCGTTCTTCGAGCAGCACGAGCAGATGGTAGAGGAGGTCAGCCGTCTCCTCCGCCAGCCTCTCGTCCCGCAGAGCGGAGATCACGACCTCCACCGCCTCCTCGCCCACCTTCTGCGCCAGCCGGTTCGTGCCGCTCCGGATGAGCCCGGCCGTGTACGACTCCTCCGGCATCTCGCGGTGGCGTTCGGTTATCGTCCCGGCTAGCCGCTCGACCATATCCCCGAATCCGATCTCCTCGCGGTCCTCGATAGCGCCATCCGAGAGCGTCGTGAAGAAGCAGGTCTTCTCCCCGGTGTGGCAGGCTGGACCCTGCGGCTCGACCCGGTAGAGGAGAGCGTCGCCGTCGCAGTCCAGCCGCACCCCTATCACCTTCTGTGTGTTGCCGCTGGTCGCGCCCTTGCGCCATAGTTCGTTCCGCGAGCGCGAATAATAGTGGGCCTCCCCGCTCGATAGCGTCTCCTCGACGGCCTCGCGGTTGGCGTAGGCGAGGGTGAGCACGTCGCCGGTCGTCGCATCCTGCGCTATGACCGGGACGAGTCCTTTCTCGTCGAACTTTATGCTGTTCGCGGCGCTCACCGCCCGTCGGTTCCGGTGGCGAGGTCCACCACATCCGCTTCGACGGCTTCCGCAAACCAGCCACCGAGCACCTCGTTGTGGTGGGCTATGATCTGAGCTGCGGACAGGCGCTCGGTGTCCCAGGTACCGTGCGCGTCTTTGACGAGTATTACGTCGTAGCCCAGGCTGAAAGCCCGGCGGCACGTCGTGTCCACACAGTACTCGGTCTGTATGCCGCTCAGGACCAACCACCTCACTCCCCTCGATTCAAGCTCTTGCTGGAGCGTCGTCTCGTGGAAAGAGTTCGGTGTACGCTTCTGGATCACCGGCTCTCCGGCGAGCGGCGCGATGTCGGGGTGAATCTTCCATCCTTCCGTGCCAGGTTCGAGGATCTCTCCAGGGCCTTCGCAGTGCTGGACGTAGATGACGGGCGTCCCGGCTTCCCTGGCCTTGCGGATCAAAATTGCTATCCTCTCCAGCAACCGCTCTCCACCGTACACCGGCCCATCAGAGCCTTTGAACATCCCGACCTGAACGTCTATCACCAAAAGAACCTTATTGTTCCCCATAATCAGCGGCCTCTTCTTTCCGAAGCTCTCCAGTATTTCATCCACGGACGGGAATCCCCGCCTGCCGCATGTGCTCCTTGACCTCCGCTATGCTCCACTCGGCGAAGTGGAAGATGCTCGCCGCGAGGACCGCGCCCGCTCCGGCGTTGACGGCGGCGACCATGTGCTCCGGACTCCCCGCGCCACCCGAGGCGACGATGGGCAACGTCGTCTTCTCCGCCACCGTGGAGATCAGGTCCAGATCGTAACCGGTCTCCGTTCCGTCGGCGTCCATGCTATTCAAGACGAACTCGCCGGCTCCGCGGCGCTCGCCCTCGATGAGCCAGGAGATCGCATCCCTCTCCGTATTCACCCGCCCGCCGTTGAGATAGACCTCCCAACCGGGACCGGAACCTCGCCGTTTCACGTCCACGCTGAGCACGACGCACTGGCTCCCGAATCGCTCCGCGCCCGCGTTTATGAGATCCGGCGTCCTCACGGCCGCGCTGTTGATGGAGACCTTGTCGGCCCCGGCGCGGAGCATGGCGCGCATGTCTTCCGCAGTCCTCACCCCGCCGCCGATGGTGTAAGGGATGAAGACCTCTTCGGCTGCGGCGCGGGCCAGATGGGCGGCGGTATTGCGTTGTTCGTGGGAGGCGGTGATGTCATAGAAAACGATCTCATCGGCCCCCTCCCGATCATAAAGCGCCGCCAACTCCACCGGATCTCCGGCGTCCCGCAGGTCCGTGAACTTCGTCCCCTTCACCACGCGCCCCGCGTCCACGTCCAGGCACGGGATGATTCGCACCAACAGACTCACGAGACGCCTCGCAAACGCGACAGCCGCTCCGCGAACAGCGCACGCCCATCCGCGCCGAACTCCGGGAGGTTTGACAGGTGTGAGATCAAAGCCTCGTCCCGCGTGCGTTCGAAGAAGGCATCGTTCACGGCGGATATGGAGATTCCATCCGGGTGACGCTCGATCTTCTCGAAGCCGTCGCCCACCGTTACCATCCCTTCGGAGAGGACGCGCATGTAGAACCCGGTGTAACCACTTTGGGCCACCCACTTCACGAAGAGCCGCTCTCCGTTCTTCGCGGCGAGCTTGCCGCACGGCGTCCTGGGCATGCTGACCTGCACGGTAGCCTCTCCCACCCGGAACACATCCCCGATGCAGACATCCGTCTCGAGCGCGCCGGAGACGGTGAGGTTCTCGGAGAAGCCGCCGGGACCGATCTCACGTCCCAGCGCCCTCTCCCAGTGCGCGTAGTGGTCGAGCGGATAGACGCAGACCGCTTTATCCGGCCCGCCGTGATTTATCGTGTCACCCTGTCCATCACCATCGAAGCCGAGATGGCGCAGCATCGCCCGCTCGACGGGACCCTTCGCGCCACCGGTGAAGACCTCCTCCTCGCCGTAGAGTTGCGTCGAGGGGAGGGCGACGTTCAGGGAGACGACCTTCATCGGGTTGCCTGACGTGGGTCCATACCCGGAGAGCTTACCAGCCCGGCGCTAGACGTATGGGATGCCGGAGGCGCGGCATTCCTCGGCGATGCGGGCGTGCAGCGGCTCGCCGGCGGGCAGGAGCACCGAGCCCGCGTCCCCGACGCCAACGACTGCGGAGCCGTCCCTGCCCTTCCAGTGACGGAGAACGGTGTATGCGGCGAGCGTGGCCTCGACCAGGCTGCAAATGCGGTCGAGGTCCGCGTGCGAGAGCGTGGATGCGACCTCGACCCTCGAGACGTCCACGTTCTCGGAGGCGGAGAGGTCACCGGAAAGGTTCCCCGTGCGCAGGCGCAAACCCGGCGTGTTCCAGAGTACGTCCACGGCGCCCTTTATGGCCTGTGCCCGGCCCTCCTTGTTGCCCTTGCGGAGCTTGGGGTCCTCCATCCCGCGCAGCCGTTGCTCGGGGTCGCTATCGCTGCCGCCCTGTCCCCGCTCCAGAGCCAGGATCTTGAGCGCTGCGGCCGAGTCCACCTCAACGACGATGCTTTGTCTCCTCTGGCGGCGGAACGGGTAGTCCGCATACTCGACTCCGATATCTTGCAGGGCCGCCAGCAGCGCCTCGCCGGGCGGCTCGCCACCGAACATGTTGCGGTTCGCCGAGTAGGCTGGGAGGGCCAGCTTGGAGAGGAGCCACTCTATCTTGCGGGTCCCGCGCTCGTTGGGGACGGCGAGCGGCGCATCAACGCCCATGATCACACCCCGCCGATCCGCAGCGTACCCTTCGACGGCGCCAGAGATCTCCCCGACGCTCGCGGCGAACGAGTTGGCGATGATGCCGCCACGCTCATCCAGCACCACCAGACAGGACGTGCCATCCTTCGCGTCGCTCGGCCTCCAGGCCAGCGAACAACCAACGAACCTCATGCCTTCACCCCCACTCCGGCCACGACCTCCGCGACCTCCTCGCAGACCCCGCGGCAGACCGCCTCGTCCACATGCTCGACCATTACCCGTACCATCGGCTCCGTCCCGCTGGGGCGGATCAGTATGCGCCCCTCCGTCCCGAGCCGCTCCTCCGCTCCAGCGACCGCCCGCTCGATCCTCTCCGAAACAGCAGCCGACTTCGCCGATGCCAGGTTTTCCATCCTCACGTTGATGAGGGTCTGCGGGTACACGTCCATCACCTCAGCTAGCTCCGAGAGCAGCTTCCCGGTACGGATCATCACGTCCAGGAGAGCGAGCGCGGTGACGATGCCATCGCCGGTCGTAACGTGTTCGGAGAGGATCACATGCCCCGACTGCTCCCCGCCGACCGACGCCCCAAGCTGCCCCATCGCCTCAGCCACATGCCGATCCCCAACCGGCGTCACCTCGTACGGAACGCTCAAAGAATCCATCGCCTTGAAGAACCCCAGGTTGCTCATCACCGTGACGACCACGCCACCAGCCAGCATACCGCGCTCCAGGAGATCCCGGGCAAGGATGGCGAGGATTTTGTCACCGTCCACGACGTTCCCCTTTTCGTCCACCGCTAGAACCCGGTCGGCGTCTCCATCGAAGGCGAAAGCCACGTCATGCCCGGCGATATCCAGGCCATCCACATGCGTCGAGCCGCAACCCTCGTTGATGTTCGCGCCATCGGGCTCGTTGCCGATCACCGCGAGGTCGGCCCCGATCCGGGAGAATGCCAGCGGCGCGGCCTCGAACGCGGCCCCGTTCGCGCAGTCGAGCAGGACCTTCACGCCCTCCGCCGGAGGACGCAGACGCTCCAGCACGACCTCCACGTACAGCTCCGCAGCGTCATCGAGCCGCTCCACCGCGCCGACGCCGGCCCCGGTCGGGCGCGGGAGGTCATCGTTCATTAGATCCTCCAACTCCCGCTCCCTTTCGGTGGGCAGCTTGCGGCCTTCGGATGAGAAGAACTTGATGCCGTTGTCCGGGAAAGGGTTGTGGGAGGCGCTCACCACACCAGCCACTGCCGCCCCGAGCTGGGGCGCCAGCGCCGCGACGCCCGGCGTCGGCAGGACACCGAGGTCCACTACCCTCGCCCCACCGCTCGCCGCTCCGGCTGCCAATGCGCCCGAGAGCATGCCGCCCGAGAGCCGCGTATCACGACCGAGGATCATCGGTCCACCGAAGAGACGGGCGGCGGCGAGCCCGAGCCGCAGCGCGTCCTCAGGCAAGAGCCCTCTGTTGGCGACGCCGCGCACGCCATCGGTTCCGAACGAGATCTCACGCTCCCCGCGTTTGTCGAACTTTTTCAACCGCACCTCCAGTCGTCCTTCCCCTGCCTGGATATATCCTGAACCCGGCCTGTTCCCTATGCGCCAGCGACCTATAGAAATCCAGTGACTCATCCGAGGCTATCAGGTCCATGCGCCCGGTTCCAGTTCTCTCGAACGCCTCTTCCACGAGCTTTCCAGCAACGCCTCTACGGCGCCATCTCTCGTCCACCGCGAGCAGCGAAAGATGCGCCTGAAACCCCACGCCGTCGCTGAAAACCTGGGCGAATCCGACGACCGATCCGCGATCTCCGGGGTCCCGCGCCACGGCTACCAGGGCCGTCACCCCCGGCGCGGTGAGAGACCTGCGCGTGAGATCGGGGGCGTAACGGAAGTTGTCCCATTCGAGCGAACGGCATAACGCGACCACCCCGGAGAGATGAAGGTCCGCATCGAACGCTTCGCAGACTATCGTCTGGTTCTCCTCGTGCTCCATGCGAGCCTCCCCCTCGAACGCAAAACGGACCCTTCCGAGTTGCGGAAGGACCCGTTGAGCGAAGCGTCTCGTTTCAGCGATGCTAGCGCTTGGAGAACTGCGGGCGCTTGCGGGCCTTCTTGAGGCCGTACTTCTTGCGCTCGACGGCCCTGGCGTCACGGGTCAGGAACCCCGCGCTCTTGAGCTCGCTCCTCGCCTCCTGTGATTCCTCGGCGAGCGCCCGCGCTATGCCGTGGCGCACGGCGTCGGACTGCCCGGTTGGTCCGCCGCCCTCGACCCTGACCACCACGTCGTAACGGCTGCCCGATTCCAGGAGCGTCAGCGGTGAGCGCACGACCTTCTGGTAGAGGGCGCGTGGGAAGTATTCCTCCAGGGTGCGACCGTTGATCGAGAACTTGCCGTCCCCCGCGAGCAGCCTCACTCGCGCCACGGAGGTCTTGCGGCGTCCGGTCCCCCTGTACAGTGCTTCGGCCATGCTAGTTCACCTCGTAGGGTTGCGGGTCCTGGGCTGAGTGCGGGTGCTCGGGGCCCGCGTAGAGCTTCAACTTCTTGAACTGTTTCCTCGCCAGACGGGTCCGGGGCATCATCCCGTGGACGGCCTTGCGCAGCACCTCGGTCGGCTTGCGGGCCAGCATCTGCTCGTAGCTCGTCTCCTTCAGGCCGCCAGGATAGCCCGAGTGCCGCCGGTAGACTTTCTGCTCCGCCTTCCGGCCCGTCACCACGACCTTCTCCGCGTTCACCACGACCACGAAGTCGCCGGTGTCAACGTGCGGCGTGTACCGCGTCTTGTTCTTGCCGCGCAGGAGACGTGCGATCTCTGACGCCAGCCTACCCAGC
>JBPCLT010000206.1:0-13143 GCA_051003015.1 Rubrobacteraceae bacterium | reverse complement strand
GAGAGCGTCGAGGGCCTGGTGGACGTTGGCTCGGAGGTGGAGCGCGAGGTGGACGTGATGGGGGAACTGCCGCCTTCAGCGAGGCCGGGGACGAGGCTCGGGGAGGTCGTCGTTAGGGTGGATGGAGAGCGGGTGGGGGAGAGCTCTCTGGTGGCGAGAAAAGGTTACGAAAAAGCCTCTTTGGGAGAGCGGGTGTGGTATACCGTCGAGGGACTCTTCGAGTAGGGAAAGAAGGGAATAGGCATGATCCTGACCGTCACCCTGAACGCTGCCGTCGCCCGTACCCTTGTGGTGCCGAGCCTGACGCTCGGCCAGCGCCACCGCGCCCCCCAGAGCATGACGCTCGCTGGCGGAAAGGGCATAAACGTGGCCCGCAGCCTGCGTGCTCTGGGTGTGCCTGTGCTGGCTACCGGGTTCGCCGGGGGGCGCAACGGCGACGCCATCCGCGACGGTCTCTCGGACGCGGCCATTCCCTTTGATCTCGTGGAGATAGAAGGCCACAGCCGCACCTCGACGGCCATCGTGGACCCCACGAGCGGGGCGCAGACCGAGATCAACGAGTACGGACCCGAGGTGAGCCAGGCCGAGACCCGCGAGTTCTCCCGGCGCCTGGAGCACCTGATGGAGTACGCCACGGCGGTCGTCTTCGCCGGGAGCTTCCCGCCGAACCTGGACGACAACTTTCTCGCCGGCCTGGTTTTGCGCGCCCGCGAGCGTGGTCTCTACACCGTTGTGGACTCCACCCCGACGGTGTTGCGGGCGGCGCTCAAGGCGGAGCCTTCGCTCGTCAGCCCGAACCAGCACGAGGCCGAGGGCGCGGTGGGCTTCGACTTCATCGAGGAAGAGGATTTCGTCCGCGGCCTGGCGCGGCTCACGGACCTCGGGGCCAGGGACGCCTGCATCACCTCGCCCGAGGGCCATTCCTACCTGACCCTGCCTTCCTCCGAAGGACCTTCGGAGGGTGTGATCTCCGCCCGCGCCCCCCATGTGGAGGCCGTCTCGACCATCGGGAGCGGTGACGCCTACCTCGCCGGCCTCCTCGCCGGGCTGCTGCACCGCGACCTCGGTCCCGTTGACGCGGCGCGTCTCGCGGCCGGGTGCGCCGCGGCCAACGCCGAGACGCTGGGCGCCGGTCTTTTCGATGCTCGCCGGGCCGAGGAGCTCGCCGAAGAGGTGCGCGTGGAGACGCGAGACACGGTACTCGAACAGGGCAGCGTGTAGGGGAGCCGGGAGAGTTTTACGATCCTTGCGAGAGGAGCGCGACCCGGGCGGAATCTCGTTCGGGGCGTGCTAGAATCCCAGGGCAACTGCTGGTCTGGAGCATGGAGGTTTTATTTATGGCGGTTGGTGAAGTAACGGACGCCACGTTCGAGAGCGACGTCCTCAAGTCCGAAAAGCCGGTAATCGTGGACTTCTGGGCGCCGTGGTGCGCGCCGTGCCGGCGGATATCCCCGATCCTGGAGGAGATGTCCGGTTCGAGGGAGGACGTGAGGTTCGTCAAGGTCAACGTGGACGACAACCCCTCGACGGCGATGAACTACAGCATAGCGAGCATCCCGACCATCGCCCGCTTCGAGGGCGGCCAGGTCACCCAGCAGGCGGTCGGCGCCCTGCCGAAGAACCAGCTCTCGGCCCAACTCGGCCTTTAGCGGACCTGTAACGGCCCGAGAATTGCGTAAGATAACCTGGAGGACTACAATCTCGGCGTGAAAATCCGGGAGCCTGCCACGGGGCGAGGCTATTCGGAACGCCGTTTCGATAAAAGGAGGTATGTGTATGAAGTTCAAGCCGCTAGGAGAGCGGGCGCTGGTCAGGATCTTCGAGCGCGAGGAGAAGACGGTCTCGGGGATAGTGCTCCCCGACACCGCCAAGGAGAAGCCGCAGACGGCGAAGGTCGTCGAGGTCGGCGAAGGTAAGCTCGACAATGACGGCCAGCGTGTGCCGATCGAGGCTGCCCAGGGCGACATCATCGTCTTCGCCAAGTACTCGGGGACCGAGATCAACCTTGACGGCGAGGACTACATGATCCTCGACGCCGACGACATCCTCGGGGTGGTGGAGGACTAGCCTCCGGGGACTATTCAGGGCTATCTCGGAGCGCCGGGAGGTGGTGAGCCCGGCGCTCTTCGTCTAGCCCGAACCTGCTACCCAACGCGACCGGAGACCGACGGGGAGGACGTTCCAGGCCGTGCGCACGCTCAGGATAGGAGATCGCGGGAGGGAGGTCGTGGACCTCCAGACCCGTCTCCAGGCGCTGGGGCTGGACCTCGGCAACCGGGGCATAGACGGCGTCTTCGGTCCCCGGAGCCGACTCGCCGTCAAGACTTTCCAGCGGGACGTCGGCCTCTTGGCTGACGGTCTGGTGGATGGGATCACCTGGCGCGAGATCGTCGAGGCGGGATACCGTCCCGGCGGACGTCTCCTGTACCTGCGCCAGCCGCCCTTCCGGGGCGCGGATGTGGCGGAACTCCAGAAGATGCTCAACGACCTGGGCTTCGACCCAGGCGCCGTCAACGGCCTCCTCGACGCCCGTACCGCCCGAGCCATCCGGGACTTCCAGAAGAATGCCGGTCTGGTGGTGGATGCCGTCGTGGACGCGGCGACCTTCAAGGTTCTCTATACCTACGCGGGCCAGACTCTTGGCACCCACCAGCTACCGGACAAGAGCGGTGGTTACTTCCCCGAAGACCTCTTCTCGGGGACCATCGTGGTGGATGCGGCCCACGGTGGCCGGGAAAGGGGCCACGTCACCGGGACGGGGGTCTCCGAGGCGGACCTGAACCTCGCCGTGGCGCATGAACTCGCCCAGATCCTACCGGCACGTGAGATACTCCTGACCCGCAGCGACGACGAGGAAGTCTCCTCCGCCGACCGGGCGTTCCTGGCGAACTCCTCTGGGGCGAAGATGGTCGTCTCCATCCACCACGCCGCCCACCACACGCCGATCGCCTGCGGGACGTCCTCTTTCTACTTCGAGCGGCTGGGCTACCAGTCGCACCGCGGAAGAATGGCCGCCGCCTACGTCCAGAAAGGTGTCAGCCGGGCTCTGGGCACCTGCGACGTTGGGGAGTTCGGACGTTCCTACGACATCCTGCGCGAGACCAACATCCCGGCCGTCGTCCTGGAGCCTCTGTTCCTCACGAACCCCAGGGAGTTGGATCTCGCCTCCGACCCATACTACCCCGCCACCGTCGCCGAGGCCGTGGCCGGCGCCCTGGAACTCTACGCCGGAAGGGACGCAGCGTTCATAGCCGTCAGCTAGTCAGTAAGAACGGCATTCCCCGAAGCAGGATTCGATGTCGTTGCTCGGGTACGGAGCGAACGGCAAGAAGCTGATTGCTGACCGGCTGACGGCTGATAGCTAACTGCTATAATGTCGCCCGCAGTCGGGACGTAGCGCAGCCTGGTAGCGCGCCTCGTTCGGGACGAGGAGGTCGGAGGTTCAAATCCTCTCGTCCCGACTTTTGTAGCGGTCAGCTTTTAGCCTTCAGCTATCAGCTTCTTGCCAGACGTAGGCACTGGCTGATGCCGTGTTTCGCCGGGTTTCCTTCAGAGGGCTGATGTTTTTGGCTTTTGCTGACGGCTGAGCGCTGATGGCTGATAGCTTTTCAAAGCCCTGCCTCTTCGGCTTCTTCGAGGAGCTGGGTCCAGTCGGCGTAGAGGTTTTCAAGGACGCCCTTGAGTTGCCGGTGTTCCGTGACGACTTCGCGGGACCGCTGGCCGTCGGCGTAGAGTTCGGAGGTCGCGAGTTCCTTCTCGAGGCGCGAGACGCGGCGCTCGGTGGCGTCTATCTCACCCTCGACCGCGACGAGGCGGGTGGCGATGACACTCTGCTCCTTGCTCTGGCCCGGCCTGACGCGCCGGCGGGGACGGCGGCCTCCGTTCTCTTTTACGTCCAACCTTCGGTGGGCGCGGTAGTAATCGTAGCCGCCGAGGTAGTTGGTGAGCTTCTTGTCCTCCAGGTCCACAATGCGGGTCGCCAGCTTGCGGAGGAAATAGCGGTCATGGGAGATGAAGAAGATGGTGCCCCGGTAGCGGAGGAGCGCGCTCTCCAGCGCCTCGCGGGCCGGGATGTCCAGGTTGTTGGTCGGCTCGTCGAGCAGGAGGAGGTTGGCGCCGCTGACCACGATCTCCGCGAGGTTCAGCCGGTTCTTCTCGCCGCCTGAGAGCGCGGCGACCTGCTTGAACACGTCCTCGCCGGAGAACAGGAACGATCCCAGTAACTCGCGGGCCTCCGGAGCGTCGAAGCCCGTGGCGTCCATCGTCTCCCGGAGGACGGTCTTCCCGTCGTCGAGGCTGGCTAGCTGCTGGTCCTGGTAGGCGATGGTCACGTTGTGACCGGGGCGGACGATGCCTTTTTGCGGTGGGATCTCACCTGCCGCCAGACGCATGATGGTGCTCTTGCCGGTCCCATTCGGGCCGAGAATGGCGACGCGCTCGCCGCGCTCTATAACGAGGTCCAGGTCCTCCAGTAGCGGCTCCCCGTCATCGTAGCCGTAGCGGGCACCCTCCATTTCCAGAACGACCCGGCCCGCTCGCGAGGTCTCGCCGCCGAGGTCGAGCCGGATGTTCTTCGACCCGTTTCTGGGCGCCTCGACCTTCTCCATCCGGTCCAGAAGCTTCTGCTTGCTCTTCGCCTGGGTGGCCTTACTGGCCTTCGCCCGGTTCTTCTCGACGAACCGCTCCAACTGCTCCCGCCGCTCGGCGTTCGCCTTCGCCTTGCGGGCGAGCTGCTCGTCCCGAGACTTCTTCTCGGTGGTGTATTTGCTGTAGTTGCCGGGGTAGCGGACGAGTTTGCCGTCCTCCAGCTCCACGATGGAGCCCGCTATTGCGTCCAGGAAGTAGCGGTCGTGGGAGACGACGAGCACGGCGCTCTTCGCGTTCTTCACGAAGCTCTCCAGCCACTCTATGGCCCGGAGATCCAGGTGGTTCGTCGGCTCGTCGAGGAGGACGAGGGCCGGCTCCTCCAGCAAGAGACGGGCCAGCGCCACCCGGCTCTGCTCCCCACCGGAGAACGAACCGACGGGGCGTTTCCACTGCTCAGGGGAGAAGCCGAGCCCTGAGAGAGCTGAAGCCGCCCGCGCCCTGTACCCGTAGCCGCCGTCGCGGTCGAAATCCGACTGCATGCGGCCGTAGCGTTCCAGCAGCGCGTCCGACGGGTTGTCCGAGAGACGCTTCTCCAACTCCCCTAGTTCCTTTTCACGTTCGATGAGTCCCGAGAACGCCGAGACGATCTCCTCTTCCACGGAGAGCTTGCCCCGCTCTCCGGCGTACAGGTTCTGGGAGGTCATACCGACCTTCGCGCCGCCGACCCTCTCGACGGAGCCCGAGTCCGGTTCCGCATTGCCTGAGATGACGTTCAGGAGGGTCGTCTTGCCGGCGCCGTTGCGGCCGACCAGCCCGATCTTCTCCCCGGCCTCGACCGCGAGCGTCGCCCCGGAGAGGACCTTCAAGTCGCCCCCGTGGTACTTCACGATATCTCTTGCAACAATGACCTTCATGGCGAGTAGATTATACGACGATGATCCCCTGACGCCGGAGGAGCGCACGGCGTTCGAGGAGGACTTGATCTCCTTCTCCGATCGGGAGCTGGATCTGCTCGGCGACATCCGCGGCCTGAACGTCCTTTACGCTGGCGGCGCCGCGCTCCTCTGGCTCGAAGGCTTGAGCCAGCGCATCGGAGACGGCGGCAGCCTCACCGCCATCGAGACCGACGCTGACCTCGTGGAACAGGCGCAAGAATCTCTCGAAGACACCCAACTTTCCGCACCGGTGAGCCTGGTCGTGGGCGACATGTTCGAGTTGCCATTCGCATCCGGCGTCTTCGACCTCGTGTACTCGGCGGGTCTCTTTCACGAACTGGACGTGAGGGAGAAGCCCGCCGAAGATGTCCTCGTGGCGTTGGCTCGCGTGGTCAGATCCGGCGGACAGGTGGCGGCGAGCGATTGGGTGGACACGAGTGAAAAACCTTCGCCGGTGGACCTCGAATGGGAGAGGATGGAGGCCGAAGCGGAGTATGAGGTCTCCGGTACGCTACTGTACGGCATCGGGCCGCCGGGGCGTCTGATCCGGATTCACGAAAGAGTTTTTGGCGACATACGATGGCGCGTCTCATCCCCATATCCTCTGCGCCACCTGGATAAGATCATGCTCTCCGAGCCCGCCGAGTATGCTTCCCTTTCCGGCGACGCGCGGCTAAGGCTTCTCGCGCGCCGCGCCGCTTTGAAGGAGCGCATCCGGCGCGAGGGATACGGTCGTCCGGCTACGCTTTACGTGGAGGGAAGGAAAAATCCCCGAATGGGTGATATGCCAGGGCGGCGTGGATGACATCCTTCGGTTCGTGAACACCGGATCTGAGAGAGACTGACGACCCTGATCGAAGCTCGCGGTATCGAGAAGTTCCACGGCGGAAGGCCCGTGCTCCACGGCCTGGAGATGAAGGTCACCCCGAACGCCAGGATCGGCCTGATCGGGGGCAACGGCGCGGGCAAGTCCACGCTGCTGCGCCTCATCGCCGGCCTGGACGACGCGGACGGGGGCACGGTGGTTCGTCGTCGTGGCTTGCGTGTCGCCTTCCTGCCGCAGCATGTGGAGGGTGGCGAGCGGACGCCGCTTGAGGTCGTCCGGGCGGCGAGGCCGGAGATTTCGGAGCTTCTGGGTGAGCTGGAGGCGTGCGAGCGCGACCTCGGCTCTCCCGAGGCCGCGGCGGACATGCGCCGCATACAGCGGTTATTGGAACGCTATGGGCGGCTAACACAGCGTTTCCAGGAGGCGGGCGGACGCGGCTTCGAGGGCGAGGCCCGAGGCCACCTCCGGACCCTGGGCTTCGCGGATGCAGATATGGAGCGGCCCACTGCGGACCTGAGCGGCGGGCAACGCGAGCTCGCGGCGCTGGCGTCCTGCCTGGCGCAAAACCCGGACGTGCTTTTGTTGGACGAGCCGGAGGCGCACCTAGATCCGGATCGGCGGGAGCAGTTGGAAGAGCGGATACGCACCTTCGAGGGCGCGGTGGTGATCGTCTCTCACGACCGTTATTTGCTGGACGAGACAGTTCGGGAAATCGCCGAGCTGGAGGACGGCAGAATCACTACCTGGCCCGGAAACTACTCGGCGTTCGCCGTGGCGCGGGAGCTGAAGATGAAGCGCCAGCAGCAACTCTACGTCACCCAGCAGAAGGAGATAGCGCGGCTGGAGGAGGCGGTTCGGCGGTTTCAGCAGTGGGCGCACAACACGGAGAACGAGCGCCACGCCAGGCAAGCTCGCAACAAGCAGCGGCAGATCGAACGCATGGACAAGATCGAACGCCCGGCGCTGGAACGGCGCAGGATCGGGCTCCAGTTCCGCGAGGGCGTCCGGGGCGGACAGAAGGCCCTGGAGCTGCGCGAGGCGAGCGTGGCATTCGGCGAAGATCCGGTTCTCATTGGAGCGGACCTCACCATCATTCGCGGCGAGCGGATCGGCGTTGTGGGGCCGAACGGCGCTGGCAAGAGCGTCCTTGCGAAGCTGCTCGCCGGCGTCTTGCCTCCGACGGAAGGCGAGTGGTGGGCTGGGCCTTCCATCCGGGTCGGTTATCTCGCCCAGGACTACGAGCCGCCGACCGGTGCGACGCCCATCTCTCTCGTGCGGGACGCGAAGCCGCTCTACGAGGGCGAGGCCGTGAGCCTGCTGGGACGTTTCCTGTTCCGCTACGAGCAGGCGCGTCAGCCGGTGAGCGCCTTGAGCGGCGGGGAGCGCACCCGGCTCGGGCTCCTGCTCCTCATGCTCGGGGAGCCCAATTGCCTCGTCCTGGACGAGCCGACCAACCACCTGGACATTGACTCCCTCGAAGTGCTCGAGGCGGAGCTGGAACGGTTCCCCGGCACCGTCGTCTTCGTCTCCCACGACCGCTACTTCCTCGACCGCATCTCCGACCGCATCATCGAGGTGCGCGACGGCGAGGCGCGATCCCATGCGGGCGGCTACACCGCGTACCGGGAATCGAGGGAGAAGCTGGCCTCCCGCGTCCGAAACGCTGATCGCTCCCCTTCGCGCCGCGTCTGATAGCCTTTGTCGTGACATTGGCTTTTTAGTTAGAAGGAGGGCGCATGACGCAGCCGATAGACCTTTATTACTGGCCGACGCCGAACGGGAAGAAGATCTCCATCTTCCTCGAAGAGGCTGGGCTTCCCTACAACATCGTGCCCGTGAACATCGGGGAGGGCGACCAGTTCGACCCGCAGTTTTTGGAGATCAGCCCCAACAACAAGATGCCCGCGATCATCGACCCGGAAGGGCCGGACGGGAAGCTCATCTCCTTGTTCGAGTCGGGGGCGATCCTGCTCTACCTGGCGGACAAAACGGGCCGCTTCCTGCCGCAAGACCTGCGAGACCGTTACGAGGTCTTGCAGTGGCTGATGTTCCAGATGGCCCACGTTGGGCCGATGCTCGGCCAGGCGCACCACTTCCGCAAGTATTCACCGGAGGAGGTCCCCTACGCCATCGAACGGTACACCGACGAGGCGGCCCGGCTCTACGGCGTGATGGACGGTCGCTTCTCGGAGGCTGAGTACGTCGCTGGCGGCGAGTACACCATCGCGGACATGGCGATCTACCCGTGGCTCGTCTCGCACGAGGATCAGGGCCAGAGCATGGACGACTTCCCCGACCTGAAACGCTGGTTCGAGCAGATCGGGGAGCGCCCCGCCGTGCAACGCGGCATGCAAGTCGGCGCGGAACTGCGCCAGTCTCTGAACCGCGACATGGACGACGAGACCCGCGAGACGCTCTTCGGCAACCGGCGTCCCTCGAAGGGCTGAACCTGCGCCGCGGCCTCCGGTCCAGGGGTTGCTATATCTCGCGTTGTCGGTAGGCTAAATCCAGGCACGGAGAACGGATGGGAGGAGGCTGGTGTGCGGCGCGAGGTAATGTGGTCGGCGTGGGAGGAGCCGATGCTCGAGCACCTGCTCCTGACTACGTCCGGCGGCGAGATCTTCGCTGACGGTATGATCGTCGGCCTGCGGGAAGGAAACCCGCTCCGTGTCCGCTACAAAGTGCGTTGCGACGCCGCTTGGCGCGTGCGGTCGGTGCGCGTCGCTGCGCTGGACTCCTCCAAGACGCCGGGTGTGGACCTGCTCTCCGATGGCGAAGGAAGTTGGAAGACGCGCGGCGGGGAAGCAGCGCCGGAGCTGGACGGGTGCGTGGACGTAGACATCTCCGCCACACCCTTCACCAACACCCTCCCCATCCGGCGGCTCGGGCTTGCGCCGGGAGAGTCCGTGGATATAGCGGTCGCCTACGTCGGGGTCGGCGAGATGCAGGTCTGGGATGAGCCGCAACGTTACACGTGCCTCGAACGGCGCTCCGACGGCGGCCTCTACCGCTTCAAGGCTCTGGACGGCGGGTTCATGGCCGATCTTCCGGTGGACGCCGACAGCCTGGTGCTTGACTACCCTGACCTGTTCAGGCGGGTCTTCTCCGGCTGAAGGGCTACCGCTCCAGCAAGATGGTGACCGGCCCGTCGTTGACGAGCGCAACGTCCATCATTGCGCCGAAGCGCCCGGTCTTCACTGAGGCGACGCCTTCCTCGCGGAGCTTCTCACGGAAGTAGTCGAAGAGAGGCTCCGCCTGTTCGGGGAGGGCTGCCCGGATGAAGCTCGGGCGGTTGCCCTTGCGGGTGTCGGCGAGGAGGGTGAACTGCGAGACCGCGAGGATCTCGCCCCCTGTGTCGCCCACGCTCAGGTTCATCTTCCCCTCCTCGTCGCCGAAGACGCGGAGGCGGGCGACCTTCCCGGCGAGCCAGGCGGCCTCGGATTCGCCATCCCCTTGCGCCACGCCGACCAGAAGGAGCAACCCGCCCCCGATCTCCGATACCAACTCACCTTCGACGGTGACGGAGGCGCTCTTGACGCGCTGGAGGACTATGCGCACGGGGGTTATATGGGCTCTCGACCGGAGTAGCCGGTATCTATCTCGTGCCAGTATTCGATGCGATCCTCTGACGGATGCCAGCAGAGGAATACAACGCGGCCGTCGCGCTCGTGCGGGAAGTCCAGCAGGCCCATCTCCAGGTCCTTGAGGATGACGCCCTCCTCCCGGATGCGCTCTATCGCCAGGTAGAAGTTATACGCCTCGACGCCGTACTCGGAGCCCACGCGCCCGCCGCCGTTCGTGGCCGCTGCCTTCAGGATGGGCTCCAGGCTCGGGGCCTTCTCGCGCAGCTCATCACGGTGGCGCCCCACGTCCAGGAGGAGTTCCTGGAGCTTTGGGAGGAGCGCGTTCGCCTCCTCGACGGTGAAGAGTTTCGAGAAGGAGGGCTCCACGGTGGGGAGTCCGGGTTACCGGCCGAGGGCCAGACGGTCGGCGAGCATGCCGGGTAGGCCGGCGTTCCGGATACTGGCCTGCGCCTTCTCTATGTCGTACTCGACGAAGCGGTAGAGGATGCGCGCCTCCTCCTCGTGGTGTTCGGCGAGCACGTAGGAGGCGAAGGTGTCGCCATCGCGAGGCTGGCCGACGGAGCCTGGGTTCACCAGATACGGGCCGTTCTCGCTCAGGTCCAGGGTGTGATCCTCGGTCACGGGACCGTTCGGGGAGGGGGTGATGGTCTTCACGTGCGTGTGGCCGAAGAAGCAGATCCTCACGTTCGGATACTCACTCTTCAGGAGGGCCAGGTTATCCCTCGCCGCCGACGTGTTGATGATGTACTCGTCCGGGTCGCGGATGGAGCCGTGGACGAAGAGCGCCCCGTTGGTCTGCATCATGCGGGGCCTGGAGAGGAGGAACGCGGCGTTCTCCTCGCTCAGTTGTTCGCGGGTCCATTCCACCGCCGCCGCTGCCACCGGGTTGAACCACGCCAGGTCCGTCGAGAGGTCGGTGACGGCGAGGTCGTGGTTGCCTGTGATGAGGGGCATCTCCGATTCGCGCACGATGTCGCAGCATTCGTTGGGGTTGGCGCCGTAGCCGATCACATCCCCCAGGCAGTAAATTCGCTCGACCTCCTCCGGCACGTCGCGCAGGACAGCTTCGAGGGCCTCGAGGTTGCCGTGGATGTCCGAGATCACCGCGTACATAATGGGCCGCGTAGTTTACTAGTTATCCGCCGCCGCTACAAAACGCCCGCGAAAGCGTGGCCGTGATTGAACCGGTCACACCGCTGCGGTACTATCTCCAGGCGGTTCTCAATACGCGGGCCCGTAGCTCAGGGGATAGAGCAACGGTTTCCGGGGCCGTGTGTCGCAGGTTCGAATCCTGCCGGGCCCGCTTTCTAGTCCAGCCTGTTTCAGGCGGTAGACAATGGAGCGTGTCGGCCAGGACGTGCGTAGACTGCGTGCAATGAGAATCACATTCTTGCCACACGCCGAGGAGCGGATGCGCGAGCGCGGCATATCGGTCGCCGACGTTTACCGGACGCTGGAGAACCCAGACCTGGAGTATCCTGGCAGGCTAGGGCGCATCGTGGCCGAGCACACGTTCGCCGGGAGGAGTTTGGCAGTGAAAGTGGTCTACAATCCAGGTTTGGAAGACGAGCGGATCGTTGTCATCGTGGAGCTTGGACGGTCGATGAAACCGCCGGAAGGAGGCGAGGAATGACCTACAGGCTTACGTACGATCCCGAGAGCGGAGCTGGCTACATCCGGCTCCGGGAGGGCGAGTACGCTGAGACGATTCCCCTGACACCCGGCCTGGGCATCGGGGTGGACATAGACGCCGAGGGCCTCGTCCTGGGCGTCGAGTTCCTCTCCTTCGAGGAGTACGCTGAGCTAGTCGGCCGCGCTGGCGGAGCCCTGGAACTGCCCGAGCGTATCGAGGATCCCGCGAACTTCCGCCCGGAGAAGTTGCCACACCCTTAGTCAGCCTCGCCGTGGCGCTGAGAAGCGATCGATCATTGCGCCTCCGTGGAGGCACAAGTGGGTTTGACTCGTCCAAGACCTACAAGCGGACGAGGCCGTGGTGGGTCTCGGTCATGCTTCATAGAAGGGAAGGCGGGCGTTCTTGAGGATCAGGCACGACAAAGAGTCCGGCGCTCTGTACTTCAAGCTCCGGGAGGGCAGGCCCGACCACGCAGAGGACTTCTCCGAACGGGCGGACGTGTACGTGGATGTGGACGCGGAGGGCAACGTGCTCGGCCTCGAAGCACTCTCCTTCGACGATCTGTCGCAGGCCATAGAGGAACGTGGCGGTAAGCTGGATGTGCCGGAGAAGATCGGCGCTTCCGTTCGCTAGAGAAGGCTATCCTCCTGACCGCTGAGTAGATGTGTTCCCTGTGGCCTGCTTCGACACCGCTCGGTACGGGACGCAGTGGAGGGTATGGTCGGGCGGAGGATCGACTGAGATGCTCACGGCGGTGCGTTTTTGGACTACGGCACGGTAGAATGAGGACATGGCGGCAGTAGGCGCATCATGCAATCATTGCGGGGGTTCCGTGGACCCCTCCCGCGACGCGCCGTGTCCTCATTGTGGCCAGGCGGCCGGCAAGAGGATCGGCGTGGGGATTGCGGATTCGATGTCCGCTAGGGATCAGTCAGTTGGCAAGAAGATTGGCGTGGGGATCGCGGACTCGATCTCCGCCAGGGACTCGGTGTCCTGGGAACGAAGACGAACCTTCTGGGAGGTCAACTGGGCGTGGTTAATCTTGCTCAGCATCATCTCTCTCGCCTCCCCAGTGGTCGGGCTGTTGATCGTGGGCATGCCGGGCGTGGCCGTGGGCTTGCTTATAGGAATCGTGGAGTTCGTGGTGGGACTATTCGCTATCGGCAAGGTGCGCGAGATCACGCGAGGCGGCGACCAGTAAGAAGGCTCTTTTCAACCACCTTCCGAGCGTTCGTTCTCGGAAGAGCGTATTCAGCATCTTCCATGTCCCGAAGTTAGAATTTTGCCGAGCTCGCTTACTGTTTCTCCCGAAGATTCCGTTTTTGAGTAACATGGTCTTTCCTGCAAAATAGATCGAAGGGAGATACGTGGCTTACCTAGAAGGACGGCTTCGGGCGAACGGTGGCGAGGCCGGAGAAGAGCACACCGGCTTCGTTCTGGAGGTCGAGGCCGATATGTCGGTGGTCGAGAACGCGCGGGAACTGGCGGACGAGCAGGTGGCCGTTACCGGGGAGGTCGTGATCTTGGACTACCCCGAGCGGGGCAAGGTCCTGGTCTTCCGGGCGACTTCGGCGGCGG
>JBPCLT010000205.1:0-4655 GCA_051003015.1 Rubrobacteraceae bacterium | reverse complement strand
ACCGGAGGCCCCGCTCCCCCGACTCCCGACCCCCGCATGAGACGCAGCCACGACATGCCCTTCGGGGCAGAGTACCTCGGCGACGACTGCGCCCGCTTCACCCTGTGGGCGACAGCAGCAGGGAGCGTGGAACTCGTGCTGGAACGCGGGACCGAACCGATGGAGCGTGGCGATGACGGCGTCTTTACCCTCACCACGGAGGCCGCGTCCGGAGCCCGCTACCGCTATCGCGTGGACGGCGGTCAGGAGGTTCCCGACCCGGCGTCCCGCCACCAGCCGGAAGACGTACACGGCCCGAGTGTCGTAATTGACCCCGCCGCCTTCGACTGGCGGGATGTGGATTGGAAGGGACGTCCCTGGCACGAGACCGTGTTGTACGAGTTGCACGTAGGGACGTTCTCCCCCGAGGGCACGTTCGCCGGCGTGGAGAAGCGGCTGGACTATCTGGTGGATCTCGGGGTGACGGCGATAGAGTTAATGCCGTTCTCGGATTTCCCCGGACGCCACAACTGGGGCTACGATGGCGTGCTTCCCTTCGCCCCGGACGCCTCGTACGGGACACCCGAGGACTTGAAGAGTCTGGTCCAGGCCGCGCATGGGCGGGGCCTCTCGGTCTTCCTAGACGTCGTCTACAACCACTTCGGGCCGGAAGGAAATTATCTTCCCGCGTACGCTCCGGATTTCTTCACGGAGCGTCACGAGACACCGTGGGGGACGGCCGTCAATTTCGACGGCGCGGGCAGTTATTACGTGCGCGAGTTCTTCGTACACAACGCGCTGTACTGGCTTGAGGAGTACCACATGGACGGACTGCGCCTCGACGCCGTCCACGCCATAAAGGACAACTCGGAGAAGCACTTCCTCGTGGAATTGGCCGAGCGAATACGGAGCGGATCCGGACGGGACTGCCACATCCACCTCGTCCTCGAGAACGAGGAGAACCAGTCGTCGCTCTTGCGAGGCGAGGGACTCTACGACGCGCAGTGGAACGATGATATGCACCACGCTTTGCACACGGCTCTGAGCGGTGAGAGCGCCTCGTACTACGGGGACTACGCAGACGCGCCGGTGCGCCATCTCGGGCGATGTCTGGCCGAGGGTTTCGCATACCAGGGAGAGCCGTCGGGGCACAGGGGCAATGAGCGCGGGGAGCCGAGCGCCGGCTTGTCTCCGGCCTCGTTCGTGGCGTTCTTGCAGAACCACGACCAGATCGGCAACCGCGCCTTCGGGGAGAGGATAACCGGCCTCGCTCCACCAGAGGCGGTGCGCGCGGCGACGGCAATATACCTCATATCGCCGCAAATCCCGATGCTCTTCATGGGCGAGGAGTGGGCCGCGTCGGCGCCGTTCCTCTTCTTCTGCGACTTCGAGGAAGACCTGGCGCCCTTCGTGACAGAAGGACGGCGCGCGGAGTTCGCGAAGTTCCCCGAGTTCTCCAACCCCGCGACGCGCGAGCGCATCCCCGACCCTTCAGCCGAAAAGACCTTCGCGTTGTCGAAGCTCGACTGGCAGGAGCGCGAAAAGCCGGAGCACGCCGGATTGCTGCGCCTCTACAGGGAATTGCTGGCGCTGAGGAAGGAGAAGATAATGCCCCGCCTCGCCAACGCGCCGGGTGGCGAGGCGGAGTACCGGATCGTCGGGGAGCGGGGGTTGGAAGTGAGGTGGCCTCTCGGTGACGGCTCGCGCCTCTCGCTATTCGTCAACCTGGGAGATGAATCACTCGGCGGTTTCGAGGAACCGGAAGGAGATCCCCTTTACGCCACGGATGCCGCCGAAAACCGAGACGAGTTGCCGGCGTGGTCGGTAGCGTGGTATCTGCTGGAGAACAGTGAATAGGGAATGTCGAATAGAGGCCATCGAGTCCCGAGGGTCGCGCCCTTCCCCGACTCCACGGAACGAAGCGACTTGAGGGCGACATACCGGCTCCAGTTCAACGCGGGCTTCACGTTCCGGGACGCTACGGAGTTGGTGCCGTATCTGGCGGAACTCGGGGTAAGCCACATGTACGCCTCGCCGTACATGAAAGCCCGGCCCGGCAGCACGCACGGCTACGACATCACCGATCACAACGCGCTGAACCCGGAGATCGGGACCGAAGAAGAGCACGGGGCGCTGGTAGCCGCGCTGCACGGGCACGGGATGGGCCACCTCCTCGATGTGGTGCCGAACCACATGGGCGCCGGCAGCGACAACGCCTGGTGGCTCGACGTGCTGGAGAACGGCCCGGCCTCAGCCTACGCCCGCTTCTTCGACGTGGACTGGTACCCGACGAACCGGCAGAGGCTCTGGGGAAAGGTCTTGCTCCCGATCCTGGGCGACCACTACCGCGACATCCTCGAAAGCAGCGAGCTGAAGCTGGCATTCGACGCGGAGGAAGGCTCCTTCTCGGTCTTCTACTACGAGCACCGGTTGCCGCTCGATCCGCGTACCTACGGGATGGCACTCGCGGGGTTGCCGTTCCTGCCGAACGACGAGCGGATGATGGAGCTTCGGACCCTGGCCGACGCTTTCGGGAACCTGCCGGGACGCGAGGATACGGACGATGCGGCGGTCGAGGCGCGGGAGCGGGACGCCGCCATCCAACGCCGCTGGCTCGCCCGGCTTTGCCGCGAAGCCCCGGATGCGAGGCGCGCCACCGAGGAGAGGGTCCGGCTTCTCAACGGGCATCCGGACGACCCCGAGAGCTTCGAGGCTTTGCATCGCATCCTGGAGGAGCAGGCTTATCGGCTGTCGTACTGGCGGGTGGCGAGCGATGAGATCAACTACCGGAGGTTCTTCGCCATAAACGACCTCGCTGGTATCCGAGTCGAGGACGAAAGGGTATTCGACGCCACGCACCAACTGATCCTGAACCTGGTAAAGACCGGCAAGGTGGACGGCCTGCGCATAGACCACCCCGACGGCCTCCATGACCCGGCGGGCTACCTCCGGCGGCTACAGGCGGCGGCCGGGACGTCCGGATCGGAGGAGCCGCTGTACGTGCTGGTCGAGAAGATCCTGGCGCACCACGAGGTTCTCCCCGATGACTGGCCGGTTGCGGGAACCACCGGCTACGACTTCACGAACCTGTTGAACGGCCTGTTCGTGGACGCGGAAGGCGAGGCCGGGATGGACCGCGCATACCGCCGCTTCCTCGGACGAAGCGTGGACTTCGAGGAGATCCTCTACGAGTGCAAGAAGCTCGTCATGCGCGAAGACCTGGCGAGCGAACTGGCCGTCCTCAGCCGCCGCCTGCTGCGTATCTCGGAGGGCTTCGAGGGCGGAGCCGAAGGCCGTGCCCGCCGCTCCCGCGACTTCACCATAAACGTGCTGCGCGACGCGCTCACCGAGGTCGTCGCCTCCTTCCCCGTCTACCGCACCTACGTCACGCCAGGCCACGTCTCCGAGACCGACCGCCGCCACGTGGATTGGGCCGTCGCGCGGGCGAAGAAGCGGAACACCGCCCCCGACGACACCGTCTTCGACTTCCTGCGAGAGGTGCTATTGCTGGAGAGTGAAGGCTCCGAAGAGCACCGGAGGATGGTCTCCGCCTTCGTGATGAAGTTCCAGCAGTACACGGGACCGGTGATGGCGAAGGGGATGGAGGACACCGCCCTGTATCGCTACAACCGCCTGACCTCCCTGAACGAGGTCGGCGGCGAGCCCGAGCGGTTCGGGACGACTGTCTCCGCCTTCCATCACCTGAACGGTGAACGCCAGAAGCGTTGGCCGCGCGCCATGCTCGCCACCTCCACCCACGACACCAAGCGCGGCGAGGACGTGCGCGCCCGCATCAACGTGCTCTCGGAGATGCCGGCCGGGTGGCGTGGGAGGCTCATCCGATGGGGCCGCCTGAACCGCTCCCGCCGCCGCGAGGTGGACGGGAAGATGGCTCCAAGCCGCAACGACGAGTACCTCCTGTATCAGACCCTTCTCGGCGCGTGGCCGCTCGAAGAGTTGGATGAGGCGGGGATGGTGGAGTTCCGAGAGCGCATAAAGGCGTACATGCAGAAGGCAATGCGGGAGGCGAGGGTCCACACTTCCTGGGTGAACGTGAACGAGGAATACGAGGAGGCCGTCGCCGCTTTCGTGGACGCCCTGATCACACGCTCCGAGAACGACCTCTTCCTGGAGGATTTTCTCTCTTTTCAGCGTAGGATCTCCGGCCTCGGCGCCCTGAACTCCCTCTCCCAGATCCTCCTCAAGCTCACCGCCCCCGGCGTCCCGGATATATACCAGGGAGCCGAACTCTGGGACCTCAGCCTCGTGGACCCGGACAACCGCCGCCCCGTGGACTACGGGCTGAGGAGGAAGCTGTTGTCGGAGCTTGCGCGCCTGGACCCCGCGAAAGCGCCCTCCCTGCTCGAAGACGGCGCATGGCAGAGTGGCAGTCCCAAGCTCTATTTGATGTGGAAGGTCCTGGAGTTCAGGCGCGGGATGCCGGATCTCTTCGAGAACGGCGAGTACCTGCCGCTCGAAGTGGAGGGTGAGAAAGCGGATCATGCCGTCGCCTTCGCCCGCCGGAGTGGGAACGAAACGGCGATCACGGTCACTCCCCGCCTCTGCGCCAGCCTGGTAAACGGTTCGGGCGCTCTCTTCCTCCAGCCAGAGACATGGGGAAATACCCGCCTCAAGCTCCCAAAAGGGATGGAAGCGCCGCTCCGCAACGTCCTCAC
>JBPCLT010000204.1:0-5252 GCA_051003015.1 Rubrobacteraceae bacterium | reverse complement strand
GCAGCCGGTGATTATATGCGCTTCGGTAGCCCACAAGCGCCATTGCTTTCAGTTGCTTTACGTTGCAATCACGTTCCAATATGTTAGGTTTTCTTTTCACGGAGAAGGCTTTCGACATCATTGGAGGAAAATCTTGGCTGCATCCGGTTTGAAGAGAGGTCTGGTGGTTGCATTCTTCGCGGGAAGTCTGTTCGCGGCCTCCTTGGCGTTTCCAGGCAAGGCTGAGAGTGCTGCGATCTCTCCTGGCGACGCCAGGCATCCCGCCGGGACCGGCGTCTACTACGATGATAAGGCTGTGGGTCCGGACGCCCCGGGATACACCTCGCGGGCGGACACCGCCACGAACGAACAGACGATGGTTGCCTCCTATTACGGACGCTCGCTGGAAGGCAGACCGACGGCAAGCGGCGAACCTTTCGACGCCGACGCGCACACGGCAGCCCACAAGAGCTTGCCGCTAGGGACACGGTTGCAGGTGAATCGCGGCGGCGAATCCGTCCGGGTTACCGTCAACGACCGCGGCCCTTACGTAGCCGGTCGCGACATAGACCTCTCGCTGGCCGCGGCCCAAGAGATAGGTCTGACCTATCCTGGGACAGCCCCGGTTCAGGTAGTCATCCTGTAAAAAATTACAGCACGCTCGGTAGATAACCTGGGCGTGACCGCTCGAAGGTCTCCAGATCCTCCTCGTGCGTGAGCGTGATGGCGATGTCGTCCAGGCCGTTCAGCAGCCGGTGGCGGGTGAAGTCGTCTATGTCAAATGGCTCTTCGACGCCTGGACCGGTGACGGTGCGGTTCTCCAGGTCCACGGTGATGGTGGCATCGGAATCTCCGCGGACGGCTTCGAGGAGCTTCTTGACGGATGACTCTGACAGTTCGACGATCAGGAGCCCGTTCTTTGATGAGTTGTTCTTGAAGATGTCGGCGAAGGACGGGGCGACTACGGCCCCGAAGCCGGCGTCCTGGATGGCCCAGACGGCGTGCTCGCGGCTGGAGCCGCACCCGAAGTTCTCGCCCGCGAGGAGCACGACCGCGCCTTCGTGCTCGGGCCTGTTCGCCACAAAATCCGGGTCGTCGCGCCAGCTAGAGAAGAGGAACTGCCCGAAGCCGGTGCGTTCGATGCGCTTGAGTGCATCGGACGGGACTATCTGATCCGTGTCCACGTCCGAGTAGCCGAGCGGCAACGCCTTGCCTTTGACGGTCTTTACCGGGTCCATCTAGCTCACCTCCACGGGTACGCCGAGTTCACTGGGCGAGGCGAACCGCCCCATAACCGCCGTCGCCGCCGCGACGACCGGGCTGACGAGGTGCGTCCTGCCGCCCTTGCCCTGACGGCCCTCGAAGTTACGGTTGGATGTCGAGGCGCACCGCTCGCCGGGAGCGAGGATGTCCGGGTTCATCCCGAGGCACATCGAACACCCGGCGTTGCGCCAGTCGAAGCCGGCTTCGGTGAAGACTTTATCCAAACCCTCCTCCTCAGCCTCCTTCTTCACGCGCATGGAGCCGGGTACGACCATCGCCCGGATTCCCTCCTTGACCTTCTGACCTTCGAGGACGCGCGCTGCTGCCCGTAAATCTTCGATGCGGGCGTTGGTGCAGGAGCCGAGGAACACGGTGTCTACTTCGATCTCCCGGATCGGGGTCCCCGGCTTGAGGTCCATGTACTTCAAGGCCCGCTCGTGCCCGTCGTTCTCGGGCTCGGGGACAGCCTCATCGAGGCCGACGGTCTGGGCCGGGGTCGTGCCCCACGAGACGTATGGTACGAGGTCCGAAGCCTGGATGACGACCTCTTTATCGAACTCTGCGCCTTCGTCGGTGGTGAGTTGCTTCCACTCTTCGACGGCTATCTCCCAGTCCGCGCCTTTCGGCGCGTGATCCCGGCCCCGAACGTACTCGAAGGTGGTCTCGTCCAGCGCGATGAGGCCGGCCCTGGCGCCACCCTCGATGGACATGTTGCACACCGTCATCCGGCCCTCCATCGAGAGCTGGCGGACGGCCTCACCCCGGTATTCGATAACGTGCCCGGCCCCGCCGCCGGTCCCAATGCGATGCAGGATGCCGAGCATGAGGTCCTTGGCGGTTACATCGGCAGGCAACTCGCCCTCGACCGTCACGGCCATCGTCTTCGGACGCCGCTGCGTCAGCGTCTGGGTCGCCAGAACGTGCTCGACCTCACTGGTACCGATGCCGAACGCCAAAGCCCCGAACGCCCCGTGCGTCGCTGTATGGCTATCTCCGCACACGATGACCGTGCCGGGCTGCGTCAGGCCCATCTCGGGCCCGATGACGTGGACGATCCCCTGCCCTATGGAGCCCCAGCCGTGGAGGTCGATCCCGAACTCCTCGCAGTTCTCACGCAAAGCCTCCATCTGCTTCGCCGAGACCTGGTCTTTGACCGGAACCCCGAACTCCGTAGTCGGCACGTTGTGGTCCATCGTCGCCAGCGTGAGGTCCGGGCGGCGCACCTTACGGCCCGCCAGCCTCAACCCCTCGAAAGCCTGCGGGCTCGTCACCTCGTGGACCATATGCAGATCCACGTACAAAAGGTCCGGCTCACCCTCGGCCCGCCGCACCACGTGACGGTCCCAGATCTTCTCCACCAAAGTCTTCGGTCTACTCATACTCGACTTCCTCTCTAACTCTTGCGCCCGCCATAAACCGCGAACCGACTCTTCTCGTAGCAACACTCCACTTCCTCGAACCCGGCCTCGCGCAGCCACGTCATCTGCTCGCGCAGAGTAGCGTGCTCGACCGCCTTCATATGCTCCGCCGGGACATGTGCCCCATGCGCGCGGCGCATATGTTCCTCATGGTAGCCATGTTCGACCTCGGGCGTCTCTCCTGATATTTGATCCGCGTTGACGAACCATCCTCCGCTTCGCAGCGAGACGTGGATCTTCTCGAAGGTCTCCCGCCTGTCACCATGCGCGAGGTGATGCACGGAGAGCGCCGAAACGATGAGATCGAAGCCGCCAGGCTCCCCAGGCAGCGACTCCCTCGCATAGTCCATGACGCGGAACTCGAAGCGGTCGGGATAGCCCGCGAAGCGCCGCCGCGCCATCCGCAACATCTCCTCCGAAACGTCCACCAGCGTGATCCTCGCAACCGGAAACTTCTCCGCGACCACCGCGCTCAACAACCCGGTCCCGGCCCCAAGGTCGAGCACCCGCAACTCCTCGTCACGCCCGAACGGCAAGCCCTCCACCACGGCCCCGTAGAAACCATCGGGGTCCGGCATGGACCGTCGGCATCCCCTGTCGTAGCCACGCGCCGCCTCGCCAAAGAACGCCCCGCCAGTCACGCCGCCAGCCTCCGGACGAGGATGACTCCATTGCGCTGTCTCGTATATTGAGATATGCTGACCGTCATATGGACAGTGTAGACGAGCGGGGCAAGGGAAGCAAGGTCGTGGCGAGTGGGGTCGGGGTTTTGGACAAGGCGGTGGCGATCCTGACGTTGCTTTCGGAGGGTGGTCCGGCGAGTCTGGCGGGGGTAGTTGGGGGTACGGGGTTGCCGCGTCCGACGGCGTACCGGCTGTTGTCGGCGTTGGAGAAGCACCATCTCGTCGCCAAGCATGACGGACGGTATGCGCTCGGGTCCAGGTTACTCGGGTGGGGGAATCGGGCTGGAGTCAGCCCGGATCTCATAGAGGCTGCGCGTCCGGTACTCGCGAAGCTTCGGAACGAGACGGATGAGAGCACGCAGCTCTACGTCAGGGAGGGCGAACAGCGGGTGTGCGTCGCGATCGCCGAGCGGGGCACGGGGCTCAAGACAACCGTCGCGGTCGGCGCGGTTATGCCCCTGGAACTCGGCTCCGCGGGGAAGGTGCTGCTTGCCTTCTCCTCGCCGGACGCCAGCCACGGAGCGAAGCTCGCGCTCGTCCACGAGCAGGGCTGGGCGGAGAGCGTGGCCGAGCGGGAAGCGGGGGTGGCGAGCGTGAGCGCTCCCGTCTTCGGGCCGGACGGCAGGCTGAAGGCGGCCGTCTCCGCGAGCGGCCCGATCTCTCGCCTCGGGGACCATCCAGGCGAGTGGCTGGCGGAGCATGTGATCTCGGCTGCGCGGGAGATCGAAGCGGCCCTCGGTTCGTAGCCTGGCTCTTCGCCCAGCCCCGCCGGGCATCCTCGCAATGTCTCCATTACGTTTCATCCCAGCCGAACCGCTGGAGCCAAAGGACCGTGGTCGCACGGCCCTTCTCCCGCGCCATGAACATGCTCTTATGTTGGCTTGAGCTCTAAGAAACCTGGTAGACGAAGATCCTTCCATCATGCGACGTTTCGAGCGCGGGGAACATGGTGAAGGCGCCGCTCATCCTCACCAGGCGCCACCTTCCGTCCTCTTCGAGCGCCCGCTGCTTCTCGCGGAAGCCGCCCTTCTCGTAGACGTCGGCCCGGACGCTGAAGACCATCCATCCGCCCGGCCTGACCACCCGCGCCAACTCGTCGAGGGCCTCCGGCGGGGCGTGGCCCTCGGTGAAGACGCCGACGGAGAAGCAAGCATCGAAGTTGTCATCAGGGAAGTCAAGCGGCCCGCCGAGGGTCATGCGGCGCAACTCGCGGTAGGCTCCCTTCTCGCGGGCACGACGCATCATGCCTTCCGAGAGGTCTATGCCGGTAAGGTCTCCGTAGTCGAGGGCGCGCAGGATGTCGCCGAGAGCGCCGGTCCCCACCGCCGCGTCCAGCGTCGTACCGCCTGGCGGGACGTGACGCCCTATGAACCCCGCCGCCACGGCAGGTGCCGTATATCCGAGGGTAAAGACATCCTCTTCGTAGTCGTCCGCCCACTCGTCGTAGGTCTTCTCCAGATCATCCGTGCTCCGCGACGAGTACACTTTGCTCAGTCGTTGCTCCCTCTCCGTGGAATCGCTCATCTCCCCGTCTCCCATCAACCACTCGCCAAACCCTATGTATCGGGGCATGTTACACGCCGGATCTCCGCTTTTCCCGTTCTTCTCGCTGCCACGGGAAGCTGAATCGAGCGGTTCCTGAGACTATACTGAGATAGTTATGAGGGAGATTCTTTTCGGACGGTTCCGTTGATGGTCGCTCTAACGGCGGCTGATCCACCCACGTTCCCGGTTGTTTCGTAGAAGAGAAGCGGAGAGCCATGCAAGATCAGAAACAGCGGGTATTCAGCGGGATTCAACCCAGCGGAAACCTGCACGTCGGCAACTACCTCGGGGCGCTCAAGAACTGGGTCGCCATGCAGGACGACTACGAAAACTACTTCTGCATCGTGGACCTGCATGCGATCAC
>JBPCLT010000203.1:0-5173 GCA_051003015.1 Rubrobacteraceae bacterium | reverse complement strand
TGGAAGAGGTGGGAGTAGCGATGGCGCTTTTCGAGTTTCTTCAGTTCCTGCGGATCTTCCTCGATTACCTGTGAGTAGAGTATCTTTGGCATTCATCCATTATGCCATCAACAAAGCGGAACGGTATTACTTCCGCTCGCCTGTCTCCGGCCGACCTTCAGCCATCTCGCGCAACAAGGCCCCGGCGTTGGACAGATGCACGGCCAGATGCTCATGAGCGGTCCCGCGGATTCGCTTCAGCATTGACCTCTCGTCCGCCGTTACGACTACCGTCTGAAAGCCTCCGGCGAGCGCGAGGAACAACGCATCGTAGACGATCACTTCCGTCTCGTAGACTATTCCTACCGCCGTGGGCATCAAAGAGTCCGGGTCGAACAGGCTCACCGGGGCATCGCTGACCTTCTCCCACGTCTCCCAGACCAGCTCTTTTTCGATCTCTCCTCGACGGTACTTCTGCCAAAGCGCATTCCAGAGTTCGGCACCCATGGTGCTCGGAGCCAGCAGCTTCGCGCCACCATTCTCCACGACGGTGAGCAGCTCGCGAGCTTGCTCGTGCTCTTCTTCGGGCACGTAGAATTTGACCGCTACCGAGGTGTCCAGCACCAGCGGCACCCGTCCGTCCGGTTCGCTCAACGAGTTTCTCGGTCCTGCCTGATCGTCTCCGTCGAATCAGAAAACACACGACCGCTCGCCTTCAAGCGGTCGGAGATCTCACGCGCCTGGCGAGCGAACGTCCTGGGGTCCGTCTTACCCGTGCGAACAGGCTTCAATTCGATGGTCTTCTTACCACTCATGGTATCTCGAACCTCCGCCTTTCTCCTGCAATGCCTTGCGCTGGTCTCTGCCATTGTACAACTCGCCATCAACTGCCGGTAGCAGAAAAGCTAGCCGTCTAACCTCAACCCGCTCGCCAACGCCGCTTCCCACCCTTCGTATTCCAGGGCCGCCGGGAGGTTGACGGGAGGCTCCGGGTCCACCTCCCGTTCCCGTATGGATAACTGCCACCATCCCACGTCGTGCCACGCGCCGAGCTTGTAGCCGGTCTCACGGTACACCCCGACGGGCCGGAACCCGACCGATTCGTGCAGGCCGACGCTCGCCGGGTTGGGGAGTGCGATCCCGGCGTATGCATTGTAGAAGCCTTGTAGGGCCAGCACGGAGATCAGGGACGTGTACAGGGCGCGGCCGACGCCCTTATGGCGCTCATCCTCACGGACGTAGGCCGACACGTCAACGCACCACTGATAGGCGGCCCGCGAGCGGTGTTCGGCGGCGTAGGCGTAACCCGACACCCGTCCCCCGCGCTCGTAGATCAGCCAGGGGAAGCGTTCCAACGTAGTCACGACGCGACGGCGCATCTCGCCGGTGGTGGGAGGTTCGGTCTCGAACGAGATGATCGAACCCCTCACGGCCGGGGCGTAGATGGCCGAGATCTCCCCGGCGTCGCGTTCCCCGGCTAGCCTGATGGAAGGAAGGCCGTCCCCGAATGTGCCCCGGTTGCTCATGGCCCGAATTTTAGGGTCCTGCGCCACCTTGTAAAGCCGGAGGCGGGTGGTCTCGCGAGTCCAGAAAGTCCGGGATCGCCTCTCCTGGCAGCGGCCTGGCTAGATGGAAGCCCTGGGCGAGGTCGCACATGAGGATCCCGAGCCGGTCGAGCTGCTCCGCAGTCTCCACGCCCTCGGCCACCACCGTCAGCCTCAGAGCGTGCGCGAGGTCTATCATGGCGGACATGATCTCCTCGTCCCTGGAGTCCTTCTCCAGCTCACTAACGAAAGCGCGGTCTATCTTCAACACGTCCACGGGCAGCATCTTGAGGGAGGAGAGCGAGGAGTGCCCCTTGCCGAAGTCGTCTATCGCGATCCGCACCCCCAGGGCTCTCAGGTCCCGGAAAGCCTCGATGGCGGTCTCGGAGTCCTCCATGACGACACTCTCGGTGATCTCCAGCGTAAGCCGGCGTGGGTCCATCCCGGTCGTCCCCAGGATACGGGCTACCTCCCGGCTCAGACCGGGTTGCTGGAGCTGCTTCGCGGAGAGGTTGACGCTTACGGTCAGGGGCGGGGCGTCAGACTGACCGTCCTGCCACGTCTTCGCCTGGCGGCAGGCTTCCCCGAGCACCCAGCGTCCGAGGGGCAGGATCAGGCCGGTCTCCTCGGCCAGCGGGATGAAATTCAGCGGCGGTACCAGGCCCCGCTCCGGGTGCCGCCAGCGCGCCAGCGCCTCCACCCCGATCATCTTTCCGGTCTCCAGCGAGACCACGGGCTGATAATGCAACAGGAACTCCTCGCGCTCGATGGCTAGGCGCAGGTCGCTCTCGAGCTCCAGACGGTTGAACGCGTGGATGTCCTTCTCTAGGCTGAAGACTTCGTAGTGCGACCTCCGCCGGGTCTTGGCCCGGTACATGGCTACGTCCGCCTCCCTGAGAAGGTCTCCCGGTCGGGTCTCGCCGGAATTGTCGAGCGCGACGCCGATGCTGGTCGTGACGAACAGGATCCGGCCGGCAACGTGGAAGGGGGCTTGCAGTGCCTCGATGATCCGCTCCGCGACCCGCGTTGCCTCGCCGACCTCCTCGACGTCTTCGAGCAACACGGCGAACTCGTCCCCGCCCAGGCGCGCGGCGGTGTCTTCCGAACGCAGGCAGGCCCTCAAGCGGCCTGCTACCCCCGCCAGCAACTGGTCCCCGATGTCGTGGGTGAGGCTGTCGTTGACGACCTTGAAGCGGTCGAGGTCCATGAACAGCACCGCGACGCGGCCCTTGCGTCTGTCCGCGCGAGCGATGGCGTGTTCGAGGCGGTTCATGAACAGGGCGCGGTTCGGCAGGTGCGTCAGGGCATCGTGGAGAGCCTGGTATTCGAGTTGCCGCTCCAGCGCCTTGCGCCCGGTGATGTCCTTGGCTATTCCGTAGACGCCGACGATTTCACCCTCCACGACTATCGGAACGTTGGTGACGTTGGTCTCGAGACGCCGCCCGTCGCTGTGGTTGATGGCTATCTCGTAATTCTGTGGCTCGCCCCGCTTCGCCATCTCGAAGTGGTCCAGGGCCCTCTCCAGATCCTCGGGGACGATGAGCGGCCCGAAGTGTCTCCCGATGAAATATTCGGCCTCGTACCCTATCAGGCTCTCCGATGCCGCGTTGATGCTAAGGAAGTTGCCTTCCAGGTCGAGCCAGAAGATGGCGTCAGGGTTGTGCTCGAAGAGGGACTTGTAGCGTTGCTCGCTCTCCTCCAGAAGCCGCTCCATGCGTGTCTGGCACAGCACCCGTTCCACGGCCTCGGGCAGGTAGCTGAGGTACTCCTCTGACTTGGTGACGAAATCTCGGACACCGGCCCGGAGAGCCTCTATCACCGTGGCCTCGTCGTAGTTCCCGGTCACCATGATGACGGGCACGAAGCATCCTATCTCCTTCAGCAGGGCGTGAAACTCGAGCCCCGTCATGTCCCCGGAGAGGAACTGGTCAAGGACGATCAACTCCACCCCGCCGCTCATGACCACGTTCATGGCCTCCTCGGCGCTGGCGACGGCCCTCACGTCATATCCCGCGCGCTCCAGGCTCCGGCGCTCCAGCCGGGCTATTACGGGGTCATCCTCGACCACCAGCACCACGCCGGTCTCCGTGACGAGCGATGGGCCGATCATGACTGGACCGGGTCTTTCTCAAACCGCGAAAACGTCCCGAGCCTCCCGCCAGCCCCGCTCGACTCATCGGCCGTCTCCCCGAACCGCCCTATGCGCGCCAACCCTTGCAAGCACACGAAGACAGTCGGCATCGCGCCCGGATGCAAGGTTGGCCTGTTCCTTCTCACGTTCATCATATTGTTTGTCGGCCGCGAACGAAAAATCCTTTAGCGGCCCCCTCCAGTAAGAGCTTGTGCAAGATCACTTACTACGCTGACTATCGTATGATAATGCAAATGCGAAAGGTGTGATTTCTTTTTCAGATCGTCCTCGAATCCGGGAAGGGTTTTCCGGGCGGCCCGCAACGATCCTATCGTCCGGTGAAGCGAGGCTCGCGCTTCTCGAAGAACGCCGCGACGCCCTCCTCGTGGTCGGCGGTGTACCCGAGGGACGCCTGCCCATCCGCCTCGCGTTCGAGCGCCGATCCCAGACCACCCTCGAAGCTCGCGCGCAAGGCGCGCCGGGTTCCGGCCAGAGCCCGCGTAGGCATGTTCGCCAGGCGATCCGCGCGCGCGGCTGTCTCCTCCTCCAGCTTCTCGTCGGGGACCACCCGGTTGACGAGCCCGATGCTCAGGGCCTCTTCGGCGTCCACGGCGTCACCGAACAGGCTCATCTCCATCGCCCGTCCCAGCCCGATGACGCGGGGCAGGAAGTACGTCACGCCCGCGTCGGGCATGAGACCTATCTTCACGAACGCGACGGAGAACTTCGCGCTCTCCGCGGCGATGCGAAGGTCGCAGGCGAGAGCCAGCCCGAGCCCAGCTCCGTAGACCGGGCCGTGCAATGAGGCGACCACCGGCTTGTCCATCGTGGAGATCTTCTCGACCGAAGGAGCAAACGTCCGGCGCAGGTACTCCCCGAGGTCCGGCGGCGCTCCATTCTCGCGGACGAGGTCTTCTCCCCGCAGGTCCGCGCCGGCGGAGAAGCCCCGGCCCTCGCCCCGCAGCACGACGCAGCGGACCTCGTCGTCCGAAGCGGCTTCGTCCAGGGCGGCGTGGAGATCCCGGTGCAGTTGACCGTCAAAAGCGTTGAGCCTGTCCGGGCGGTTCAGGGCGATGGTGGCGACGCCATCGCTTATCTCGTAGGCGATAGTTTCGTACAAGTTTGCCTCCTCGGGACGAGACGCCCCCGGCGAGTTGGGTGCAGGAGGCGTGCGGTAGATTGGGCGGGACTCTCTAGCCCGTGGTCGCGCTTCCTCCTTCGGCGGCTACCCTTCTCTGCTCGGCCTCCACGTCGTCCACGTTGGTTTGATAGGTCTCCGTCAGCAGATACGTACACAGCAAGGAGATCGCGCACAGGAACCCCATGTACACGCCGATGGCCGTCGAGGTGCCGAACTGAATCAGCAGGTAGGAAGCAAGCACCGTCGCCAGCCCGCCGCCGAGGACGGCGCCGAGTTGGTAGCCCAGTGACGCTCCCGAGTAGCGCATCCGGGTGGAGAAGATCTCCGAGTAGAACGCCGCCTGCGGCCCGTACATCATGCTCAAAAACACCTGGCCGA
>JBPCLT010000202.1:0-14523 GCA_051003015.1 Rubrobacteraceae bacterium | reverse complement strand
GCCGCCGGTCCCGAGCGCCACCTGACCGGCCAGTATCCCCACCGTCGCGTAGACCGTGCCCTTCGCCACGTAGCCGGAGCGCGCTATGCGGTCCATCCACGGTCGCGCCTTGCGCGCCGCCTCCTCGACTTGCTCCCCGGCATCCCTCGAACTGTCTAGCGCCACGCGGTTCCTCCTTACCGGACGGGCGTACTCTACACCCGCGCCGGGATCGCGGTAAGCGCGGAACCATTCGCAAAACGTGGCCTGGCGTGCTCCGCACGGCGTTCCGTGACGCGGTATATTGGACGCATGAGGGTTGCGCTGGCCCAGATCAACACTACCGTCGGCGACGTGTGGGGCAACGTCGAGAAGGCGGCTGAGGCCCTGGAGCGGGCCGTGGACGCCGGAGCGGGGATCGTCGCCTTCCCCGAGCTCACCATCCCCGGCTATCCGCCCGAAGACCTCCTGATGCGCCCGAGCTTTATCGCGGACAACATGAAGGGCCTGGAGGCGCTCGCCGGTGAAGTCCCGGAAGGTATCGTGGCGGCGGTGGGCTTCGTGGACCTGGACGCGGACCTGTATAACGCCTGCGCCCTGATCTCCGGCGGCGAGATCCTTCACCGCTACCACAAACGCTACCTGCCGAACTACGGCGTCTTCGACGAGAATCGCTACTTCAGGGAGGGCGCAGGCGCCCCCGTGCTGCGGCTGGATGGCGCGACGGTTGGGGTCAGCGTCTGCGAGGACATCTGGTACCCTGGCGGCCCGGCGCGGGAGCAGGCGCTCGGTGGGGCAGGCGTGCTGCTGAACATCTCCGCCTCGCCGTATCACCGTCAGAAGGGCGCTTTCCGGGAGCGGATGCTCTCGGTGCGGGCCTCGGACTATGGTTGCTACGTGGTCTTCTGCAACCTCGTCGGCGGCCAGGACGAGCTGGTCTTCGACGGGCACTCCGTCGTCTTCGACCCCGAGGGGAAGCTCGTCGCCCGCGCCAAACAGTTCGAGGAGGACCTGCTCTTCGTTGATCTGTATCCTGAGGAAGTCCTGATACAACGCCTCCACGAATCCCGGCCCCGCAAGGAGAACCCCGAACGCCCGCCGGAGGTCATAGAAGTCCCGGCCTACCGGGAAAATCCCGGCGACGGGTCCCGGGGTCCCAGGGTCGAAGACCCGTACCCGGAGGAGGGTGAGGTTTTCGAGGCGCTGGTATTGGGCCTCGGGGACTATTTCCGCAAGAACGGTTTCTCGCGGGCCGTGCTCGGCCTCTCAGGCGGCATAGACTCTTCATTGGGCGCCGTCGTCGCCGCGAAGGCCCTGGGAGCGGAGAGCGTGACCGGCGTCCTCATGCCGAGCCGCTACACCTCCGAGGCGAGCAACACCGACGCCGCGCACCTCGCCGAAAACCTCGGCATGGACACCAGGGTCGTCCCCATCGGGCCGGCCTTCGACGCCTACCGTGAGATGCTCGCGGACGAGTTCGAGGGGCTGCCGGAGAACGAGACCGAGGAGAACATCCAGGCCCGGATACGCGGGAACATCGTCATGGCGTTCTCCAACAAGTTCGGTTGGATCGTCTTGAGTACCGGCAACAAGAGCGAGATGAGCGTCGGCTACTCGACGTTGTACGGCGACATGGCCGGCGGGTTCGCCGTGATAAAAGACGTTCCAAAGACCCTCGTCTACCGGGTCTGCCGCTACGTCAACGAGACTGCGGGGCGCGAGGTCATCCCGGAGTCCATCCTGACCAAAGAGCCCTCGGCGGAACTAAGACCAGGCCAGCGCGACGTGGACTCGCTGCCGCCGTACGAGGTCCTCGACCCCATCCTCGAGGCGTACATCGAGGAGGACAAGGGAGTGGGCGAGATCGTAGCTTCAGGCTACGAGGAGGAGGACGTGCGCCGCGTCATAAAGCTCGTTGACCGGGCCGAGTACAAGCGCCGCCAGGCGCCCATCGGCATCAAGGTCACCAGCCGGGCCTTCGGGCGCGACAGGCGCATGCCCATGACCAACCGCTACTTCGAGCGCGACCCGGAAGAGACCGTCGAACGCTAGCGGGGCACAGGTTTCAGGTAACAGGTTTCAGGTAACGGGAAATACTGTCCCGAATGGACTGTACTCGCCGGGGAGATGAATCCATGTTTATGGACTCCGCTATCACGTCACGTCGCGGCGCAGCAGGAGGAAGAGCGAGACTGCGGCGAAGATGGCGACGTAGACGCTGAGCGTGATCGCCGCCCGCTCCGGCTCCACCAGCGGCTCCGGTATGCCGAAGGACGGGTTCGGGTTCCCGAAAATGCTGCCGACTGACGCGGTGTTCTCGCCGAGGGTGAGCCTGCGGAAGCTCTCCCACCAGTCGCTGTCAATGGGCAGGAGCGCGATGGTGTTCTCGACTGCGAGCGCCCACGCCAGCCCGAGCCCGATGGCGAGAGCCGTTCCCCGGAAGAGCATCCCCAGCGCGAACCCGAGGAAGCCCCACGCCCCGAACGTCAGGACGCCGACCCCAGACGCCCGCGCCATCTCCCTAAGCGGCGGCCACTCCACGGCGGCGTCTTCGAGGAGCGCGACGGCGTAGCTGCTCGAGGCGCCGGCCGCGAGGCCCAGAAGGACGAACAGGACGATGAAGACCGCGAGCGCCAGCGCCTTTCCCGAGAGCATCCCGAGCCTGCCGGGGCGTTGGGTCAGGCTGGCCTTCAGGGTGCCCCAGCCGTACTCACTGCCGGCGGCCATCGCGCCCAGGATCAGGACTATCGCCGCGCCCAGGCTGAAGACGCCGTTGGCGAAGAGGTTCTCAAGCAAACTCTCCGGCAGGAGACCGTTCAAAAGTTGCTCGTTGAACGCCTCCTCCTGCCGCTGCACCTGAGGAGGCTGGTCTTCCGGTGGGTCCGGCGGGTTGGCGGCGAACGAGTAGGTGAAGAGGTAGCCAAACAGCACTATCAGGATGAACCACACGAGGGCCAGGATCCAGGTCGCCGGACGTTTGCGGATCTTGAGCAACTCAGCCCCGAAGCTAGCCAACATCAGACCGTCTCCCCTCCGGTAAGTTCCAGAAACGCTTCTTCGAGGGATTGCCCCGCGGGACGAAGCTCGCTCACCCTGAGCCCCGCCGAGACGAGCTTGGCGTTGATCTCTGACGCGCGCTCCGGATCTATGGTCAAACGCAACGCGCCCCCCAACTCCGCGACCTCCTCGACGCCCGCGAGCCTCTCCGCTATGCGCGCCGCCTCCTCCACCGGCTCGGCGCGGACCAGGAGCCCCTGCCTGCCGCGCAGCTCGGCGACGGACCCTTCCGCGACCAGGGAACCCTTGCTGATGACCCCGACCCGGTCGCAGATCTGCTCGACCTCCCCGAGCAGGTGGCTTGAGAGCAAGACGGTCCTCTCGCCCTGACCGAGCCCGCGGATGAGGTCCCGCATATCCGCCATGCCCTTCGGGTCGAGGCCGTTGGTCGGCTCGTCCAGGATGAGGAGGTCGGGATCCTTGAGGAGCGCCGCCGCGACCCCGAGACGTTGCTTCATGCCGAGCGAGTATTTCCTGAACTTGTCCTTCGCCCTCCCCGAAAGCTCGACCCGTTCCAGAACCTCCGCTATCCGCGGGCGCCGGACGCCGGAGTAGCGGGCCATGACCCGCAGGTTGTCGCGGCCGGAGAGATAAGGATAGAAAGCCGGCGACTCGACCAGCGCCCCGACCTTCCCCAGGCCCGAGGGAGATCCCGGCCTCTCTCCAAGCACCCTGGCGTCGCCGGAGGTCGGTCGAATGAGGCCGAGCAGCATCCTCAAAGTGGTGGTCTTGCCTGCGCCGTTTGGACCGAGGAAGCCGTACACCTCGCCGCGCCGCACGGTCAGGTCCAGGGTCTCGACGGCGGTGATCCTCCCGTACCGCTTGGTGAGACCGCGAGTCTCCACCAGCAGGGGCGCCCTCCGTTCCTTCTCCTGGGGTTCTTGCCGAACAGTAGACGCCATGTCCGTTCTCCTCCGCCTCGGGACAGTCAGTCATCCGTGACTACGAGGCCCGCCCGTGAAAGTTGCGAGGGACGAAGCTGTATCCTCTCCCGGCGCTAGTCTAATCTCCCTGAGAGTATCTGGCTATCCATGCCCAGGTTATACTGGGGCTCATATGGACGAGTGGGTAAAAGTCGGCAGCGCCCCCAACGAGACGATGGCCCTGATGATGGAGGGCTTGCTCAAAGGCGCCAACATCCCCGTCCTCATCCGCCGTCCCGCTGGCTTCGACGTGCCGGACTTCCTGGCGGCGGGGCCTCGCGAGATCCTGGTCCCCGGTTTGGCCCTCCCGGAGGCGCGTGAGATCGTGGAGGACACCATGGGCACCGGCTCCTGGGTGTGAGGACACGGGGCGTCCGGGTCTCTCATGGCAATGCTCTTGAAGGTCGATCCATCGCGGCAGGAGGCTCTTCGCCGCCAGTAACATCCGACGAGAACCTGAAACCTGTTACCTGAAGCCTTTATCAGCCCTTCTCGAACCGGATCTGGACGGTTGCGCCGCGGCCGGGACCGGAGATCACATCTAGTTCGGCCCCGACTTAGGCGGCGCGTTGGCGCAGGTAGCGGAGACCCATGCCGGGAGGCGGGTCTTCGGCGTCGAAGCCGCGCCCGTCGTCCCGGATGCGGATGATGAGGATCGGCCCGACTTGCCTGGATTCCAGGTACATGTTGCGGGCTTTGGAGTGCTTGGCGACGTTCCAGAACGCCTCGACGGCGACCCTCGTGACGGCGGCGATCTCCGCCGGGCTCAGGCTTTCCAGGGGGGCTTGCAGGTCCGCATGGGTCTTGACGCCGAAGTACTCCTCGAACCTGGCGAGGCGGTGACGCAGGTAATCGCCGGCACGGAGCGGGATCTCGTTCGCCAGGGCATGCAGCTCGTCATAGGGCTTGGAGATCAAAAACTCCGTCTCCCGCGAGGCTTCCATGGCCCGGCCGAACTTTTCGCGGGCCGCGTCCCGCTCGCCGTGTCTCTCGGCCTCCAGGGCGGCGGCGAGCGTCAGGGAGATGCCGTGTACGCTCCCCTTGACCGTGTCGTGCAGCTCGTAGAGGACGCGGCTTTGCTCTAGCCTGCGGGCCGCCTCTTCCTGGTCCCGGTTCAAGAGACGGGTGACGGCGGAGACGAGCGCGACGCGCAGGGCCAGGTAGGCCAGCAGCGCCGCCCCGCCAGCCAGCGCGTAGGCCGGCAGCGGCGGATGGAACGCCCCCCAGAGCAGCAATAGACCGATGTGCAGCGGCGGTGAGAGCGGGCCGAGCCAGAACGCGAACACCCGCCACGGGGCTATCCGATCCCCCGCCGTGAGACCGGCGGGATCGGACCACAGAGCGGCGGAGCCAAGCAGCAAGAGGCCCAGCGACCAGAACAGGTCAGGCCATCCGACGACATCGTACAGGCCCTCGGAGTGAGCGTTCAGGTACCATCCGTCCGCCACCGCGAAGGCGAGGAAGCCCATCACCAGCAGCGCCACGAAAGGCGGTCTGTCGGCCGCCGAGAACACGACGAGCCCCAGGAATACCAGCGCCGCGTCGAACAGCGTCCAGGAAAAGGTCGCAAGAGCAGCCCACGAACCCGTGGGGCCCGCGTCTACCGGTCCCAGCAAGAGGTACCAGACCAGCATCCCGACGGAGAGCATGACGCTCATGGCGTCGAACGCGATGATGGGCGTGATCCTGCGTGTCGTCACGGCCACCAGGGACAGCATGGCCCCGGCGAACAGCAGGTACGCGACGAGATAGGCCGCGTGTACGAGGGAGGGGTCCATGATCGCTAATTCGACCTTCTGAGGATCTTCCCATCCGATGTCTCCCAAGAGCGTGACGAGCAACCCCGCGCCGAGCAAACCCCAGAACAGCCGCTCCCGGCCCCGGACGTTCCAAACGGTGTATCCCAGTATCGCCAGCGAGAAGACGGCCGACGCCGCGTACACGTAGTCCGCCGTGAGCGTCCGGCCGGAGGAATCCGCTGGAAAAAGGGCGAAAACAAGCGCCCCGGCGGCCCACAAAACCAGGGCTATCGCCAGGGCGAGGCGGGGATCTCGTGGGGCATGCATCTTGCCCGCTTTGGAAACCTGCACCGTCTGCCCTCCAGACTCCTATATATGCTAATCCTAGCAAGCCGGACACTCCAAATCCACCGGGAATCCAGGATCGGCCGCGGAATTTCCGCCCGCCGGCGCAGCCCGTTTCAAGGGTACTCGAAAATGCAGAGGACCTGGCTTTAGATTTCGTTGGAAAATGTGCTTCCTGCCTGGAAGGGAGACTCGCTGGGGTGGGAGAAAGGGGCGCCAGCTTCGCTGGTCTGTTCGGGCGGGAGCGCTCTTGCGCGGTGGCGTAGAATACGGCACGCTTGCGGTTCATGTGACGGTTGCGCGACGGTGTGAGAGGCGATTGCGCGGAGCCACCCGCGGTCGGCTCCGTGATACGTGGAGGGAGGAGCGGTTGGAGTTTCTCCGGCCCGAGAGCTGGCGGGAGGCTTTGGAGGCGAAGGCGGCCCATCCTGGGGCAAGGCCCATCTTCGGCGGGACCGACCTCATGGTGGATCTGAACTTCGGCCGGAGCCGCCCCGAATCCGTCATGGACCTGACGCGGGTACCGGAGATACAGGGATGGGAAGAGGAGGGGGGCCGGCTCCGGATTGGGGCCGGGGTGACTTACGCCAGGATCATGGCCGAACTGAGAGACAGGTTGCCGGGGCTGGCGATGGCTTCGAGGACCGTGGGTTCGCCCCAGATCCGCAACCGCGGGACCGTAGGCGGCAACCTGGGCACCGCCTCCCCGGCGGGCGACGGTCTGCCTCCACTCTACGCCTCCGGCGCGCAGGTCGAGGTGGCCTCTATCCGGGGAACGCGCCGCATACCCGTCGGGGAGTTCATCATCGGTCCCAAGAAAAACGCTCTGGAAGCTGACGAGTTGATCTCGGGCTTCCTCATCCCCGAAGCCGGCGGGCCGCAGCAGTACTCCAAGATCGGACCCCGCAACGCCATGGTGATAGCGGTCTGCTCTTTCGGCCTGGCGCTGCACCCCGAGAGCCGAACGGTCGGCGCGTGCATCGGCTCGGCGGGTCCGACCCCGATACAACCCCGCGAAGCCGAAGCGTTCATGGAGGGTGTCCTGGCCGAAGGGGACCTCTGGGAGTCGCGGGCGGAGATAGGGGACCGCGCGCTCGCCCGCTTCGGCGAACTGTCCGGGATGGCGGCCCAGCCCATTAGCGACGTCCGGGCGAGCGCCGAATACCGGACTCATGCGGTGGGCGTGCTGGCGAGACGCTCCCTGTCGTGGGCGTGGGACGAGTACAGGAACGGAAGGTAGAGATTGCGCCTGAACTGCACGGTGAACGGCGAGAAGCGGGAGGTGGAAGCGCGTCCCGGTGAGAGCCTCCTGTACGTTTTGCGGGAGCGGCTCGGCCTGTTCGGCTCAAAGAACGCCTGCGAGCAGGGGGAGTGTGGATCCTGCTCGGTGTACCTGGACGGCACGCTCCTCTGCGCTTGTCTGGTGCTCGCCGGGCAGGCCGGGGGTTCCGAGGTTGTGACCGTCGAGGGGATCGGCGGTGGAGGCGGGCTGCATCCCGTGCAGGAAGCTTTCCTGGAGGCGGGGGCAGTGCAGTGCGGGTTCTGCACGCCCGGTTTGATCCTCGCTACGCACGACCTGATCACGCGCCTCCCAGACCCCTCGGACGCGGAGATCCGGGAGGCGCTCGCGGGGAACCTCTGCCGCTGCACCGGATACGAGAAGATCCTGTCCGCCGTGCGGTTGGCGGCGAGGACCGCATCGTGATGCAGACGACGGCCCCCACTCGCGAGCGGCCGGTGGCCCCGGCTTCGACGCCGGGCGGCATCGGGGAGAGTGCCGCGCGCCCCGACGGCGTCCCGAAGGTCACGGGCGGGTTCGAGTATTCATCCGACCTTCACGTGGACGGGATGCTGTGGGGCGCGACGCTGCGCAGCCCGCACCCGCACGCCAGCATCCGCTCGATAGACACCTCGGAGGCCGAAGCGATGCCCGGAGTCTTCGCCGCGCTCACGCATGAGGACGTGCCAGGACGCAAGGTGTACGGGATGGAGGTCCCGGACCAGCCCGTTCTCGCGTGGGAGAAAGTCCGCTACGAGGGCGAGGCGGTGGCCCTCGTGGCCGCGGATCACCCCGAGACCGCGAGGCGCGCGTTGGGGAAGATCTCAGTGGACTACGAAGTCCTCGACCCCGTCACGGATGCTGAAGCGGCAATGGCCGAAGATGCCCCGAAGCTCCATCTCTCCGGCAACGTCTTGCGGCGCGTGGACGTGAGGCACGGCGACCCGGACGCAGACGCGGACGTGGTAGTGATGGGCGAGTACGAGGTCGGGATGCAGGACCAGGCTTTCCTGGGGCCGGAGTCCGGGTTGGCGGTCCCGGACGGCGAGGGTGGCGTGGACCTGCACATCTCGACGCAGTGGCTGCACGTGGACCGGAATCAGGTAGCCGAGAGCCTCGGCCTCCCGCCAGAGATGGTCCGGCTGACGCTCTCGGGGGTCGGCGGGGCGTTCGGGGGACGGGAAGATCTGTCCATGCAGATCCACGCCTGCATGCTCGCCCTCCACACGAACCGCCCCGTGAAGATGGTCTACGGCCGCGAGGAGTCCTTCTACGGCCACGTCCACCGCCACCCCGCCAGGATGCGCTACGAACACGGCGCGACCACGGATGGGAAGCTCGTCTACGTCAGGGCGAACCTCGTCTTCGACGGCGGTGCTTATGCGTCCAGTTCCAACGCGGTGTGCCTGAACGCGGCGACGTTTGCCTGCGGCCCATACGACGTCCCGAACGCGCAGATAGAGAGCCTCATGCTCTACACAAACAACCCGCCGTGCGGCGCGATGCGGGGCTTCGGGGCTGTGCAGGTCTGCTTCGCCCACGAAGCGCAGATGGACCGGCTGGCCGCGGCGCTCGGCATGGACCCGGTCGAGTTGAGGATACAGAACGCCATCGAGCCGGGGATGAAGTTCCCGTTCGGTCAGGAGGTCCCGTATCCGGCGCCGGTGCGTGAGATCCTGGACCGCGTGAAAGCCATGCCCTTGCCGGAGGAGCGGGAGGTAATGGGCCGCGACCCGCGCGAGCTTCCGGGCGGCGTCTCGAACGCCACGCATGGCGAGGGCGTGAAGCGGGGTGTCGGGTACGCGGTTGGATTCAAGAACATCGGATTTTCGGCGGGATTCGACGACTACTCGACGGCGCGGGTCTCCCTCTCGGTCGAGGAAGGGGAGCCGGTGGCGCGTGTACACACGGCGGCGGCGGAAGTGGGGCAGGGCCTGGTGATGGTGCAGGCACAGATCGCACGCTCCGAGCTCGGCATCGAGAACGCCATCGTCGAGACGGCCGACACGCGGATAGGCTCCGCCGGCTCCACCTCCGCCTCGCGCCAGTCATACGTGACCGGCGGCGCCGTCAAACAGGCGTGCGAAGCGGTGCGAGAAAGAATCTTCGGGCTGGTGTACGAGGAGTTCGGTGAAGAGACGGACGAGCTTTCGATCAGCGGTGAGAACATCGTCGCGGACGGACGGGTGATCGTGTCCCTTTCGGAGCTTCTGAACGAGGGAACCATCGAAGATACGGCGGAGTTTCATCACCGGGCGACCCATCCATTGGACGAGGACGGGCAAGGGGACGTGCATCTGCAGTATGCGTTCGCGGCGCACCGGGCCGTGGTGGAGGTGGACGTGGATCTCGGGCTGGTGCGGGTGGTGGAGATCGCGACGGCCCAGGACGTTGGGAAAGTTATCAACCCGCTGGCTCTGGAAGGGCAGATCGAGGGCGGCATAGCGCAGGGTCTCGGGCTCGCGTTGATGGAGGAGATCCGGATTACGGACGCAAAGATTATGAACGCCTCGTTCACGGACTACCTGATCCCCACCATCCTCGACATGCCGCCCGTCAGGATGGAGATCCTGGAACTAGCCGACCCCGAAGCACCCTATGGCCTCAAGGGCGTCGGCGAGCCCCCGACCATCGCCTCCACCCCCGCCATAGTCGCCGCCCTCCGCGACGCTACGGGGAAGCCGCTTACCCGAATCCCCGTCCGCCCGGAACACATAGTCGGTCTGAATGAGGGATGTGAAGCTTAGTGCCAGGCTACGAACGCGCCGAACTCAGCGCCGAATTGAAGGTAGTTCCGCACCCGGATACGGATGGGCAGCCAGCAGACCCGTCCGAAGCCGCGAAACGGGGCGCTGGAGAGTCGGGTCTCGGACGCGAAGCCGGGCCGGAGACCACGATGATCTCCGGTAGACGCCGGGAAGTCCTCGAAGCAATGACGCAGGTCATAGAAGCCGCGCTCGACGCTGGAGCGCGCACCGTCGAGGTGAGGATCGAGGCCGAAGGCGACGCCCCGAGGTTCGGCGGAGGATAGCCGGTGCCGCCAGAGAATATGACCATTGCTGAAACGAACCGCCTGAATGAAGGCGAGTTCGTGGAGAGATTCGGAACGGTGTTTGAAGCTTCGCCCCGATTTGCCCGGAGCGCCTGGCGTGCCCGGCCCTTCGAGAGCTTCGAGGATTTGAGTCGGGCGTTCCGGGGGGCGATGTACGGGGCGTCGCACGCGGAACAAATGGATTTGATCCTCGCTCACCCGGACCTGGCGGGGAAGGCGGCGGTGGCGGGAGAACTTACGGCGGAGTCTGCGGATGAGCAGTCGTCTGCGGGCCTCGACCGGCTCACGCCGGAGGAGTATCAGTCGTTCACGGCAATGAATGCAGCGTATCGGGAGAAGTTCGGCATGCCCATGATCCTGTGCGTGCTAGAGCACACGAAGGAGTCTATCCTGAAGAGTGCAGAAGCCCGGCTGGATAATACTTATGAAAAGGAGTTCGAGACGGCGCTGGCCGAGATCTCGAAGATCGCCGATCTCCGGCTGCGGGATCTGGTCGAGGATGGAAATGGGGGTGGATGATGACCGGGGAACAAGCCGTGAGCGGTGAGATAGTCCTCGGACGGAACAACTATGGCAAGTCCGGGGTCCGGTTGGTAAAAGTGTTCCGGGACTCCGAGCGCCATGAAGTCATTGACCTCGACGTGGCCGTCACGCTGGAGGGGGATTTCGAGGCGGCTCACGTCGAGGGCGACAACTCCGCCCTCCTTGCGACCGATACGATGCGCAACACGGTCTACGCTCTGGCGAAGGACCACCTTATGTCGAGCATCGAGGAGTTCGGCCTCGTGCTGGTGGACCATTTCCTTCGAGTTGGCCCGACGGTGGAGCGCGCCAGCGTGGAGGTCATCCGGTTCCCGTGGGAACGCATCGAGGTTGATGGCCGGACCCACGATCACTCCTTCATGCGCGGTTCCGGCGAGCGGCGGGCGACGGTGACGGGGAGCGTGGACGGAGTCCGCCGCGTGTATGCCGGGCTCGGGAACTTGACGATGATGAAGACGACGCAGTCCGGCTGGGAGGATTTCCACCGGGACGAGTACACGACGCTGCCGGACACGGACGACCGCATCCTGGCGACGGTCGTCACCGCGAGTTGGGAGTATGGGGATCGAACGGGCCTGGATTTCGACGGACTATGGACCGGCGTGCGGGACCGGTTGCTGGCGGCCTTCACGGACCACTACAGCCCATCGGTGCAGAATACGCTGTACCGGATAGGCCGGGCTGTGCTCGAGGAGTTCGGGGAGATCGAGCGCATACATCTTTCGTTCCCCAACAGGCACCACCTGCTTTACGACCTCTCGCGTTTCGGGATGGAGAACGAAGGCGAAGTCTTCCAGGCAACCGAAGAACCGTACGGCCTGATCGAAGGTACCGTCGAGAGGAGGCCCTGACCATATGCCAGGCCGCCTGACCACCCACGTCCTCGACACCGCGAACGGAAGACCGGCAGCCGGGATCGAGATGGAGTTGTTCGGGATCGAGAAAGAGAGACGGCGTCACCTGAAGACCGTCCGCGCCAACGGCGATGGCCGGTTGGACGCGCCGCTGCTCGAAGGTGAGGAGTTGAGCGCCGGAGAATACGAGATCGTCTTCCACGTCGGCGCGTACCTCGGCGGCGGGACCGGCTCACCGCCCTTTCTGGACCGGGTTCCGGTGCGGTTCGGCGTCTCCGACCCGGCGGCCCATTACCACGTGCCGCTCCTCTTCTCGCCCTGGTCGTACACGACTTATCGGGGTAGCTGATGGACGCGGCGACCGTCATGGAGCGATGTAACGCGCTTGGCGGAGTGAGCGAGGAGCCCGGCATACTGGTTCGGCCCTACGGCTCATCCTCGATGCGCGAGGTCAACGACATGGTCTCCGGTTGGATGAGAGAGGCCGGGATGAGCGTGCGCACGGACGCCCTGGGCAACCTCATCGGCCGCTACGAGGGGACGGGAAACGGGACCTTCGTCCTCGGCTCCCACCTCGATACCGTGCGTGACGCCGGACGCTACGATGGCCCTCTCGGCGTCCTCGCCGCCCTCGCCTGCGTCGAACGGCTGAACGACCGGGGCGAGCGGCTGCCCTTCGCCGTGGAGGTTGCCGCCTTCGCCGATGAAGAAGGGCTCCGGTTCGGCACTACCTACCTCGGCAGCTCACATTATGCGGGCGCGTTGGAAAAGAGACTCCTCGAACTCCAGGACCGGGACGGCGTGACCCTGGCGGAAGCCGCGCGCGCCTTCGGAGGCGACCCGGAATCTCTGCCTGGCACGAGATCCGCGCCGGAGGATATCGTCGGCTACTGCGAGGTACACATCGAGCAGGGTCCGGTGCTGGAGGAACGGAACCTCCCCGTGGGATTTGTCTCCGCCATAACGGGTCTCAGCCGGCTCAGGGCCAGCTTCTCGGGGAGGGCCGGGCACGCCGGGACCGTGCCGATGGAGGGACGCAAGGACGCCCTGTGCGCGGCGGCGGAATTTGTACTGGAGGCGGAGGCCGCGGCGAAGGCGGAGCCGGGTTCGGTGGCGACGGTAGGGGAGATGTCGGTTCGTCCCGGAGCGAGGAACGTGATCCCCGGCGAGGTGGACATCTCTCTGGATGTCCGGCATGGGGACGACGCCATCCGCGAGCGGCTGCGGGACCACCTCGGATCGAAGGCAGCACGGATCGCCGCCTCCCGAGGTTGCGAGCATCGCTGGGAGGCGGACCAGGAAAGCGTCGCCGTCCCCACCGACCCGGAACTTTGCGCTTTGCTGGCACAGGCCATCGAAGGCGCGAGCATGGAAGCATTGCGTCTGCCGAGCGGGGCGGGCCACGACGCCGCCCAGATGGCGGAGATTTGCCCTGTCGCCATGCTATTCGTGCGGTGCAAAGAGGGCATCAGCCACAACCCTGCCGAGTCCGTCGAGGAGGAGGACGTGGCCGTGACGATAGACGTTATGGGCCGCTTCCTCGGGCTCGTCGCGGAAGGGAGAGATACATGAGCGACCTGCGGATAACGGCGGGGCCATACGAGTTCGGGGCGTGGTGGGAGCGGGAGAAGGCGCCTGAGACTTGCGGGTTCTTCGAGGGGTTGTTGCCTTTTCGGCAGAGGGTCATCCACGTCCGCTGGAGCGGGGAGTCGGCCTGGGTTCCGCTCGGAGACTTCGAGGTCGGCGTCGGGTTCGAGAACCACACCAGCTTCCCGGCGCCGGGGGAGATACTGCTGTATCCGGGCGGCTACTCGGAGACCGAGATCCTCTTCCCCTACGGCGGCACGCGATTCGCCAGCATCGTCGGACAACTCGCCGGCAACCACTTCCTCACCGTCACCGAAGGCCGCGAGAACCTTCGCGCTCTCGGGGAGCTGGTCCTGTGGGAAGGCGCAAAGGATATCCTCTTCGAGCGCGTGTAAACTCAGTCGGGACGGGAGTTTTCTTCACGGAAGGAGAAGCCGGTGAATCAGCGCAGGCTTGGTAGCGAGGGTTTGGTTGTCTCGGAGATCGGACTCGGATGCATGGGGATGAGTGAATTCTACGGTACAGGCGACGAGGACGAATCCATAGCCACAATCCACCGTGCCCTGGAACTCGGCATCAACCTTCTCGACACGGCGGATATGTACGGCCCGTTCACCAACGAGAAGCTCGTCGGTAAGGCGATAGCGGATCGCCGCGAAGAGGTGATCCTCGCCACCAAGTTCGGCAACGTGCGCGACGAGGACGGCACCTTCCAGGGCGTCCGGGGCGACCCTGAATACGTCCGCAAGAGCTGCGACGCTTCCTTGCAGCGTCTGGGAATAGATCACATAGACCTCTATTACCAGCATCGGGTAGACTCCGATACGCCCATCGAGGAGACGGTCAGGGCGATGAAGGAGTTGGTCGAGGCCGGCAAGGTACGATATCTCGGGCTCTCGGAGGCAGGGACGGAGACCATCCGGCGGGCGCACGCGGTGCATCCCATAAGCGCGCTCCAGTCGGAGTACTCGCTGTTCACGCGGGACCCGGAGGATGAAATTTTGCCTACTACCCGCGAGCTCGGGATCGGCTTCGTCCCGTACAGTCCGCTGGGACGGGGCTTCCTCACCGGCTCGTGGAAGAGCGCCGCTGACCTGCCCGACGACGACACACGCGCCGCCCGCTTCCCGCGCTTCTCGGAGGAGAACTTCGAGAAGAACCTGGA
>JBPCLT010000201.1:0-4347 GCA_051003015.1 Rubrobacteraceae bacterium | reverse complement strand
TCGTCGTTGCCTGGCATGACGCCGAAGTTATGCCGCCTTGCCGGCAATGAAAGATGGCGCCTCTGCCCGCCTGGAGCCGAACACGGCGAGGCCCGAAGACGGTATTACGATGCGTGGAATTAGGGTCCGGTCTTCCGGGCGCGGGAGAGCATTTGGGAGAGCGTTGCTAGATCTGGCCTCTGAGAGCGCCATGCGGGCGCTCACTGTTTTGGACGTGGACGTAGTAGTCCGAGGGGTTCCGGGAGATCTTGTAGATCAGGGATCGCGTCGCGCGGACGCAGCCCGACGTCGAGCCGTCCGGCAGCAGTTTCAACCCGATAATGGCGGGACCGTCCTGGCCCGAGGTCGCTTCGTGGATGTGGGCTTCCGCGCCCGGCCCGATGCCTGAGACGGTGATCTGATAGCAGATCTGGCGTCTCCTGGGGTCCAGGGTTATCGTGACGAACCCGCCGGCATCTCCTTCTCCCGTTTCGCGCGCCTCCTCCCCACTGCTCAACGTCGTGGAATATGCGCGCACCTCTCTTCTCGACGCGCCGGCCGATCCGGCGAACAGCAAGGCCCCGATCCCCACCAGGGCCAGCGCCAACATGAACTCTCCCGGACCCACCCGCGTCACCCCTACTGATCGCTGAAGCGTATGAGGCATACGCACGATGTGGCGGACCTGGATCACCCGCCGCGCCGAGAAGCTGTGAGCCAGTAGAGAAACGAAAAGGGCCCGCCTTCTGGCGGACCCTCTCCGAGCTTCGAGTTTGTCGCCGCTGCTAGAGCTGGCCTCTCACCGCCCCCGCCGGGTAATCGGCGTTGTGGACGTTGACATAGTAGTCCGAAGGGTTCTTCATGATGTCCTTGACGAGCGCGCGATCCGCAGTGGCGCAACTCTCCGAAGAGCCGTCCGTGGGTGGCTCCAGCCCCACGACGACCGGACCCGCCGTCCCCGCCGGCGCCTCGTGGATGTGGGCCGCCGCTGCCGGCTCGATATCGGAGACGGTGATGCTGTAGCAGATCTCACCCAGCCCCGGATTGAGCCTGAGCGTCGCAAACCCGCTACCGTCGGGGTCTCCCGGTCCAGGCACTTCCTCTGCCCCGTTGAGATCCGTGGACAGCGTCCGTCCTCCGTTCGCCCATCACCGGCGCGGCGAGCGCCAGGGCACACAGGCCCGTCAGGGCCAGAATCAACACGAACTTCCTCATTCCCTTTCCTCCATTCATCGCCCAACCTTGCATGATTATACGCAGGGTGGATCGCTCCCGGATCACATACCGCAACGATACCGCCGCCGGAGAACCCGACTAACCGGCCTCGCCCGGCGACCGCTCCAGGTTGAGCGCGAGAAGCTCCTTGAGGATGTCTTCGTCGGTGATATCCGGCGGCCATCCATACGCGGCGAACACGGCCCGGTCCAGCGCCGCATGCGCGTTCGCAAGCCACGTTGGGCTGGCGTTGTACAGGTTCGTGAGCGTGCGCTTCTTGAGTTCGGCCTCGGACGCGCCCTCCGGGTCGAGCCAGTTGCGCCGCAGCCCGTCCAGCCGCCGCGCCGCCTCAGCGATGGCCTCCACGCGGGGATCTCCATCTGGCTCCTCCCCCGGCGGCCACGGCAGCGGGAACGTCTCGAAGCACGTCGTCGGAGTGTAGCGGGGCCGATCCTCCAGCGAGGTTCCCATCCTGAGCGCCCATAGCTCGTGTACCCGCGAGTGGAGCACCCCGAAGAAGCAGTCATCCTCGCGGGCAAACACCAGCGTTCCCTGGTTACACAAGACTTCTGGCTCCATCCACAAGAACACGCGATGCTTTGCCACAGCAGGCGTAGCGATGAAGCGTCGCTTTCCTTCCAGGGCGATCCGAAGCTCGGGGCGCGGGCGTGCATACCTCCACCACTGTCCCTGGAAGTCGTCCCGGCGACTCTGCGACCTCACGGGCAATACATTCTTCTTGACGTACTCGAAAGGCAACTCGTACAGCGACGCTTCTTCTTCGGGCATGAGTCCGAAATCAATGGTCCACTTTCCACGCGAACGTCGCACCAGATCCACACCGCTGGCAACCGGGCGCACCACATCCGAGTTCGGACGCCCATTCACGTTGACGGGAGCGGACAACATCTCGTTCGCCAACTCCCGGTCTATGTCGAATGGAGCTTTGGCCGAAGGACCCATGAAACACATACGCATGTTCTCGGGCAGCGGGACAGCCGCCGTCAAATCCAGTGAGCCGGTGAGGTCGGCATTGATCGCGTTCGCCGGCAATTCGTCCAGTACCTTCTCTGCCTCCGAGCCGTCATCGAAGCCAACCATCGAGACCCGAACGGCGGCACCATTCAAGATCCAATCCTCATCCGACTTCGCAAAGAAGATGTCGCCAGTCTGCTTGATGCGCTGCAACACGCGACGATTCGCGCCACCTCGGATGGAGTTCGTCGCGAGAAGCCCCACGCGCCGGGCCGTGCCGCTCTCCACTTGTTCCCGCGCCCGCTCGAACCAGTAGCAAACGAGGTCCGCGAAAGCCGGAACACGGCTTTCGTAGAGCCGGAACAGTTCCTCGACGTACTCGCCGCCCAACTCCGCCCGGATTCGATTCCCGCCCAGGAACGGCGGGTTGCCGACGATCACGTCTGCCTCGGGCCACTCGGGCTCGGTGGGGTTGCCGTCCTCATCATATGTCAAGATGGCGTCCATCTCGCGGATGTTGGTCATGGGTCCGAGGACGGGGTCTGGCGGGCTTCCGTATCCACTGGCCTCCATCCACTGGAGGTAGCCGATCCAGACCGCCACCTGAGCCAGCTCGTGGGCGTATGGGCTGGTCTCGATGCCGAATAGCTGCTCCGGCCCGACGCCTGGGAGCGCCACGTCGAGGCCGAGCCCTCCGGCGTGGTTTAGGACTTCCTGCTCCAGATCCAACAGCTCCCGCAGCGCGACGTACAGGAAGTTCCCCGAGCCGCACGCCGGGTCGAGCACCCGCACGCCCCGCAGCCGCTCCGCGAAGCCCCGCAATACCTCCTCGACCTTCGCGCGGGCGTTCCTCGCCTGCTGGCGGCGGCCCGCCACGCTCGCCGCGCGCATCCGCTCTCCCTCATCGTCGGCCTTCTGGCGCACGTCATCCCACTCCCGGCGCAGCGGGGCCATGAGGACCGGCTCAACCACGGCGAGGATGTCGTCCTTCGAGGTGTAGTGCGCACCCAGCCGGGCGCGCTGCGCGGGGTCAAGCGACCGCTCGAAGAGCGTCCCGAAGATCGCCGGTTCCACCTCCCGCCAGTCGAGCCGCGCCGTCCGGTGGAGCAGTCGCAACTCCTCCGACGTCAACTCCACCACGCCGCCGTCCGCGTCATCGGCCTGATCGAAGAGTCCGCCGTTGAAGCGCCGGATGTCGTGGAGCAGGAACTCGCCGCCCGAGGCCATCGCCCGGAAGAGGTCCCCGATGTTGCGGTTGAAGCTCTCCGGCCTTCCGGCGCCGCGTTCCACCACGCGGGAGAAGACGTTCTCCTGGAGGAGCTTCACATCCTCGGCGAACAGGCAGAACAGGAGGCGGTTCAGGAAGTGGGCGGCCCGGCGCGGCTGTACGCCCCGCTCGCGCATCCCGTCGGCCAGGCGGGCGAACCCGGCGGCGGCCTCCTGCGTGATCTCCTCCGGCGACTGGACCTCCCGAAGCGAGTCCGGTGCGGAGAAAGCCTTCTTCAGCACGTCGCGGTACTTCGGGTTGAGCAACTCGCGGTTGGTGAACTCGAAGGTGTCGGGGCTGCGGCCTGTGAAGTTCGTCCGCACGAGGAAGCGGGCGATGTCCGTGACGATCATGACCGGCGGGTTCTCAAGCGACTCCCGGTACTCGGCGAGCTGTTTGTAGGCGGCGGTGAGGTTGCCGCCCTTCCGCTTGTACTCGATGGCGAACCGGCCCCTGCGCCACACGTCCGCGAACCCCGTGCCGCCCCCGGTCTTCTCCACGCGCTTCTCGAACGTGTACGAGCTTCCCTCTGCGTCGGAGTCGGCGGGCCTCGGCTCATCTAGCATCTCGCACAGATCCAGGAAGTGCTGCTGGTAGGAGGCCCGCTCCGAAAGCGTGACCCTCTCCCACCGCGCCACGAACTCCTGCGGCGTCAGGGTCACACCCGTCCCCCGAACCCCACGGCGGTCATCGTCTCCCATCCCTCTCCCCGCATGGGGACCATGCTAACAACTCCGCTGCGCTCCGGCCATCGCGCGGGACAGACGCCCCGGGGACACCGCGTGGGGTTCCTATTCAGCCGGTTGTCCTCGCGTCCCGCCACGGTGCTACCTCGCGCAGTCCGGCGCGTCTGGAGAAAGTCTATCCGTTGTATCGCCAAGGGCCCCCGTTGTCGGAAATCGGCCGGGACG
>JBPCLT010000200.1:0-9991 GCA_051003015.1 Rubrobacteraceae bacterium | reverse complement strand
TCGGGGGAGGAACCGTTCTACGCGGTGTTCGTGCAGCGGGATGGTGATGCTTGGAAGGCGGAGAAGTCCATTCGGGCCGACGAGCCGGACTATGCCGCCAACGAGGTGGTTCCGCTGGCGGATATCCCGAAGGACCTGGTTCAGTATCTCTACGTCAGGAACGTATTCGCCGCAGAGGTCCCGGAGCCGCGCCAGGAGGAGTTGGATCTGGATGCTCTGCCGGATGCGGGTCCGGCGATGTTCCCGAATCCGGAGCCGGTCTCGGAAGGCGTGCCGGATCCGGAGCGCGAGCAGGTGGAGGAGACGCGTCAGCGGATGAGCGGGAGGATCGCGGAGTACGATGGGATCTCCGGCGTCTACGTCCGTGACCTGGATGGGAATTATGGCTACGGCGTGCGACCGGATGAGCAATTCTTCGCCGCCTCCGTCATAAAGATCCCGGTCATGGTCGCCGTGTACCGGAAGGTGGAACAGGGTGATCTGGAGTTCTCGCAGCAGGTGGAGATCAAAGACGAAGACTGGGCCGCCGGGGCCGGGTGGCTGCAATGGGAGGAGGCCGGGACCCGGCACACGGTGGGAGACCTCTTGAGCCTGATGATGACCCAGTCAGACAACGTCGCCACCAATGCCCTCGTGCGCACCTTGGGCGGCCCGGAACACATCAACGAGGTCGCCCGCTCACTTGGCGCGAAGGACACCCTCCTCCACCAGAAACTCAGCAGCGAGCGGGGCGCCGTCCCGGCCCTCGACAACAGAACCACGCCCCGCGACATGACGGTCATGCTGGAGAAGATCGCCGACGACGAAGCCGCGAGCCCCGAGAGTTGCGAATACATGATGGACCTTATGTACACCAACGAACTGGACTGGTGGCTGGACGCCGGACTACCGGAGGACGTGTACGCCGCCAACAAGGCCGGCTGGCTCTACAAAGTCTACAGCGACGTGGGTATCGTCGAAGCCGACGGCCGCCGCTACGTCGTCTCGATAATGAGCAAGTACGGCCCCGAGGACGTGAACCGGGGAGAGCTGCTCATAGAAGACCTCTCCCGAGCCGTCTGGGAAGGTCAGGCCGAAGAAGAAGCCCCGGAGGGAGAAGAGGACTCCGGGGACAGCGGCTCCTAACCCTCCACTCCCGCAGTCTTGCTGCGAAGCAGGACGAGGGCGGATCTGAGTTCCTCCACCCGGAGCAGGTAAGCCGCCCCGAGGTAGGCCGCGAGCGAGGCTCCACCGACGCCGGTGAGGATCAAGAGCCTCTCGGTGAAGTTGGATCCCACGCCGAAGAGAGCGGTCCCGGCCCACGCCACCGCGTACATCACGGCGCCGGCGGCGAGGATGCGGATCACGGAGTTCAGGAGACGCCGGCCGTCTATCCTCTTTATCTCACGCCGCGTCGCAATGAGGCTCAGCGCGGCCAGCACCGCATAGGCCGCTGAAAGCGCGATCACCACGCCTACTATTCCCAGGACGCGCGAGAGACCGTAGGCGAGGCCCGCATAGAGCACGAAGATGGCGACGTTCAGGAGGGCGGGGGTCACGGTATTCTGACGCGAGTAGAACGCCCGCACGAAGAAGAAGTACGCCGAGTATCCCAGGAGCCCGGCGGCGTAGACGGCGAGCAGCTTGGACACCGCAAGCGTGTCCTGCGGATCGAACACGCCGCGTTCGTAGAGCAAGCCGACGATTGGCTCGGAAAGCGTGATCATGCCTACCGCCGAAGGGACCACGACGAAGACCATCGTGCGTAGCCCGAAAGAGAAAGTGTCCCGGTAGCCTTCGGTATCTCCGCGGGCGTGCTTCTCGGATAAGTCCGGCATGAGGGCGGTGGCTATCGCCACGACGAAGACGCCATAGGGGAGCGAGAAGATCACGAAAGCGTAGCCTAGCGCCGCGACGGCCTTGAACTGCGTAGCGAGGTACGCGCCGAAACCCTGGAAAGCGACCGAGGCGGCCACCAATACAACCATCGGCCCCGCGAGCCGGGCGGTGGACAGCAGCGCGGGGTGATTCAGCCTCGGGCGCAATCGGTAGCCGAGAGCATACATCGTCGGGACCAACGCCAGCGCCATCACCACGACTCCGAACGTGGTCCCGAGAGCGAGGAGGTACACGGCGGCGCCGTCCGCGCCACGCCCGGCCAGGAGCGCGTATCCGGCGAACGAGACCATGACGATGAGGTTGTTCAGGACGGGGGCGAAGGTCGGCAGGAAGAAGCGCCGGTGAGCCTGGAGGACCCCGGTGGCGACGGTGCTGACGCCGTAGAAGAGCATCTGGAAGGCGAAAATCCTGAAGAACAGCACAGCGAGTTCCGTCGTCCGTTGGGCCTCGCCGGGTGAAAGCTCATCGGCGGCGCTCCAATCCGTGAAAAGCGTTACCAGCGGTTCAGCGAACACGGCTCCGGCGAGGGCCAGCGCCACCATCAGCGGCAGCACCAGGGTTAGCAGGGCGTTGGTCAGTCGCCTGGCGTCCTCTTCGCCGTGGGTCGTCATGCGCTCCACCAGCACGGGGATGAATATGGAATAGAGGATGCCGCCCAGGAAGAGCTCGTAGATCAGGCTCGGAAGCAGAATAGAGACGGCGTAGGCGTCGGCCACGAATGTAGTGGCGAGGACGGCGGCCTGCGCCGACCACCGCGCATATCCCGTCACCCGCGAGAGTACGGTCGCTGCGGAGATCGAGAGCATGGCTCGCAGGACGGCCGCCATGGCGGCATGTTACTACAGCACCTTGCCGCCTCGCCGGGCGGCTTCGAGGAGCCTTATGACCTCTTCGTCGGAGGTCTGATCGAAGTCCCGATACCAGAAGCCGATGGCCCCGAGATCCGGGGGAATCTCCAGGCAGACGAGGTCATCTACCTCGGACCTGATCCACGCCACCGTAGCAGCCGCGCACACGGGGACGGCGAGGACGAGACGCTTCGGCTCCATGCGCCTGAGGGCCTCTATCGCCGCGCGGGCCGTGACGCCGGTTGCGAGTCCATCGTCCACGAGGATGGCGGTTTGGCCCCTGACCTTCGGCTCGGGACGGCCGCCCCGGAACTTCCGCAGGCGGCGTTCCATCTCCTCCGTCTCCCTCCGCGTGACGCGGTCCAGGTAATCCTCCGTGACGCCGATTGCCCGGACGGCGGCGGCGTTCAGGACGCGCACGCCGCCCGGCGCGACGGCCCCGATGCCGAGTTCGGGCTGGTCCGGCGCCCCGAGCTTGCGGGCGACGATCACATCCAGCGGCACGCCGAGAAGGCGTGAGATCTCATACCCCACCGGCACCCCGCCCCGTGGCAGGGCGAGGACCATGGGACTTTCATCCCCGTACCGGCCCAGCCGCCCGGCGAGCCGCCGCCCGGCGTCCGCCCGGTCCTCGAAGATTCTGTCTCCGCGAGACATATTCGGCAGCTAACGTCCGGCGCGCCCGGCTACGGGCCGGACTCTTCTCCGTCGGGGGGCTCCAGCGGGTCCTCGACCGGCGCGTCGGGGTCGAACGGGTCCGGCTCGACGCGGTTGGAGCCACACCTGGGACAGGTGAGCACCTCCTCCAGCACGGCGGAATCGGCCTCCGCCCGGTGCTCGGAGAAGACGTTTCCGCACACCGCGCATGCGTACCTGGTATCAGTCATGTCTCTCGTCCACCTTTCGTCCTGACCGCCTCGTATACGGCGGCCATGTCCTCCTCTCCGTGACCGGCTTCTATCGCGGCATCGTAGCGTTCGGCGACCGCCTCGGTGAGCGCGAGGCGCAGCCCTTCACTCTTGGCGGCGTCGAGCATGAGGGCCACGTCCTTGCGGGCCAGTTTCAGGGAGAAGCTCGCCGGGAATTCTTCTTCGATCATCATGCGACCCTTCATCTGGGCGTATGGGGCGTTGAGGGGACCGCCCTCGATGACATCCAGGAAACGCTCCGGGTCCACGCCGAGGGTTTCGGCGAAGGCGATGGTCTCCCCGAGCACGCCGAGGAGACCGGCGATCCAATTGTTCGTCACCAGCTTGAGACGACTACCCGCGCCCGCAGGCCCGAGCCACAGCGTCTTGCCCCCAATGGCGTCGAAGACCGGCCCGCACCGCTCACGGACCTCTTCCGGGCCGGAGGCAAGCACGATCAACTGTCCCTGTTCGGCCGGCTCTTTGGTCCCGAGCACCGGTGCGTCCACGTAGGCGACGCCCGCTTCTCCGGCCAGCGCCGCGAGCCGGTCGTTGCCCTCGATGCCGACCGTGCCCGTCTGCAACCAGGTTCCACCTTCGGAGAGCGCCGGGAGCACGCCGTCCCCCACCGCCTCGGCGGTAACTCCGGCGTCAGGGAGCATCGTAACGAGGAAATCTGCGCCGGCTGCGGCTTCGGCGGGAGTATCGGCCACCGTCGCGCCGTCTTCCGTCAGCGGCTCGGCCTTCTCGCGGGAGCGGTTCCAGGCCCGGACCTCCATCCCGGCCGAGACGAGGTTGCGCGCCATCGCGGCGCCCATGATCCCGGTCCCGAGAACCGCCACCGTGGTGCCATTCGCCATCTGCTGCTCCCTCCATGAGTCATCGGTAGAAACAACTATTTGTACCCCAACGGTCTTATGTTATTAAAGTTCAACACATCCAGACTCTGGCTTCTCAAGTAGTTGGAAAGGGGAAAGTCATCGGTGAGTACGAGATATCCTGACGCTATGTCTCGAATGGATGCATCGGTAATACCGAACTTGACGAACGCGGGATTCCTACTGAGAGCCGCGACGGGCGTATAACTCTCTTTCATTGACAAGACACTTCGCGCGAACAACTCGAAAGACCCCTCTCTCACGTGTCCGGACAACTGACCCATCATGTTGCTCACTTCGGTGAGTATGTGGGGTGTCGTGACGACCTTATCGAATCGCCCCAGAACGCTGGTCAGGGTATCAAAGTCCTCCGCGACGAACCTATCCCTGGTCCGCCGGAACCTCTCGACCTGTCCACGATCGTAAACGCCAACGACGTAGAGCAAGAGAAGGTTGGCATCAACCAGCACTCCCGCGCTCCGATACCATGCGAACAGAGAGTCTACGTACTGTTCCACGCCAGGCGCCTTGTTGCTAACTCGATTGCAACTCGCGGATCTCCATTCCCAAGAACTCGCCTGTATTGGTATCTATCTTGATGCGCTTGTAGGCGCGTTGGGACGGAACGAGACCCGGTAGTAGCTCGTCACCGTGGAACGGACGGGCGAACCCCAGGGTTACGTTCCATGAGTCCCCCGACCGCTCGACCTCTTCTAGCAGCAGGTCCTCTATTTCAACGTCTTCGTACAGGTCTCGCAGCGCGCTCGTGGCTATCCGTACTGCCTCTTTGACCCCGATCTGTTTCCGTTCCTCCATGATTCTCCTTCGACCTGACACAGTATCGTCTCAGTTTACCTTCACGCGCTGATCCGTGGGCAGCCGAGGCTATCCGATCCCCTCTCCAGAGACACGCTCCGGGGCCGGAACCCGCACCTTTCGTAGAAGCGGATCGCGCGCCCGTTGGCCGCATGCGCCGTGACCGTCGCCCGCTCCGCCCCCTCGACCCAGCCCATGCCAGGAACTCACCGGCCAGCCCCTCACCTATCCCCCGACACTTGTGATCCTCCCGCACGCACATGCTCTCCAGTTCCGCCATCTTTCCCGGACGCAGGCTCGTCCCCTCCCGCAAACGGCCCGCCAGGTACCCGATCACCGCCCCACCTGACTCGGCCAGCAGGCACACGCTGCCCTCACTTACTACCAAACCGGCAAAGTACTCCCACCCTTCATCCTCCGGCCAACCCAGGTTCACCGTGGGATCTCTTTCCCCTGCGTCCTCCCGGAACAGGACCGCGCTCAGATCCACGGTATCCGCCACGTCGTCCATCCCCGCCCGCCGAAACCTCACCGTCATCTCGATCCCCCAGAAAGCCCACACTACATGACGCACCATATAGCCAATCACTCTATTTGGAATTATTGTTATTTATATTAATATCGTCAGGCGCGGGTGATTCGCTCCACAACGAACGAAGAGCCGCCAGCCCCGGACATCTAGCCCGCAAGTCACGTAACGAACGCTATAATTATTGACGGAGGAGAGCCGGAAAGGAGAGCCGTGACCATGCAGGATATGGATAGAGGGAAGACCGAGGAGTTTGGCGAGCGGATGGCCGGCGTGCTGAACGACGGGGCGCTTGCGCTCATGACGAGCATAGGCCACAGGACGGGGCTCTTCGACGCGATGTCAGAGCTTTCGCCTTCGACCAGCGCCGAGATTGCCTCCGCAGCGAACCTCGATGAGCGGTACGTCCGCGAGTGGCTCGGCGCGATGGTCGTCGGCGGGATCGTCGAGCACGACCCCGAGGGCCAGACTTACAGTCTTCCTCCGGAGCACGCCTCCCTGCTCACGAGGGATGCCGCGCCGGATAACTTCGCCGCCTTCATGCAGTACATCAGCGTCCTGGGTTCGGTGGAGGACCGGATCGTCGAGAGTTTCAAACACGGCGGCGGCGTGCCGTACTCGGCCTTCCCGCGCTTCCAGGAGGTCATGGCCGAGGACAGCGGCCAGACGGTCCTCCCGGCGTTGCTCGGCCACATCCTGCCGCTCGTGCCCGGCCTGACCGGACGTCTGGAAGAAGGCATCGAGGTCATGGACGTTGGCTGCGGCAGCGGCCGGGCGCTGAACCTCATGGCCCGCGCCTTCCCCAACAGCCGCTTCACCGGATACGACTTGTCCGAAGAAGGTATCTCCCGCGGCCGCGCCGAGGCCGAAAGAAACGGCGCGTCGAACATTCGCTTCGAGGTCAAGGACGCCTCGAAGCTCGATGAAGCGGAAGGATACGACCTCATCACCACCTTCGACGCCGTCCACGATCAGGCGAAGCCGGCGGTGGTGCTCGAAGGGATAGCGAACGCGCTCCGTCCTGACGGCGTCTACCTCATGCAGGATATCGCGGGCTCAAGCTACGTCCATAATAACCGGGATCATCCCATCGGCCCCTTCCTCTACACCATATCCACCATGCACTGCATGACCGTCTCCCTCGCGCAAAATGGAGACGGACTCGGCGCCATGTGGGGCGAGGAAAAAGCACGGGAGATGCTCAGAGAAGCTGGTTTCGATCACGTCGAAGTCAAGCAACTCCCCCACGACTTCCAGAACTACTACTACATCGCCACCAAAAACTAGACCACCGAAAGGGGCGGCGCATGGCGTGGGCGCCGCCCCTTTCGGAACTCGGGGTGATGCGCTCCACAACGGACTAAGAGCGGCGCGGCTAGAATGAGCGTGACGTTTTCCCGGTTTGGAAGGAAGTCGTGGAGAAGCCGTTCGCGCTCGAAGCAACGGATATTACGCTGCATTACCGGAGCAGTGGACGTGGCGTTGCGGGTTTGAATCTCACGGTGGGCCGGGGCGAGGTCTTCGGCCTCGTGGGCCCGAACGGCTCAGGCAAGAGCACCCTGTTGCGCGTGCTATCCACGGCCACGGAACCGGACTCCGGCGCCTTCCGGGTCGGCGGCGCGGATGGGTTACGGGAGAAGCGGAAGGTTCGGGCGAAGCTCGGTCTGATGGTGGACCGTCCGACGCACTACGGGGACCTTTCGGGGTGGGCGAACGCATACTTCTTCGTCCGGCTGTATGGGATGGAGGAAGAGAAGGCGGAGGGCGCGTTATCGGAGCTATTCGAGTACTTCGACCTCGCAGCGTACGGGGAAGATCGGGTCAAGACGTACTCATACGGGATGGGCAAGAAGCTCGCCCTGATCGAAGCGCTGGCGCACGGGCCGGAAGTCCTGCTGCTGGACGAGCCTTCTCTGGGCCTGGACTACACCTCGCAGCTCGCCCTCCAGCGCAGGGTCCGGGATCTCGCCGCATCAGGCGTGGCGATAATCCTCGCCAGCAACCAGGTGGACGAAGTTGAGTCGCTGTGCGATCGCGTCGCCTTCCTGCATGAAGGGAGGATCGTCGCCGAAGGCACGCCGGAGGAGCTCGTCTCCTCCCTGAAAGGCGTCCGCCGCATCGTGGCGACGCTCCGCAACCCGATCGGGTACGATCCCGTGAAAGGAGTCTCAGGCGTGGACCGGGTCGTGCCGGAGGGCAGGGATCTGGTTGTTCACTGCGAGGACCGGCCTGGCATCGTGGCGGACGTGGTGGCCGCCATCGTACGGGCCGGCGGTGACATAACGGACCTCGCAGTGCGGCGGCCGAGCCTGGAGGACGTGTTCGTGAAGCTGACGGGAGAGGCGCTGCGCGATGAGGATTAACCCGCCGGACGCCTACTGGAAGAAGGACGTGGCGCTGTTCTTCGGCAAGCGGTTCGCGCTCCTCATCAAGATGCTGTATCCGATGGCGATCATCATCCCGGTGGCGGCCAGCGGCATCCCGGCCGAGTACGCGGCGGCGGTCATAGGCATCGTGGCGGTCATGGCCGGTACCTTCGGGGCCGGCGAGAGCCTCACCATAGACCTCAACGACGGCATCCTGGTGCGCGTCGCCCTCACCCCCGCCTCACCCCGCCGCATCGTCTTCGAAGTCCTCGCCGTGAATGCCGTCCTGGACTTCATCCAGTTGCTGCCCGCGCTCGTGATCGTCTACGTGTTGCATCCCGCGCCCCTCATCTGGGTACTCGCAGCGACGTTCGGCGTCTTCGCCACGCTCGTGACGGCGAACTGCATCGGGATATTCATAGCCAACTTCACCTCGTCTCCGGCGGACGTGCTGTTGTACGCGACGGCGATTCTGTTCCCCCTGATCTACGTCTCCGGCTTCTTTCGCAACCAGGACCCGGAAGGGTTCCTCGCTTTTCTGCGGAACTTCGTCCCATTCGCGTACATGAACGACGCCCTGAAAGCGGTGTTCGGGTTGCCGGTGGAGACCGCTCCGTTGGAAATTTTCGTCTATCCCGTGATCATATGCTTCGTGCTCGTCATCGCCGTGTGTCTGACGGCTCCGCGGCTGCTCTCTCCGCGCTTCTAGTTCCGGTGCCCCTCAGGCGTGCTCCGCGATCCCGGCCTTGCAGCGCCGCTCCAGATCCCGCTGCGCCCGCCACCGGGCAAGGAGGCCGGGACGCTTGCCGAGCGTATGTGAGCCGTTGCGGCCGGCCACGGAGAGGCGGCCATTCTCCAGCCGTCCGGTGGCGAGGAACGTGGTGCGCGGGTCCATGTCGGGGATCGCGAAGTCGTGGCAGAGGAGCGCGGCCGGTGAGTCTTCGGGCAGAGGTTCGAGGTTCTCCCGCGCTCTGACGGGGATGCGGGCGGCGTCCCAGTCCTCGACGCGGACGGACTCTGCCGTGAGAGAGTCGTGCCTTTCGTAGGCGAGGACGCCGTGGTCAGGGCCGGCGCGGCGGGAGACGGGGCGAGGAACACTGGCCTCGACGACGCGCAGGATCCAACGCGGCAGGTACCACCAGTTCTCGCGCTGCAAGACGAGGCTGTCGGCGAACTGGCGAGCGGGCGGGAACTTGAGAAGCTCCTGATGCAACAGGCTCTCGCGGAACACCTCTCCTTGCGGGTCGGGGAAGACCTCGACCCGCGCTTCGACCGCGAGCGGGTTCCAGCCCACGTAGGCGAGCCGCGAATCGGCGAAGACGAGGGCGGCGTGCCGGGAAGCGGAGATCTCACGCGCCAGTTCCGAGCGGGCGTAGGTGAGGGTGAAGGCGGGGACTCCGCCTGACAGCAGGGGCGTCATGGGGATTAGTCGAGGCGTGCCGTCGCGACCGGCGTAGGCGAAAGCGGCGACGGCGGCCATCTCCGTCGTGGTCTTCAGGGTGTGCTGATCGTATACGGACATCCGCTTGTAATGATAACTCCCGCCGTTTATAGTGCATTCGTGGCGCTTGAAACGCGGCGCCGGGGGATGAATTGTTTACCTGCGGGAGGGAGATTTTATGCCGGCAATAGTGATCGCGGTTCTCGTAGCCGTGGCTTTCTTCCTGGGATATCGCTTCTACTCCAAGTACCTGGCCGAGAAAGTGTACACCCTGGACAAGGACTTCGAGACGCCGGCGCACGAGTTCGAGGACGGGGTGGACTACGT
>JBPCLT010000199.1:0-3097 GCA_051003015.1 Rubrobacteraceae bacterium | reverse complement strand
AAAATCGGCGCCAGGTTGACCAGCAGTGTGGAGTTAGCCACGGAGGTGAGGACGACCGACCAGTGCCAAAGGGTTATGTCGCCGGTGAAGAACAGGCCGGCGAGGACGAGGGCGAGATAGTCCAAGTACCTCGAAGGACGGGATGTTGCCTCTCTCCGGCGACCTCCGATCTCGACCCAAACCCAGAGTACCGGCAGGGCGAGGGCGAGACGCCAGAAGGCCGTCGCGGTCGGCCCCAGTTCGCTCAAACGCACGAAGATGGGCGAGGACCCTATGGCGACGGCGCCGGAGATCAGGGCGATCAGGGCGAAACGAACCGCTCCGGGGGCCGAGCCATTCGCCGGATCGGCGGGGATCTCCTCGCTGCGCGGCCGCGGCGCCGGTCTCACGTCGCTCCGGGAGAGGCTTCTTCCGGCTCATTGGTAGACCGGCTCTCACGGTCGCTAGAATGCCGACTGGGAAACCCGGCGTAATGCACTGCTCAGTCCTCGTGCGCGGGCAATGCTTCCTCGACCGCGGCCAGGATCTCCGTTTCATCGGTGAGCCGTCCCACCCCTGGCTCCTCTTCGGCGGACGCCATGAGCCCCTCCGCCGGGCCGACGAAGCGGTGTCCCCAGCCCCTCAGTGTCTCGACGTTGCGGACTGTGGCGGGGCTGCGCCACATCTCCGGGTTCATGGCGGGGGCCCAGAGAACCTTTTTCGCGCCAGCGAGGACCGTAGCGGACAGCAAATCGTCGCCGAGGCCGATGGCTACGCGGGCCATCGCGTCGGCCGTTGCGGGGGCGATGAGGACGAGGCTGGCCCATCGGGCGAGGCCGACGTGTTCGATCCTCCCCGACTGCTCCCACCAGGTCATCTCGGTGTGGACGGGCTTTCCGGCCGCTATCGCCAGGGTTTCCTCGGGGATGAAGCGGAGTGCGGCTTCGGTGGCTATCGTCTCGACCTCGTGGCCGGCCTCGCGGAGACGCCGGATCACGCCGGGCGCCTTGTACGCCGCGATGCCCCCCGTGACCCCGACCAGAACGTTGCTCGAACCCGGCACGCCGGTAGTATATCGGAGGGGAGAACGAAGAAGGCCGGGGCTCCGAAAGCCCCGACCACTTGACGAACCGTGGTCCCCGATAAGTTGCTATCCTCACGTAGGGAGGGATATTTACTGTTTGGGTACCGTCCGTCGAAAGGTTATCGGCGCGGACGCACGGAACCTTTAGCCATTGGAGAACGCCGTCGGGATATATGGATAAGATACGCTCCGTGGACGCCACGGAACAGACTTTGAAGAACAAGATAGCGGTCGTGACCGGCGCCTCAAGCGGAATCGGGGAGGCCACGGCTCGCGCTCTCTCCGGGAGGGGCGCATCAGTCGTGCTGGCCGCGCGCTCGGTGGACCGGCTCCGGACGCTGGAAAGGGATCTCTCCGCCGCCGGGAGACGGGTGCTTGTGGTGGAGACCGACGTCTCCGACGTGGCTTCCGTCGAGGCGATGATCGAAGAGACCGCCGCCGCGTTCGGGGTCGTGGACGTGCTGGTGAACAACGCCGGGATCGGTCTCTCGGGCCGGGTGGCTGAGGTTCGAGCCGAGGACCTGAGATACGTCTTCGAGGTCAACGTCATCGGACCCCTCAACTGCATCCAGGCCGCTCTGCCCCATATGCGGTCGGGCGGACGAATAATTAACGTATCCTCGGTGGTGGGGAAACGCGCCATCCCCAAAGTCGGCGCGTACTGCGCCACCAAGTCCGCCTTGAACGCCCTCTCGGATTCCTTGAGAGTCGAGATAGCGGAGCGCGGCATCACCGTCACCAGCGTCTATCCCGGCACCACCCGCACCGCCTTCAGGGACAACTCCCGGCGCACGAAAGACGAGAAACGCGGCTGGCGTCCGAAGGGCGTGACCCCGGATCTGGTAGCCGAAAGGATAGCCCGCGCCGCCGAAAAAGGCGGCCGGGACGTATACGTCACGCTGCCGGATCTCCTCTTCGTCGCGGGCGTCACCCTGCTACCCGGCCTCGCTGACCGCGTTCTCTCCCGCTGGGCGAAAGACTGAGGCCGTGGGCTTCGACGAGAGCGTACTCACCCGCCTCCAACGCTACCGGGAAGACGCCAACCGTTCTCTGAAGCTCGTCCACGAGGCCGAAGCAGCGGCCCGCCGGTTCTCCGAACGGCTCTTCGCCGGCCTGGAACACACCGCCGTGCTCGCCCGACAGGCCGGCTTCGAGGTGGAGAACGAGGGCAGCGCCCGTGCGTTCACGCTGCGGGCGCTCGCCGCCCCCGGCGCCGAAGCCCGGGTATCATTCGGGCTCGTCGGGGGCGCGGCGGCGGAGACCGACGAGGACCTCATGCACGAGGACCTCAGCCGCTACGACCTCGACCCGTCTGGCTACTCCGGGCGCATCCTCGGCTGGACGGAATCGGCAGGGGAGGATGTTTGCCAGACCTTCGCCGTCTACCGCGACGGCGTTTGGAAGACGAAGGGCCTCTTCGTGGCGAAGGCCCGCGGCAAGGTGGACGACCCCGACGATGTGGTGAACGGCTTCTGCCTCCGGATACTCGGCCGGCTCATAGACCTCGCCGCGCTTACCGGCGGCGCGGGACGCCGCTGGTCCGGCGAACCGTACTCGCTGCCGGATCATCTGGAAGGCAGAGCTTTCCCGGCGGAGTTGCGTTTTCCTCGTTAGCCCCTTCTCACAGGACCGTCCGCACCGTCTCGCCGACGGTGGGGGTGTGGATCTTGTGGTTCGGAGAGAGGCGGAAGGCCAGGTCGCTGATGCGGCGCCTCGAACCGTGGATCAGGATGATCTGGCGCGGCGTCAGCTTCTCGGTGATGCCGAGGAGCTGGTCCTGGGTGCAGTGCGCCGCGAAGCTGACCTTCTCGACCCGCCACTGCTCCTCCTCGCCCTCTGCCCTGTGGGCACCGTAGGAGGAGAAGGCATTGGAAGGCAGGATCACGGCGTTCTCCGGGCTCGCTGCCAGGCGTTTGCGGTAGAACGCGCTCGCCCCGCCCTGCATCGTGACCGGCGAGGCGATGATGGCGCACGGGTTGGTCAGGATGCGCTCGCGGGCCTTGTCGTCGTTGGCGACCGCCCGGATGTTCTCGG
>JBPCLT010000198.1:0-7043 GCA_051003015.1 Rubrobacteraceae bacterium | reverse complement strand
TATCTGACCTCGGATCACGGCAACGTGGAAGCGAAAGGTATCGGGAACCCAAGCGAGGGCGCCATCGCGGACATCCGCGGCGAGCGTGTGAGGGTCTACGACGACCCGGAGCAGAGGAGCCGCGTCGCCGGCGAGTTTCCGGGATCCGTGGAGTGGTCGAGGTCGGGGCTGCCAAAGGACTATCTGCCGCTGCTCGCGCCGGGTAGGACCGCATTCGTCGCCAGGAATAGGCGTATAGTGGGCCACGGCGGCGTTTCACTGGAGGAGCTGGCGGTGCCGTTCGTACACATAGAGCAGAGAGCAAGCGGAGGAGATATTTGAGCGACACGGTGAGGGGCGTGGGTTTCGACCGCAAGATACGTCTGGCGTGGTTGGAGGCCGTCGCCGGATGGACGGCGTCGGGCATGCCCGACGCGGAGATACGCGCGAAGCTGGACCGCTTGCTCGAAGGAGAGGTAACGGGGAAAGAAGCGAGGAAGAAGACGAAGACTGTCCTTCTTCGGACCTGGCTGTTGCCGTCGGAGAGGCTGCGCTGTCTACGGGACCAAGGGCTTGCGCTGCTCTCCCGGACGAACGATTCGGAGAGGCTGGCCCTGCACTGGGGGATGGTCTGCGCCGGTCACCCGGTCGTCTGGGAGACGGCGTCCATAGTCGGACGTCTTCTGCGGTTGCAGGGTGAGGCTTCGCTCTCGCAGGTCAGGGCGAGGATAGTGGAGACCTACGGAGAGCGCAGCACGGTCGTGCGCGCGTCCCAGCGTATCCTGAGGAGCTTCTCCGATTGGAATGTCCTGGAAGAGATGTCCGAGAGAGGCATCTACCGCGCGAGTGTCACGCATCGTCTCGAAGACTCCGAGGTCGTCGCCTGGCTCATTGAGGCATCTCTTCTCTCCAGCGATCAGGAGACCAGAGTGCTACCGACGCTGCTGGCGTCGCCATCGCTATTTCCATTCGACATATCTTTATCGGGCAGAGAATTTTCGGATAGCAACTCCCGTATCGCTCTGTACAGTCAGGGTAAAAATGAAGAGTTGGTATCCTTGCAGCCGTCAAGATAGATTCTATCGGGGATGGATCAGAAAGGTACGAATTACCGAGTACGCCGCATCATAGGAAGTTTCTCCCTCAAGTGTGCGAGCGCCTGGAGACGGCGATAAGCTCCCATGGCCAGTCAGGGTTATCAGGGAGTCATGCCCCTTTTGCCGCGTCGGGATGTTCGAGGGCGTGGATCTCACCACCGGGACGGAAGTGTGAGGCTATATCTTCTATGTGCTCCGCCATCGCCCGCTGGGCGGCGTCAGGGTCCCGGCTCCGCACGGCCTCCAGGATGCGCCGGTTGCCTTCCAGGGAACGCTGGGACCGCTCGCCGTGCTGGGAGAGCCGCTCGTAGACATCCTCGAGCAAGTCGTCTATAACCCCCATCACCCGCTCCACAACCGAGTTCCGCGTGGCGTGGGCGAGCAGCGCGTGGAACTCGGCGTCTTCCTCGGCGGTGGGCTGACCTTTGGTCACGCGCTCCGCCTGCCGGCGGACGGTGGCTTCCATCAGCAGAAGATCCTCCGGCGTTGCCCGGACGGCGGCCTCGCGCGCGACCTGAGGCTCGAACAGGGCCCTCGCGTCCATGAGCTCCTCGCGTAGCTGGGCCTTGCTGTTGAGGACGCTGACGATGGGCGCAACCAGGTGCTCGCTGGTGACCTCGCGGACGTAGTTGCCGCCTCCGTGACGACTCTCCACCAACCCGGCCGCCTCCAACTGGCGGACGGCCTCCCGGATCACCGCCCTCCCCACTTCGAACTGCGCCGCCAGCTTACGCTCTGACGGCAGCGCCTGTCCCGGCTCCAACTCGCCACTCGAGATAAGCTCGCGGATGCGGGCCGCGACCTCCTTGTAAAGCGTGCCGCGTCTCCCCGAACCGGCGCCAGTATTCCCCATAGCGCACGAGTATAGCATGCTCTTGTGCGACCTTGATACCAACCCGGCAATGACGAAGCCCGGCCCCAACCGGGACCGGGCCTCGAACCCCTCGGATGTGGTTTTCGGCAGGCCGCTACTAAGCGGCGACCTTGTCGCGTACCCTCTCACGCCTCGCTTCCTCCGGAGCCTCGGCCAGCCTCGGGCCACGCCCGCGGCCCAGACCCTTGCCAGCCCCGTGGAACATCTGCGCCGACGGCGCGAACGCCTCGTACCACCTCTGCCGCTTCGTACCGTTCTTCATCACGCTACCTCCTGATTGGTTCTACCAGTCTACGTGACTATGATACGTCGCGTGTTACAAAATCGCTGTTAATCGGTTAACACGTAACAGATTGTGAGAGATTGTTCTGGCAAATGGCTGTTTTCAGATGGCTTTTGTCCTTCGGAGGGCTTTGAGGAGCAGGTAGCCGATCACGGCTCCTGGGATGCTTGAGAGGGAGAAGGTGATCATGAGGGCGAGGAGACCGCCGGTTACGCCTTCGAGCAGGGGTGTGATCAGGACCGCCCCCAACGTGGCCCCCACGAGCACGGTGCCCACCGGCTCGAATAACGCAGCCTCGTCGCGCCGGAGGAATTTATATGCCAGACCGACGGCGATGGCCCCGAAGGGACTTCCGGGGAAGGCGAAGAGAGTGCCGGTCCCCAACGAGACCCGAAGAGTCGCGGTCACCAGCGCGGAGCCCGCGGCCCACCACGGGCCGAGCAAGACCCCCGCCACCGCGTTCAGCGCGTGCTGGAAGGGGAAGACGCGCGACGCGCCCACGGGGATGGCGAACGAGGATAGCAGGACGCCCATCGCGGCGAAGAGCGCGGCCAGGACGAGCCTGCGGGTAGTGGTGCTCACCGCGAGCCGTGACCCCGCCCTAGCCAACGGGCGCCTCCCGAATCCGGAGCACGCCTTCGAGGACGGAAGGGTCATCGGCGAGGGCGGCGAGCGCGTCGAGGAGACGTGGCTCGAAGGTGCCAGGGCCGTCGGCTTTCTCCGCGGCGATCTCGCCCGCACGCCCGAAGCAGGCCAGCGCGGCGACGATGGTCTCGGGGCCGACTCCACCGACGGCGGCGAAGCACCCGACGACCGCCGTGGAGGCGCAACCGCTACCTACGATGCGTCCCATGAGGGGGTGGCCGTTCTCGACAGTCAAGAGCCTTTCGCCATCGCTTATGTGGTCCGTCGCCCCGGTTGCGGCGACGGTCGCGCCGAGCCGGCGGGCGGCTTTGACTACCGCCGTTTTCGCGTCGCCGCCGATGCTCTCGACGCCTCGCACTTCGGCGTCGAGGCCGGCGAGGGTGGAGATCTCCCCGGCGTTGCCGCACACGGCGGCGAAGTCTATCTCGGAGAGCAGCTTCTCCGGCATCTCCGCACGGAACCTCGTTGCCCCGGCTCCGACAGGGTCGAGGACCACCGGGATGCCGCGGCGGTTGGCCTCTTTGCCGGCCCGGATCATTGCCTCTACCCACGGCGGGTCCAGGGTGCCCATGTTGATGACGAGCGCCGAGGCGACCGCCGCCATCTCCTCCACCTCCTCCACGGCGTGCGCCATTACCGGCAGCGCGCCTGTCGAGAGCGTGACGTTGGCGACCAGGTTGACCGTGACGTAGTTGGTCAGATGATGGATGAGCGGACGCTCCTCGCCCAGTTTTCTCAATGCCTCCGAAGCGTTCATCGTTCCGCTCCTTTCAGTATCTTGCCGAGCGCGTGTACCGGGCCTGCGCCGGCCCCGATCCCACCCAGCCCATACTCCACCGCCTCCGAGGCGACCATGTGAGCCCGGCGCGCGGCCACTTCGATATCCAAGCCCAGCGCCAGAAAGCTCGCCAGCGCCGAAGAGTGGGTGCAGCCCGCCCCGTGGGTGTTCTCCGAGGGATGGACGGGACCGCCGATCCTCGTGAACCCCTCACCATCGTAGAGGAGATCGTCGCCCGAGGCGGTGTGCCCGCCGGTGATGATGACGGCCTTCGGTCCAAGCGCGTGCAGAGTCACGGCGCAGTCCTCGACGCGGTCCTCGTCCACGTCTTCGTCAAGGAGGGCGAAAGCCTCGTTCAGGTTGGGCGTGATGGCGGTCGCGAGTGGGAATAGCTCCTGCTTGTACGTCTCGACTGCGTCAGGCTCAAGGAGCGTGGCCCCGCTCTCGGCGACCATCACCGGGTCCACGACCAGGTTCGGGAGCCCCAGCCGCTCGACGGCTTCGGCGACGGCGGAGATGATGCCGGCGTTGAAGAGCATCCCTGTCTTCACGGCATCCGCCCCGATGTCCGAGGCGATGGCTTCGATCTGTTCGACCGCCACCTCCGGCGGGAGGGCGTGGATGCCGGTGACGCCCACGGTGTTCTGGGCGGTCGTGGCGACGATGGCCGTCGTCCCGTACACGCCGCACCGGAGGAAAGCCTTGAGATCGGCTTGTATGCCTGCCCCGGCCCCCGAGTCGCTGGTCGCGATGCTCATGACCCGTTTCACGATCTTACCTCCATGGAGTCGATCATCCTATTCGTCCAGATACCGCACGGCCTTCGCGAGTTGACCGAGATCGAAGGTGCTCCGCCGGGGGGTCATCACCACCGAGACGAACACCGAGACCGCGGCGGCGACTACGAAGGCGCCGAGCAGGCTGCCGCGGGTCATGGCCGGGTCCGGGAAGAGGAGCCCGCCGGCCACGAGCCCGGCGAGGGCGCCGGCGACGGCGGCGCGCCCGGTGAAGCGCTCGCTGTATAGCCCGAAGAAGACGGGGAAGACCGCCGCCGTGCAGACCAGGTCCGCCAACAGCAGCAAGTAGAGCACGCTGTAACCTTGAGAGGCGATCAGGAGCAGCGGGACCGCCAGGACCAGCGTGGAGATCCGGGAGGCCAGGAGCAGGAAGCTCGCCGGCGCATCCGGCTTCACCCGCCGCAGGTCCACCGCGACGATGCTGGCGATGCCGTTGAGGAGGGTGTCGGCGCTACTCATCACGAGCGCGAGGCCGAGGACCGCGAGGCCCAGCGCGAGCCACGGCGGCAGGGCTTCGAGGAGCACGCTGAACAGGGCCACCGAAGGCGTGTCGGCCCTCCCCAGGCCGACCGCCGCCAGCCCGAACAGGCCCATCGCGAAGACTATGGGGATCACCACGACGGCCGAGATCAGGAATCCTCTCCCGAGAGCCCTCTCGTCGCGGACGGCGTAGACCCGCTGCCAGTAGCCCTGGTGGAAGAGGTTCGCCGCCAGTATGGCGATCACGAAGGTCAAGGCGCCCTCGAAGCCCGCGAGGTGACCCCACCCGGCCAGCTCCGGCGCCCGCTCCGCGAGCCCGGCGTATGTAGGTTCGATGCCGCCCAGGAGCACGTATCCCGCGACTACGACGGCGGCCAGTAGCGGCAGTATCAGCAGGATCTGCACGGTATCCGTGAAGATGGAGGCGCGGAGCCCTCCGTAGGTCGTGTAGGCCAGGGTGGCCGCCATGACGATGAGGGCCGTGATCCAGAGCGGAACACCGGCGATCAGGTTGGCTATGAGGGCCATTCCGGTGACCTCCGCCGCCAGAAAGACGAACATGTAGAACAACATTACGAGCAGGGTAAAGAGGTACATGCCCCGCCCGTAACGGTGCCAGACATACTCGGTCAGGGTGTGCCCCTCGGGCATCACCCGGCGGATGCGCCGGCCCAGCAGGATGAAGGCCAGCAGGGGCGCCGCCGAGCCCACGGCGTAGCCCAGGATAGCGGGCAGGCCGCCCCAGGTCGCTGCCTCCGCGGGCCCGAAGAGGATCCAGGCCCCCATCCCGGAGGCCACCAGCGTCGCCGCGGTCGTGAGCGCCCCCACGCTGCCCCGGGCGGTTATGTACTCCTCCAGGGTGATACTCCGGCCACGGGAGTGGATCACACCAGCCCCCGCGAACCCCAGCGCCACCAACGACACGAGCAAGACCATGACCCAGCTACTCATCGGGACGCTCCTTCCCCAGTCCCGGAACTCGCCTCGAAGAAAGCCAGCTCCAACTCCATCGCCCGGCGATATGCGCCGTGCACGGCGGAGGTGTCGTCCGCGTAGTGGTCCAGTAAGGTTTCGAGCCCGGCAGCGAGCGCCTCGAAGTCCGGGGCGGCGTAGGTCTCGGCCCATTCTTTGTAGGGGTTGTCCCCCACGACACCTTCCTCCGCGAGGGACTGTCCGAGGAAGGCATAGAGCCTCATGCACGGGGTCATCGCCGCGCAGGTCTCCCCAACGCTCCCTAGGGCGGCGGTCGCCAGCAAGAACTGCGTGTAGGCGAGCGTCGCATCGCCGGGGGAGGTCAGGGAGAGGTCAACGCCCCACCGCTCCGCGTAGCCCTCGTGCAGCCGCAGTTCTTCGACGACGCCGGAGATCAGGGCCGAGAACTCCACGAGGCCCCGGCGGTCGCGGCTGTGGGTGAGGGCCAGAGCGTAGGCGCGGGCGAAGCTCTCCAGGTAGAAGGCGTCCTGGGCGACGTAATACCGGAAGTCTTCCCGGGGCAGCGAGCCGTCGGCGAGCCCGCGCACGAACGAGTGTTCGAGCGCCGCCCGCGAGAGGTCCGCGTTTTCCCGCCACAACGTCTCCGCCAGGCTCATCCTCCACCTCCAGGGAAGGCCATCTCCCAGAAATCCCTTTCGAGGCGCGCAACGCTGAGGAAAGCCTCTTCCGCCCGGCGCCGCTCTTCCCCGTCCGCCGCGCCGAGGGCCGCTTCGGACAATCGTTCCAGGTCGGCCACGTACTCCGCGAACTCCGGGGTCGTCCAGTGATCCACGAACGGGCGATGATCCGGAGCGCCCGGCGCCGCTCCCCTCCAGGCTTCGAGGTACGTGTACTCCAAAGCCCACAGAGCCGTAATCCCGGCGGCATATGGCTCATCCCCGAGCCCGCGAAGGAAATCACGGTAAGCGATGTTGTTCGGATGATGGGGAGCGTCGAGGGCAAACTCCCGCTTCGACGCCTGATCCTCGAACCAACCCAACTCCGCTTCGGCGGCGATGAGACCGGAGATCAAGGTCGCCTGATCCCGCCTCGGCGCATGGGCGAGCAGCCGCGCCTGGAAGACGAGCAAATCGCCGACGAACAGATGATCCTGGACCAGCCACCGCTCGAAGGCGCC